>JAIMAA010000011.1 GCA_023512225.1 Candidatus Bathyarchaeota archaeon
CAGGCTGCCTCATCGCGAAGAACAGATCCGACAGTTTGGGGAAACAGTAGCTCCTGTTCTCAAAGGAGCGAGAAGTTCCAACGTTTTAATCTATGGAAAAACTGGAACAGGAAAGACAGCTGTAACAAAATATGTGCTCACTCATCTTGAAGTTAAAGCTAAGGAATTTAATGCCCCTGCACGGTTTTGTTACATAAATTGTAGAATGGCGGGGTCAGAGTACCGTGTTTTTGCGGTGTTATGCCAAAGTGTGGGCATAAATGTTCCTTTTACTGGCCTATCTGTCGGAGAAGTTTTTGATAGATTCAAAACTGGCTTAAATGCCTCAAGAATAATGTTAATTATAGTTTTGGACGAGGTCGATACTCTAATAAAAGTGCATGGCGACGGAGTTCTTTACGAGTTAACACGAATAAACGAAACGTTATCTAACAGCAAAGTGTCCATTGTTGGCATATCTAATGATCTTCGACTGAAGGAGTATCTTGACCCTCGCGTTTTAAGCTCGCTTAGTGAAGAAGAAATTGTGTTTAAACCATATGATGCAAGTGAACTGCGGAATGTTTTGTTTGAGCGTTCAAAACTGGCGTTTTTTGAGGGTACGTTGTCTGACGCTGCGTTAAGCCTCTGTGCTGCTTTGGCTGCTGCAGAGCATGGTGATGCTAGGCGTGCGTTGGATTTGTTGCGTGTTGCTGGAGAGATTGCTGAAAGACAAGGCGCAACCGTAGTCACTGAAGAGCATGTCCGAGATGCAGAAAAAAGCATCGAACATAACCGTGTCGTTGAAACTCTTAAGAATTTAACTTTACATTCTAAATTGGTGATTTTGAGCGTTTACCATTTAACTAAGGCAGATGTTCAACGTGCAATAACTGGCGAAATATACGATGTTTACAGTGAACTTTGCGGGGAACTGGGTCTTGCGCCGTTAACGCAGCGACGTTTAGGCACATTAGTGAGTGAACTGGATTCTATGGGTTTAGTGAACGCGAAAATCGTAAGCATGGGAAGATATGGGCGCACAAAAAAGATTAGATTGGAGATAGCCCGCAGTAGTATTAGAGATGTTTTTGCCAATGACGGCAGGCTCGGGCGATTGGTTGAATATGAAGCAAAATGCCTTTCAAAGCATGCTAGTAGTCGGAGTTGAGGATGGAAGTTTTCAAAAAGGAATAACACAAAAAGCAGTTCTTGCCGCGGTGTTACTTAAAAGACAAATCCTTGAAGACGTAAGAATAACGGGCATATTTGTCGACGGCTTAGATGCAACAAAAAAGCTCATAAAAATCTTGGACAAGTGGACGTTTAATGTTATCTTCCTCGCCGGCATTTCTTTCGCTGGTTTCAACGTTGTCGACCCGGAGAAGATTCATAGGCGTTTTAGAAAACCACTTATTGTGGTAACGCGAACAAAACCTAACAACATGGCGGTGAAACGAGCTCTCCGTCGCCATTTTAAAGATTGGGAGACACGCTGGGATGCTTTTAAAAAATTAGGACCATTTCATGAAACTATTACCTCTTTTGGTAAGCAACCGATTTACGTTGCCATAATAGGCGGAAACATCCGCTGGGCATGTAAACTTGTTCGGGCATTGTCGATTTGCGGACGAATTCCCGAGCCACTTCGTGTTGCGCGGCTAATTGCACGAGGGCTGTCCTAACTAAATGGAATAACCGTGGCTTCGAGTGTTTGAAGATTTACAATTGGAACTTTTCCTGGAGTAGGAATTAGCCCAAGCCGTCGCATGTAACTTGTCTGTTCTTGCCATCCACCCGAATTTACAATTAAGACCCCTCGATAATTTGTATGTCCTAGAACGTGTACATGGCCTGCGTGGAAAATGTCCGGAACGCGCTCTATAACAAGAAAATCTCTGTTTTCCGGCGAAAGCGGAGTTTTTCCACCATATGTTGGTGCTAAGTGGCGGCTCTGTAATAGCAATTTCATAGCTTTTTCTGGGTGGTTAAAATCCATTCCCGGAATCGTTGAGGTGATGTCATCTAAACTGCGGCCGTGATATAACAGCAATTCTACGTTGTGCAGACTTAGGAGGCAAGGGTTTCCGAGAGAATGAACATTTCGTGATTCTTCTAATGTTTTTAGGTAAGTGTTTGCGATTGCAGGTTGAGGCAGGGCTTTTCTTGGGGCATCATGGTTCCCGGGTATGATTATTACTTCTATGTAGTCCGGTATCTGCTCAATGTATTTTGCGGCGAGTTTGTATTGCTCATAAACATCGCGTACTGCCAACTCTTTCACTTGGTTAGGATAGACTCCTATTCCGTCCACAATATCCCCTGCTACTAAAACATATTTAACGTGGCTTGCCATCTCCCTCATTGCTTCATTTCCGTATTTACCGTTAAGCCACAATATGAAACGATTAAACGCTTCTCTTTGAAATTTTGTGCTGCCCACATGCATGTCTGAAGTTAAAACAGCATAAACGGGAACAGAGGCTTTGTGTTGAGGTTTTTGGGCGATATCTGGTAAAATAATATCTTCAGCAATTAAGAGGTTACTTCTGGTTTTTACAACACTTAAACAAACCACTTGGTCAAGCATGAGCATCCGCGCCTTTTTCTGTAATTCCTCTGGCGCGTTCTGGGGCACAAGCACCATTGCGTTTGCGTGTAAATCCTCAATTGTTAGCAGTATTTTCTGTTTTGATTCCCTCTTTTCTGTTATTATGCCTATTATTTTGAGTTTAGTGTTTGGCGGTGCCTTCAAGGCATCGATTACAGACGTTGCACTTTTAACGTCCACTCGCTGCCTTAGCAACTTTCCTATTCGTTCGAATCTGTCGCGAAAATATCCAAGATAATCCTCTACTGTTCCGCTTGAGCTTAGTTTGCCGGTAGGGTCATCAATAACCTTTATTTGAGCATCAACTTCCTTCGCGTAAGCATGGAAAGGTTTCTTTCCTTCTGTTATTTGCGGTTCTTTTAATTCTTGCAGCTTTTCCTCTTGGGGCTGAATTACAATTTCTTTTGTAGGTTCTGGCTTTTTGACCATCTCCTCCAAAAAGCTTCTTTCAATAAATAGGGGTTTTTCTTTTTGAGTTTCTATTTTCTGTAGTAACTTGCTTATGATTTCTGTCGGGTCTTCCGTCGCCGCTAGCGTGCTTAAAAATTCGAAGGCTTCCTTGTTCATCTGGTATCCTGCTGAGATTGTCAGCTCAATGGCTTTTTGTAGTTTTTCTATTCCGCTCATATTCGAATAGTTCTCCAATTCTTCTTTTTTGGCACTATTATGTAGCCTTCTTTTTCGTCTCCTAAGGCGTCTGTTTGATTGTTTATATGGAGATGGGCTGTGAAAGCAGCTGTTACGGCGTCGAGTTCATGGGGTGTCAACATACGTGCTTTTACATCACCTTCTAATCCCATACTCTTGAAAGCTGCTTGAATTATTCCCCAATCTTTTAGCGGCATCTCCAATGCTTTACGCGTTGAAGTAGGATGCACTTCTATTACGTTATATCCTTTTTTCCCTATTAACTTGTTCAATTTAATTGCACGTAATGTAAGCATTCTCATTGCTGTCAGAACTGGCGGAAAAACACGATACCCTTTCCTTATCATTTCTCTGTCTGCTTTTCTCAGTAATCCTTTCTGAGGAAGACAAAAAGGAGCGTCTATTGCGATGAGTGATGGACTATTTTTGGTAATGTTTTCCAAAATTTCTCGGTCGCCATGCAACAAGCATGCCTTAACCGTCTTATTTTTCCAAAATGCCAATCCTGAAGGATTCTTTGGAGTTCCAGCCAAATCTATACCAATTATACATTCTTCTTTCAATTTCAACACACACGCTTAGATTTATAAATTGGCATTTTGTTTAGATATGTTAATATTCGAAGCCGGAATACTAACTTTAGGGATATGGCGATACACATGAGTGAATTACGCAAAGTCCAACGCACTCCAACCGGAACATTTTTCGTATGTTTGCCACGAGCTTGGGCAGAACAGTATGGTTTGAAAAAAGGGTCTGTCGTAGCCATTAACGAGACTGCCAATGGCAAACTCTTGATAGACACCAAGTACAACGTGGAACCCTCCCCCCTTACTGCGAACTTGAAGCCTGGACCATACTTGGGGCGTGAGATTATTGGTAAGTATCTACTTGGGTTCGACATTATTCGTGTTGAGTCGAAGGAACGTATTAGCTTTGAGGTGCGGGATGCTGTCAAAAGAACTGTTAGCCGTTTAGTTGGGTTGGAAATTATTGAAGAAGATTACGCAAAAATTGTTTTACAATGTTTGCTTGAGCCTTCGAGTTTTCCTCCCGAAAAAATTCTCCGCCGTGGCTACGCGATTGTTTCAAGCATGCATCGAGATGTTGTCAACTCTTTTACTGACGGAGATGTGCAGTTGGCAAAAAGCGTTATTGCACGTGACGACGAAAGTAACAGGCTTTATTTTCTTCTGGTACGTATTCTGCGCACAATAATCCAGAATCCGGGTTTAAGCGATAAACTTGGTGTTAGCCCGATTGAATGCTTGGATTATCGCTTAGCAGCAAGCCTTGTAGAAGCCATCGGAGATGAATGTGCGCGTGTAGCAATGAAAACTGTTGAGTTGAAGGAGACAAAACTTGCTGAAGATTTAAAGAAATTGTTTGTAGACTTTCACATGCTCTGTTTTGAGGCTCACGAAAATGCATTAGCCGCATTTTTTGTTGGCGACATAACCTTGGCGGAAAACGTGCGAAATATGCGAGAAAAAATTGATAGAGCATTCTCAAACATTGAAAAGGTTGCCCGGGCTCAGTCGCTCGATGTCGTGCCACAGATTCTAGCAGTTGCCTCGTTCTTAAGACAAATCTACGAGCACAGCGTAGACATAGCGGATTTGGTTATGCCTAAAAGGTAAAGTTTTGCTGCCTCAAAAAGGAAGTTTTTCCACTTTTTGTGGAGCTTTACCTAATGACACATCTCCTTCTATTCTTAATTCGCGGCTGTAGCGAACTTCGCCATCTATGCGGCAATGAGATTCGATAACAATATTTTCGCCATAAACATTCCTAGCAGATGCTCCTCTTCTCATTATAATTTGTTTCCCAAAAACATCTTCCACATTGGCGCCTTTGTTAACAACAACTCGCTCTGCTCTTATGGGTCCTTGAACTTTGCCTCTATGACCTATCTCCACAAAACGCGCTATTACGCCTTCCATTGTTTTTATTGAGCCACCAACTTCTACATGATTTTCTACTGTAACCTTTTTTGCGCTTAACGCTCCACCTACTTCGATACTTTCTGCGGAAACTTCTTCGCCTATTTCGACTATACCTCCTACTTCCAATTCTCCTGAGAGCTTCAAAGATTTGCCTACTCCTAGTTTGCCACCAACGTCGATTTCCACGCCTTCTCCTGAGCCCGTTAGCTCTACTTTTCCGCCGACATCGATGTTTTCAAAATTTAGGTCTCCTTTGACTTCCAATGAGCCTCCTACATCTATTTTGCGCCCTTTGTTTTTGTTGGAGAGGCGTACAATTCCGCCGACATCGATGCTTTCAAATTCCAATTGATCATCTGACTCAAAGCTTCCACCGACATTTATTTCGTCTATTTTGCCTCCATTTACTTTGGCGGTTCCTCCTACCTCCAGTGTTTTGATGTTACTTTTTGACTCGATTAAGAGGCTTCCTCCCACGTCAATGTTGGCTGCTTCAACTTCGCCTTTAGCTCTGAGGCTTCCGCCGACGTCGATGTCTTCCGCCTTTAATGCTCCTTCCACGTTTAGGCTTCCGCCCACATTTATCTCTTCAGCGATCAAGTTTTTGCTGACATGTAATGCCTTGTCAATATCCATACGCTTGGCAGTCATTTTTCCGAAGACCTTAAGTCGTCCATCTTCAACTTCAACTGAATTTTCTATCTCCAAGTCTCCGTGTATGGTCACATCCTCTTCTGCTTCCAGATTTTCCGCTGACAGATCGCACTCGAAAGTGTTGTTTCCTTCACAGTAAATGCTGCCGAGAACTTTCAATTTTGGCGGCGTTCCAGTTCCTTTTATGGTTGAGTTTCTGCCTACCCTTAGGTCACCGTTTACTATGTCTAAAGTTACGGTGCTTTTTGAGGGGACGTTTATTTTTTCACTCATTTTAAACCCTCGCATCAATCTTTTTCTGTACTTAAAAAGGGGACTCACAAGTAGTGACTAGTTTTCCACCTCAATTGGTTGATGTTCCTCTCAGTTTGCAGTATGCTGCTTTAGTTCTTTCCATTTCTACCTTTACCGCGTAGTTTTCAACGGTTTCAGTTCTAACTGGTAATGCAGAGTTTGACTTGATCAACGTGGCATTGACGTTTTTAATGAATCCAAACAGTTTCGCTCCAATAGTAACCTTCTTCTTTGGCTCTCCAGTCAAACTTACCTCATTCTTTATATGACGTGCCATTTTTCATTCACCTCGCTTTTTAACTAAAAACAGATTACCTTCTACAGCCCTTAAAAGGCGACGCACATGAAGAGAACACATGTGGTAGTTACAATTTGTTACTTTTCCTCTAAAGCAGCGAAGAACTTTCGCATTCTCTTGAATGTTTCCAAATATTCTAAGCCCCACTTTGTTGCTCTGTACTTCTTGGAGTCGTTTACTATTACTTCGCGGACAAATCCATGAGAGACAAGGAAATTCAAGATTTTCTTTGTTCTGTCAACGGGCATGTTGGCGCCGTAAGAGATTCTCGTTAAGGAGCATAGTCCTTTCATTGCTATTATTTCTATGATATTGGCGTAAATATCATACTTTGTTCTTCTCTGCTCACTAGACAATGGCTATTTCCTCAAATTACGTTACTATTAAATGCTGTATGCTTAATCTTAATTTTGGTGAAGGCGATTGCATTCAAAGCTTTCTAGTGTTAAACAATATCATATTGCATGCAAAAAAGGCGACTTAGCCAAATACTTGCTTGTGCCCGGCGACCCTGACCGTGTTCCAAGAATTGTCAGCTTTTGGGATTCTGCCCGTGAAGTTTCTTGTCATCGTGAATTCCGAAGTTTCACAGGAAAATACCAGGGGGTTCCCATTTCTGCCATGTCTAGCGGTATTGGTCCCGCTTGCATTGGTATACTTGTTAATGAGGCGTCCCGCGTAGGCGTGGAGACGTTTATTCGTGTGGGAAGTACAGGCGCAATACAGAAAAACATTGAATGCGGTGGTGTGATTATTTCTTCTGCCGCCGTGCGCCTTGACTGCACAAGCAACTGTTACATTATGCCTGAGTATCCCGCGGTTGCCAGCTACGAAGTGTTGTTGGCTCTGATTGAAGCTGCTGAAAGTTTAGGCATAAGCAACTATCATGTGGGCATAACGGCGACAACGGCAGATTTCTACGCTGGACAAAATCGTCCAATAAGAGCAGCAAAAACTGGGAGTTTGCTTTCGATACTACAAGAAGCGGGAGTGTTAAATTTTGAGATGGAAACAGCCACGCTATATACTCTTGCGAGTCTTTACGGTTTAAGAGCTGGTTCCGTGTGTGCTGTTTACGCCAACAGATGCACAGACGAATTCAAACCACAAGCAGGCGAAGAAAACGCAATAAAAATCGCTAACGAAGCAATAAAAATACTCTATGAATGGGACAAAACAAAACATAAATACAAAAAACAATGGTTTTTTCCATCGCTTCTCTCCAAATAATGAAAACTCTTTTAGAAGACAAGTACGCTTCATTTATTTGAGCCGGGGTGGCGGAGCGGTTAACGCGCTGGCCTCGAGATCAACCAGCCTATATATAAGGGGGGCTAAGAGCAACCGACCAGAAAGCCAGTGGGCCTTCGGGCTCGCAGGGGTTCGAATCCCTTCCCCGGCGCCATTTTACCGTTTAAAGCTATTTTCTAGGCTATTTTTGGTAAAGAAGTCTAATTTGATGTAAATTATCTTAGCGTAGTCTTTTCACCTGTCGCGAGGTAAATCACTGATTCGCATATATATGTGGCATGATCAGCTATTCGTTCAAGATACCTTACTACGAGTACGCTTGAGATCGTGCACTTGCTTGTTGCTGGCGCTGTTTCGATCAATCTATCAAGATATTCAAAATACATTTTGTCTACTTCTTCTTCTGTTTTGGCGATGGCTTTGGCAAGGAGTGTGTTGTGGCTTCTGAGTGCATCAATACTTGTTCGAACCATACTCAAGACTTTTTCGCTCATCTTTTCAATGTATTTACTTATCCATTCTTCACATTCTTTCAGCCCGCCAAGCTGTTCATTGATGTAGGATATGTCGAGGGCATATCTGCTGTATCGGGCAAAATCGTAGGATATTTTCATGTATGATTTTATGGTTCTGAGATCAGATGCTACTGGTTGAAACCGTGCAATTAGCTCAAAGGTTTTGTCCTCAGCCTGATCTGACATGGAGATAAGCGCATCTGACATTTCATGAACTTGAGAGTATATACTTGTGCCGTTTAGGTAGCCTTTTATCGATAAGGAAACCGTTTCGTACGTGAGTTCTCCCATTCTGCAAAGCATTACTGAAAGTTCTTCCAAACCAACGTCTATTATTCTGCTCATCGTTTTTCTCACCTAGCCGAATTCTCCTGTTATATATTTCTCCGTCAATTCACTCTTCGGGTTCTCAAAAATATCCTTGGTTGATCCATATTCTACAAGCTTCCCTAGATAGAGAAAGGCAGTAAAATCTGAAACCCTTGCGGCTTGCTGCATGTTGTGGGTGACGATGACCACTGTATAGTCCTCAGCCAAGATTCGTATAAGTTGCTCTATTTTCGCTGCAGCTGTAGGGTCGAGAGCTGATGTTGGCTCGTCCATTAAAATCACTTCTGGCTCGATTGCTAACGCTCTAGCAATGCACAGCCTTTGTTGCTGTCCTCCAGAAAGGCTTGCGCCTGATTTTCCTAATTCCAGTTTAACTTCGTCCCACAGGTGAGCAGATCTTAGACTCTTCTCAACTATCTTATCTAACCTTTTTTTGTCAGTAACACCATTAAGCTTTAACCCAGCTGCAGTATTGTCATAGATTGACATCATTGGAAATGGATTTGGTTTTTGGAAAACCATGCCTATTCTCCTTCTAACAGTCACCGGGTCAACGTTTTCGCCGTAGATATCTTCTCCATCTAGCAAAACTTTTCCAGTGACCTTCGTTTTTGGCGTCAGCTCATGCATTCTGTTAAGGCATCTTATGAGCGTAGTTTTACCACACCCGGAAGGACCTATTATGGCGGTTACTACATTTTCCTTTATTTTCATCGTGATATCTTGCAAAACTTGTTTGCTTCCGAACCACGCACTTAGATTTTGAATTTCAATTTTGTAGCTCATGCATAAGCCTATCCGTATTTTTCTCTGGTAGCGTATCTCACAATTATGTTTATAACGAGTACGATGAAAATAAGGATCAGAGACGCGCCCCATGCTCGAGGTAAATCGACAGTTCTGAAGGGTGACTGGGAAAAATTGAATATCGCTAAGGGCAGTGCCGCGGTGGGCTGGGTAAACCCGCTGAACCAGAATCTGCTGCCAAGTATTGTTAGGAGTAAAGGAGCGGTCTCACCAGATATTCTTGCGACTGCAAGGAGAATACCTGTGGCAATGCCCTTTTTTGCGCTACCTAGAACTACCGTCAAAGTTGTTTTCCATTGCGGCACGCCAAGCGCGATCGCGGCCTCTCTAATAGTTATAGGCACGAGCTTTATTGCCTCTTCTGTAGTCCTTGTGACTATTGGAATCATCATAATCGCTAATGCTATGGCACCTGCGATGACAGACCAGCCTATTACAACAACTATCAATGTCCAACCAAAGATTCCTAGCACTATCGAGGGCACGTTTGTCAGAACGTCGTTTAGAAACCTCGCTACCGAAGCAAGTCGGGATTGCCGAAATTCTGCCAAGTATATTCCTGAGAAAACACCGATTGGAATTCCCATAATTGACGCCAATGCCACTACAATTAATGTTCCTTGGATGGCTGGGCCTATTCCTCCGCCAGGCTGACCCAATGGAGGAATCTCCTCAAAGAGAAGGCTGAAACTTATCGCTGAGAATCCTCTGCCAACTGTTTCAATGAGGATACTGGCAAGCGGGATCAACGCAATGATAAGAGCTGCATAAGCTAGCGAGATCATTATCCTATTATCCAGTTTTCTGAAGCTGTAACTTCTCAACTCAAAACATCTCCACTTCCTTAATTTTCCGTGTTGAACGCCAAATTATCAGCCTCGCTGAGGCATTTACCGCTATTGCAAGAGCAAAGAGTATTAGTCCAACTTCCATCAATGCAGAAATGTAGACTGGAGGAGAACTGGCTTCAGTGAACTCGTTTGCAATAATCGAAGCTAATGTGGAACCAGGTTCAAAAAGAGACGTAAACATATTAAACGAGTTTCCAATGACCATCGTGATAGCCATTGTTTCTCCAACCGCTCTACCTAACCCAAGCATTACCGCTCCTACCACACCAGAGCGTCCATAACTCATGACAATTCTTGCCTTTTCCCATCTAGTTGCGCCTAATGCAATTATTGCCTCTCTTTGACTGTTCGGAACAGCGGCAAAAACATCTCTTGATATGGCAGACACTGTTGGAATAATCATTATCGCAAGAACAATGCCTCCAGTTAATACCGACGAACCACGTATTGTACCTTGAAAGAATGGCAGAAAACCCAGCACCGCTTGCAGATGCGGATATACATTATTCTGAAGAAATGGAATCAGGACGAGTATTCCCCATAAACCATATATTACGCTGGGTATTGCTGCAAGTAATTCTACAAAAAAAGAAAAAACATAGTTAAAATTCTTTGGCGCAAACTCGGAAAGGGCTAGAGCTATACCAAGGCTAATTGGAACACCTAATAACAAGGCGATTGCTGAAGTAGTTAAAGTGCCCCAGATAAGTGGTAATGCACCAAAAATAGGTGGAGTGTTTTGGTTTGAAGGAAATGGCTGCCATGTTGTTCCCCATAGGAAGTTTATGCCGTAGGTTTGAATTGACAGCCATGAACCTTGAGTTATTTTGAAGATTATTAATCCAAGAATTATGAAAATGTTACATGCAATCAACGCAACGACTGTTCTAAAAACTGAATCCCCTGAAAACCTCTTTTTAGGATTAGTCTTAAGTTTTGAAAGAAAATTTTGGGGTTTCTTGTGTCGGCTCATTGTCTTCTCTCTACGCCCAATCGTTGACTTGTTGACCGTTGAAAGTTATCATTCGTAGTGTAGCTTCATTATGCGTTACAACTGCTTGAGGCAAAGGAACATATGAAAGTCCAGAAGCATAGTGTTGCCCATCATGAACTGCCCACCATAAGAACCAAGTCAAAGCCTTAGCTTTTTCCAACGTCATTCCAGACCTAACATTGAGTTCTTTATAAACCAATATGTAGGAAAAACTGGTGATCGGATATGCGTTGTCAGCTCCTTCTACATTGTGAAGGTTGAAATAGCTTCCTACTGATGCCCAACTTGCGTCTCCTGGCGGGAGAATCAACGATACAGCAGATGCTGCAGCAGCTAGTGTTTCTAATGTGGGTTCAACGAATTTGCCAGCTGCGTTCTGCACTTTTCCGTAGGAAATGTTACTCTCCAGAGCATAGGAAAGCTCTACGTAGCCTATTGAATTCGGGTTTTGCTGTACTGCGGCTGCTACGCCTGGATTGCCTTTCCCGCCGATAGTTTGTGAAGGCCAGTCGATTACGTTGGCTGCTCCATACGTGGCTTTCCATGCCGCGCTTTCGTCTGAAAGGAAGCTTGTGAAGACTTTGGTTGTTCCGCTAGAATCTGATCTACGGCAAACTATTATTTCGGCATCCGGCAATGTTACACCAGGATTAATAGTTGTTATTCTTGGGTCACTCCATCTAGTGATATTCAAGCGAAATATGTCTGCAAGCACTTGCCCTGAAAAGTTGAGTCCTTCTGGTATCCCAGGGATATTGTAGATGGGCACAACTCCTCCAATTGTAATGGGAATATGTAATGTTCCTGGTGCTGCGGAAAACTCTGCCTCTTTCATTGGTGGATCACTTGCTCCGAAGTCGACGGTTTTTTCGGTGAATTGCTTCACCCCGCCTCCACTGCCTATTCCTTCATAGTTAATTTGTACCCCTGTCATATCTTTGAATTCCGCGCTCCATTTTTGGATTAGCGGAGCTGGGAATGTTGCGCCTGCACCACTTAATCTGATTGGCTGATTGGTGAAATACATACCATAGACTGCGAAGCTTGCTGTGACTGCGATGAGTATTACCGCTTCTGTGATAGCAACTATTTTGTAGTTCACTTTTTATACATCTCCTTTTCGTGCTCGTCTTTTCAAGTTGCAAAGTGTTGTCAACAATTATATGTGTTCTCCCAATAATATATTGAGTCTATATAGAAGAAACGTTTATAAATAGATTTACGATGCTGGTACATAGGCGAATGAAATGGGAGACATTTCTAAAACAATGGAAGGAGAAGCCAGAAAACTGCAGGTAACAGGAGGGTCAACTTACATAATTTCACTGCCGAAAAAATGGGTGACACGCAATCAACTGCGAAAAGGAAGCTTCCTAATTCTTCGTGAAGAAGGAGACGGCTCGCTATCATTGGCACCTTCCGGATTGGCAAAACAAGAAAAGAAAGAAGAGGCAATTATAAAAGTATCAAAAAGAGATGAATCTGGCGCAATAATAAGGAAGGCAGTCTCCGCATACTTGGTTGGATATAATATGATACATGTGAGAGCGCAAGGACAAGAACAGCTCTCTTCGCTACAGCGGAATGCTTTGAAAGATTTTGCTAGGCGATATTTGGTTGGCACTGAAATTGTAACAGACACGCCTAACGAGTTGACCTTACAGATTCTGCTCAGTTATCCTGAACTTACCGTTGAAAGCTCATTGAGAAGGATGTCTATCATAACCTCTTCTATGCATAGAGACTCGATGGCAGCTCTTAGAGAGATAGACCATCAATTGGCTAAAGCTGTGATCGACACAGACACTGAGGTAGATAGATTCAACCTTTACATAATACGTCAACTCAAGCTAGCCATTGCTAATCCACGAATCATCACGGAAATCGGACTATCTAGTGCGAGAGACTGTCTTGGCTATAGGCTCATAACCAAGTCTGTGGAGAGAACAGCCGACCATGCAGTGAGTATTGCGAAGAATGTTTTGCTATTGAATAAACGTGTAGATGATGTTGCTCTTAAAAAAATCGAGGCTATGAGCACCTTAGCTATTTCTGCGTTTGAAAACGCAATAGATTCCCTGTTCAAACATGATTTCACTCTAGCTGAAAGCGTCATTGAAAGGACAAAAGAAATTGCCAAATTAGAAAAAGAAGCTGTTCTTTCTTCTCAGAAAATTGGAATCGAAGAAATCGCCAGTTTAAGATTGCTCATTGAAAGTGTAAGAAGAACAGGAGAGTACGCTAGTGATATAGCAGAAATTGTGCTCAATCTGAATGTAGAGTCTGTGCTAGACTAACAAAGATAAGAACATATTTGGCTCATAGTAGACGGGTCTACCACTGTTGCACGCACATATACGGTATTAATAGTCAAGATTCGAACTCTCACCAAACATAAATAAGACATCCTTTCACTGGTAAATTGGTGCTTAAATCCCCCCGGCGCTAAAGAGTTAAAACTTTGATTTGGTTAAGTTAGATGCTATGAAGGCGACCACGATTGCGCATCCCATTCAAGGCTTAATCAAGTATCACGGATTAAAAGACGCAAAACTGAGAATTCCATTTCACGACAGCATATCTGTTTGCATCGAAAATCTACATACTATAACTACGGTTGAAACAGTCAATTCATCAAAAAAAGACTCAGTAATAATTAACGGAAAAGAAGTTGTTGGCAAAGACTTTGAAAGAGTCGAAGTCGTTCTGAACAGATTAAGGAACCTTGCCAAATATTCCGGAGGCTTCAAAGTCATGTCCAAAAACAGCATAACTGGCGGAAAAGGCTTGGGCTTTTCTGCTTCTGCTTTCGCCGCCCTTGGCCTTGCCGCTTGCGCCGCCTTAGACTTTGAGATTGATTACATTTCGCTTTCTGAAGTAGTCAGGCTCGGCGCAGGTTCAGCCACAAGAAGTCTCGCCGGAAGCTTCGCAATATGGTATGCAAACAAAAATGGTAAATCATATGCTGAGCCAATTGTAGAGCCAGAAACCGTTGATTTGGGCATGGTTATTGTTCCAATATTTTCCACTATTAAGACGGATGAAGCGCACAGTGAAGTCCTTAGTTCCCCATTGTTCAAGGCTAGACTAAAATACGTGGAAAACATCGTCAAAAAAATGAAGCACGCTATAAAAATAGGCGACGTTGCCACAATAGGGCAGCTTGCAGAAGAAGACAGCTTAAATCTGCACGCTAGCACAATGACCGGAGAAGCCCACCTGATTCTTTGGGAGCCTGAAACAGTGCGAATAATAAAAGAAGTGCAGAAAATGCGGCGTGAAGGCATACCCGTGTGGTTTTCTATGGACACTGGACCCTCAGTATTCATTAACACTTACACCGACCATATAGAAAACATAGCTTATAGACTCCGTGAGATAGGCTTTTCTAATGCCATTACTAGTAAAGTCGGTGGCAAACCATTCCTTAGCAAAGAACACCTTTTTTAATGTAGTGACTTACCCAAAAATATGCTCGCGTTCTGTTTACCAGACTCTTTTATACTACGTTACCTTCGTTGTTACTACTGCCTTGATATTTCGTTTGTTCTCTGGTATTTTCACAAATTTTACATCAACATTGTTTAGAAATTCCTCTACCGCCTTTCTAGCTGCTTTTTTTGTCAAGTATTCTCCTTTTAACTCAATCCACGGTAAAGTATCGTCAATTTTTATCCATACAGTATACAAATGTTTCACCATTGTTAGACTCGGAAAAGGTTAGAGTTTGGGTAATTAAAACAGTTATGAATTTTTAATAATGATTTTTGTTAAGCTTTTGGAAACTTATTTAAGGAATGTTGCATCAACCGTTATGGTTTAGGAGCATCTATCCCGGGTGGAACTTGGAGGTTTGCTTGAAACAGCTATGTTGAAGGGGTGCCTATGGATGGACGAGGATGCAGAGGGTTCGGAAGAAGGTGAACAAAGTGAAGCTAACCATAAGTCTAAACTGTATTTACAAGGATTTTCTACTGACAACGCTTACGGCAAGAAAGTACTCCCAACGGTTTTTCTTTTTTAGACCGTTCCAAAATCCATTTTTGCTCGTTATTTTTCAAAAGGAGGCATTATGCCGATGAGTAACATTGTAGATTCGAAAGCTTTCCTTAAGACGTTTAAAGAAACTTTAATTGCGTTCTCTTTCGATGTTGGCGGGTTACTCGCTGGCTTCTTGGTCGCTCTTCAGCTTGGCGTTTTTCAGCTTTCTCCTTGGGCTATTGCGATATATCCTGCTATTGTAAGTGCAAAAGGTGTTATTGGAGGTTTGCTTATTGGGCGTTTAAGTACGGCATTGCACATCGGCACAATTTACCCGCGCTTTTCAAAGAATACTGAGAGTTTTTACAAGTTGTATGCAGCTCTTATAGTCGTGACATTTATCACTAGTATAGTAATGAGTCTGTTCTCCTTAATCTTCGGTCTTCTCTTTTGGGGCATTTCATTCACAGATTTTTCGGCAATTTTAGTAGTTATCGTAGCAACCATGACTTTAGGGTTGACAATAACCTTAGCTACTATGGCGGTTGCATTCGTCACTTTTAAGAAAGGCTTAGACCCTGATGTTGTCGTGTATCCAATAATGTCAACTGCCGCAGACATATTTATAACCATCATTTATGTTTTGGTGCTGAACCTGTTCTTTCTTGCCAGTAATTTTGGCATGTACACTCTTGTTTTTATCTGTTCAATTCCCGTAATCCTAATGATTTACATTATACCTCGAAACATCAGTTGCAAGGAGTTTGTAAAGACTGTTAAAGAGTCTTTGTTTACAATGCTATTTGTTGCAATTATCGTTAATGTCACAGGGACTGTTTTAAAGAAAATAAGTGGTATTGTGGAAGATAGAAGAGAAATTTACACGGTTTATCCTGCGTTGATAGACTTGGTGGGAGATGTGGGGTCGGTTGTTGGATCAACAGCAACAACAAAGCTTGCTTTAGGTATGCTTAAACCATCTATTTCCTCCATAAAGCAGCATAGGACGCAGATTTTCAGTGCTTGGGGGGCTTCCGTTTTATATTTTGTCCTTCTTGGTGTTTTATCTTTATCCATAAATGGCATATTTTCATCGTTTGAATTCTTAAATCTCGTTTCTGTTTTGTTGATAGCGAATGTAATTGCAGTCACAGTAATAATTCTCGTTTCGTACGCAATTTCAATTCTAACATTCCAAAAAGGCTTAGACCCAGACAACTTCGTTATTCCCATCGAAAGTTCGTTTGCTGACAGCATGACATCTATCGCGTTGCTTGTTGCCCTATTTTTGGTTGGCTCACTCTTAGGAGGATAGAGTTAAAATATGCCTTACCTTATACTTTGCCATGGAGCGACTTTAAAAGTATGCCTCACTTCGAAAAGATAGAATACAAACCAATACCTGTTAGAGACTTGCTTTTGGAAATGAAGAATCTTTCTGAATTGATGATTGATTTGGCTTATTCTGCTGCCTTATTTAATGATAAAGAGCTTGCAGAGGATGTCCTGGAGCTTGAAGAACGCGTTGATACACTGGCATATTTTTTGGACATGACAGTTATGATAGCTGCCAGAGACGCTAAAGACGCTGAGGCTTTGGTTGGGGTTTCTACCGTGGCTGCGGCAGCAGACAAAATCTCAGATGCAGCCGCTGATATTGCCGCAATAGTTACACAAAACATTGGCGTGCACCCTATTGTGGGTGAGATTTTTGAAAGGGTTGAGGAGCGTTTAACACGAGCTAAGGTAGCTAAGGAGTCTGTGCTTATTGGAAAGAGTATAGGCGAGCTGGATTTGGCGGCAAGAATGGGAGTCGACATAATTGCGATTTGCCGAAATAAAGACTGGATAATAAACCCGAAAGAAACCGAGCACATTCAAGATGGCGACACCCTCATAACCCGCGGAGCTCCCATTGGTGCCAGGGAATTTAAAGCGCTCACCGAAGGAAAAGCAATAGATGCTAGAGAAACGGCAATGGTGGGACGGCGGCAGAAACAATTCGAGGAAATTGTTGACCGTTTTGTTGAATTGAAAGACACATCTGAGCTGATGATGGATTTAGCCTACTCCTCGTTACTGTTGAATAGTAAAGAATTGGCCGAAGAAGTTCAAAGACTCGAGGAATACGTGGATAAACTGCACACGGAATTTGAACTACTTGTTTTATCTAGTTCCTTCAAAAAAGAAGAAGCTAAAGGCTTCCTTGGGTTAATAAGATTAGGCGTTGTAACGGAGAAAATAGCAGACGCTGCGGCTGAAATTGCTGAGGTTGTTTTAAGAGGAATTGAGCCGCATCCAATTCTTAAGATGACAATAGAAGAAGCTGAAGAAACCGTTACTTTTGTTAGCGTCGCCGAAAACTCTCCCTTGGCAAATAAGACTCTACGAGATGCTAAAATTCCAAAAGAAACTGGCATGTGGGTTCTAGCGATAAGGAGAGGAGACAAGTGTATAAGACCAAGACCTGAATCAAAAATCGAAGTGGGCGACGTTTTAATCGCCTCTGGTTATGCTGGTGGAGAGGAAGACCTGAAGAAATTGGCTTCTCCATGACTTGCACTGTTCAATTATTAGGTAGTTAGTTAGGATACTTATTTTGGATTCGCTAATACTATAAACTCGGAATCCGATTTAATGTAAAGGGGGTTATAAACTACGAAAAAGAAAGAATCAACTACAGAAAATCAGAGCATTACATGTCCAAACCCTTCTTGTGGAAGAACTTTCGCTAATCCAATAAAAGCCGAAAATTTAGGCTCCAAAAAAGTTGAAGTCTACGACGCGTGCCCTTATTGCTTGACGGAAATAATAGTAGAAGAAACTCCATTAGTCCATGAAGAGAAACAAGAACAGAAGGTGGAAAAATTGGAAATCGAAAAACCCACAGTGCCCTTTACTCCAGAAAAACCAATAAAAAAACCGGGCTGCGAACACCATTTTGGGTATCTTAGTCAACGGGCATCAAAGGAAAAAATCCCTGAAGAATGCATGACATGTGAAAAAATAGTGCAATGTATGCTCAAAAATGTGACTGGTTAAGTTGGTTATCAATGATACACACATGCTCTTTTAAACTATCGCGTTTTCTTCTACAAATGTATAGGGGACAGCATTAATTGGCAGCCACTTTGCAGAGACGAACTGGCGCGGTCACCTCGGCTATTCCTCAATCAAAGACGCTGAACGCTGAAACAGTAACGAGCATCGCTACAGGTTTCCTTAAAAGAATTGGTCACAAAGGCGGTTTGAAACCTAAAAGAGTTTCTTTGGAAGAGGGAATCTACACTGTTGAAGTGGAGATGAAAAAACTTACTGCTCTTGTCAGAGTTGACGCTGAGACGCATGAGATTAAAGAATACGAAATACAACCAAAAGGCGAGGAAACTCCTTTCATTTCAATTTCTCCCAAAATCATAATAGTTATATTTGGTGTTGCAGCAGCCGTTTATGTTGCATTGCATTTTGTGTTCAAAATGTTTGGACTATAAAATATCCTTCAATAAATTAATATTCTTAAAAATAAAATAAGCGTAGAAGCCGCGCTTTTAACTAACAAGTTTTTGCGGGTTACTGTTACTTTTCGCTTTTCTTCTTCCTCTCTGGCTTCTTCTCTTCTTCGGGTGGAGGAGGTGGTGGCTCCAGCGGCTTCTCTTCCACTTTTTCCTCTTCCTTTTTCTCTTCCATTTCGCTGGTTATTTCTTCGATGGGTTTAGGTGGCGGTGTCGTCGCCATTGTCCATCCTATCCATGCACCTATCGCCATTATGGCAATGAAAGCTATGAAAACGGGTACTGCGACAACCCAAAATCGTATTGCAGCTAAATCGGCTTCAGCGGTTGATACTCCGAAGACTGAAAGCCATTGGGGGAAGAATAATGTCAGAATGTAGAAAATCGCAACCACAAAGCAAACTATGAATATTATTCCGCCTATTGATTGATCTTTACTAACCATATTTACATCACCATATGTAAGCCATGTTTACCTTCTTACACCTTTTAAAGTTTACCATTGTTTTCAGTGTGTTGCTATATCGTTCCCATTTCCCATGTTGCCAAATATTCTTTCTGTTCGCTGGTTAGTTCATCTATTCTTATTTTCATTGCATCAAGTTTTAGTTTTGCCACGGTTTCGTCTATTTCTTTTGGAACCAAGTAAACCTTAGGCAACATTTTATCACTTTTAGCTAAATATTCCACGCACAAAGCTTGGTTTGCGAACGACATGTCCATAACTTCTGATGGGTGTCCTTCTGCCGCAGCTAAGTTCACGAGTCTTCCTTCTGCCAGAAGGTACAGTTTTCTTCCGTCTTTAAGCGTGTATTCTTCAAGGTTTGGCCTGATGTTCCTTTTTGATGTTGATAACTCTTCCAAGTCTTTTATGTTTATTTCTACGTTGAAGTGTCCGCTGTTGGCTAGTATTGCGCCGTCTTTCATTTTTTGCATGTGTTCTTTTCTTATGACGTTTATGTCGCCTGTTGCTGTTACGAATATATCGCCGACTGCTGCGGCTTCTGTTAGCGGCATTACGCTTAGTCCATTCATTGCGGCTTCAAGTGCTCTGAGCGGATTTACTTCCGTGACTATGACGTTGGCTCCCATTCCTTGCGCTCTCATAGCGATTCCTCTTGAACACCATCCGTAACCGCAAATCACGAAGTTTTTACCCGCCAAGAGAATGTTTGTTGTTCGGAGAATGCCGTCTATTGTGCTTTGTCCTGTTCCATAACGGTTGTCAAACAAGTATTTAGTGTAAGCGTCGTTCACAGCTATAATCGCATACTTTAGTGCGCCATTTTTCTCCATAGCCCGTAGTCTTAGAACGCCGGTTGTTGTCTCTTCTGTTCCGCCTTTAATGTTGGATAATGCTTCTGTTCTTTTGCTGTGAACTGTACCTACAAGGTCGGCTCCGTCATCAAGCGTTATTGTTGGTTTGTTATCTATTACTTTTTCAACGCACCAGTAATATTCCTCTGTTGTCTGTCCTCTCCATGCAAAAACGTTAACGCCTTTTTCTGCGAGGGCTGCGGCTACGTCGTCTTGTGTAGAAAGCGGGTTAGAACCGCATAACGCAACTTTTGCTCCTCCAGCTAGAAAAGCGTCAACAAGAACGGCTGTTTCTTTTGTCACGTGTAAACATGCGCCTATGGTTAGGTCTTTTAAAGGTTTTTCTTTGATGAATTTTCTTTTTATCTGGTTTAGGACTGGCATGTGTTTTGAAGCCCATTCTATTTGTAGATGCCCTTTAGAAGCCAGAGTGATATCTTTTACTTTGAAATTTTCCATTTGTTTTCCCTTCTTCTATGCTCATTTAAAAAATACCTATTTAACGTTGGCGTTTAACCTTTCAAGAAGTTTTATTTTGGCTTTTTCAACCATTTTCATTACTTTTTCTGGATTCACTGTTGTTACTCTTCGCTCTTCCATAACTATCTTGCCGTTTATAATTACTGTCTCTACGTCTGAAGCTTTGGCTGCGTAGACTAGATGGCTCGCTTCGTTGTAGATTGGGTTAAGGTGTGGCTTATTCATGTTGACTATTGCTAAATCTGCTTTTTTTCCGATTTCTATTGAGCCTATTTCTGTTTCCCATGAAAGGGCTTTTGCGCCTTCTATGGTTGCCATCTCTAGAACTTTTTCCGCGGGCATTACTGTTGGATTTTTGTTTGAGCCTTTATGGAGTAGAGCTGTTGTCTTCATGACTTCAAACATGTCTGCCGTATTGTTTGAACATGGGCTGTCTGTGCCAAGCGAAACTGTTACGCCTTTCTTCAACATTTTTGGAACTGGGCTTATGCCTGAAGCAAGTTTAAGATTTGAAATCGGATTATGCGAAACTTTCACTTCTCTTTCTTTCGTTACCTTTACATCGTTGTCCGTTAATGCTACACAGTGTGCTGCAATTACATGGTTGTCTAAAACTGCTAATGAATTCAGATACTCCATTATTCCATTTTTTACGCTGACATTAAAGGCGCTTTGAATTTTTTCTATCTCATCCTCTGTTTCAGCCACATGGATGTGACAAATTATCGGCGTATTCCGCGAGCCATGTTTTTCATTCAAGTTTTCTCTAATTTCCTTCAGTTCCTTCATATATTCTGGGTCTACAGTGTATGGTGCGTGGGGGTCCACACTGATGCGTATTAAGCCATTTGCTTTGTTGTGCCAATTCTTAGCCAAGTCTTCCAGTGCTTTTTTGTCTTCGCTTTTTCTCCATGAAAAGCATACATGACCTACTACTCCTCTTAAGCCAGCGTCTGCGAATGCTTTTGCTTCATTTTCTTCTGGAGTATAATGATACATCGTGTTGACTGTTGTTGTTCCGCCCATTATCGATTCAATCGCCGTTAATAGGGCTCCCACGTAAATGTCGTGTGCTGTCATGTATTTTTCTATTGGCCATATCCATTTTTCAAGCCATTCTTGGAGTGGTAAATCGTCTGCGTATCCTCTTAACAGGCTCATAGCAGCGTGTTGGTGTGTGTTCACGAGTCCCGGTATGACAACTTTGCCTTTTGCGTCTATTTTTTCGTAGCCTCTTCCATATTTTCTCTTTAGTTCGTGTGTTTTTCCGATGTCAATTATGGTTTGTTCTTCTATTGCAACTGCGCCTTCTCGGGTTATTTTTCGATTTTGCATTGTAAGTATAGTTCCGTTTTGTATGAGAAGGTTCATGTTTGGGCACTTCTTTTGTTTATTCTTGTTTTCATCGCTATATTTTTAACTTATAATGACGCTTTTCGTTTTGGTGGTATTGTGCCAGAGTTGAAGGTTGAACGGCTAGAAGAGTATCTGTCAAGTGTTTATAAAAGACCGATAAAGGTTATTCGCATAGCTCCTCTCGGCGGTGAGGGGGTTGCAGATTTGAAAGGGTTCGGGTATGGCTTACCCTACCTTATCGAGTTTAACATAGATAAAGAAACTAAATGTGTTGTTCTAGAAACGATGCGCCCAGAAGGTTTTGGACATGACCACTTTTCAGATAGGGCTGCTACTTTACTTTGGCAACATTCCGCTTTTAACAAGTTACCTAGACATGTGCGCTCTGTTGATGTAGGTGCCTTCACAACTGATGGTGAAACATTGAAATCGGTTGGTGATTGTAGCGAGTTTTTCCTGCTAACGGAATTTGTAGACTACGGCGTGCTTTACCATCACGATTTAGACCGTATTAAAGAGTCAGGCTTCATGAGGGATTTGGATGAAGAACGATGCGTGGCGCTATCTGAGTATCTTGCTGAAATTCACTCAGCAAAGAAGGATGCTCCAGGGCTTTATATAAGGCGTATTCGCGACTTACTTGGACATGGCGAAGGCATTTTTGGGTTAACTGACAGCTACCCAAGCGGTTTAGGCTATGCGGACGAGAAGTTTTTTGTCGACTTTGAAAAAACCTGTTTGGAATGGCGCTGGCGGCTTAAACGCAAGACGCATAGGCTATCTCAAACGCATGGAGATTTTCACCCGTGGAACGTTATGTTCAAGCAAGGACTAGATTTCACAGTGTTGGACCGTAGTAGAGGTGAATGGGGCGAACCTGCAGACGATGTGAGCGCTATGACAATTAATTATCTCTTTTATGCGTTACAATGCTCTGACAAGATTGAGGGACCTTTTGAAAGGTTGTTTTTGCTTTTTTGGCGAAATTACTTGGATAAGACTGGGGATGAGGAAATTTTGAGCGTTGTTCAACCGTTTTATGCTTGGAGAAGTCTCGTGTTGGCTTCACCTGTATGGTATCCAAATTTGTCTGTGGACGTGCGCAAGAGGATTTTCCGTTTTGCCACTCGAGTGCTGAAGGCTAAGGAGTTTGAATTTGAAACTGTCGAGTCCTACTTCAAATAGCTTATATCGCTGGTACCAAGTTTGTATGGCTAACGTTTGGGTTAAAGAATAAATAGGTTTTCAACTAAATCTGTTCGTCTGTGGTGGCCGTGGTTGGAAGAGGTTAACTCTGTTAACGATTTAAAACGAACACTCAAGGAAATGGGTTATTCCGATAAGGCTGTAGAAGAGATTTTGAAATGGTACCAAAACCGTAACTCCTGACATGGATGAGTCCTGTGAGAGGCGTCTATCTTTTAATCATTTCAATTGTTAAGCCCGTCCAAATTCAAGTTGGTGCGTTGGGCAACATATTTTTCGAGAAGGGCATCTACGCATACGTAGGTTCTGCCCAAAACAGCGTGGAAAAACGTGTAGAACGGCATCTCAAGAAGGTTAAGCGAAAATTTTGGCACATTGATTACTTGCTTGAGAATGAAAATGTAAAGATTTTGCAAGTGTTTTATAAAGTGGCTGAAAAATCTGATGAGTGTAAGTTGGCGGAAGAAATTGGTAAGAAAGGAACCGCAATAATCAATTTTGGTTCTTCCGACTGCAACTGCAAAAGCCACCTGTTCCAACTAAACAATTATCAGTCTTTAAGAGAATCTATGCATCCAATGAAAGTATAACCCACGGAGCAAGCATTATGCCTCAAAACGGTTGGTGCGTCTGGATTACCGGGCTTCCCGGAAGCGGCAAGTCTGTTGTCTCTGAGGCTTTACAGCGTCTTCTGAAGCAGAATGGTATTCACGCAACTTTGTTGTCTTCGGATGCTTTACGCAAGATTCTTACGCCTAAACCCACTTATTCACTTGAAGAACGCGATATAGTCTACGCCACACTTGTTTACATAGCTAAACTGTTAACGCAAAATGGCGTAAACGTCGTGGTTGACGCTACTGGCAATCTGAGGCGTTACCGTGAGAATGCGAGAGAACAGATTCCCAAATTTATAGAAGCCTATCTTGAATGTCCATTAGAAGTGTGTATAAAACGCGAGGCAAAAAGAGGGAAAACCTACCAAGCGCCGAAACAAATTTACGCCAAAGCTTTGGAAGGCAAAGCGCCCACAGTGCCTGGAATAGGACAACCATACGAGCCACCTTTAAACCCGGAAATAACATTAGACACCACAAAGCATAACCCAGAAGAATGCGCCCAAAAAATCTTGAAAACCATACTTGAACGTTTTCCATAATCATGCAGCTTAAATGTTACAAAATATGGCTACTACTTTTTAGGCACCTTTAATAATTTCAAGTTTTTTCTTTAGAGCAGTTTGTGGTTTGTGAACTTATGCCAGAGCTTCCTGAAATAACTGTTATTGCTGGGCAAATGAATAGAGAAATCGCGGGGAAATGCGTAGCAATCGTCGAAGCGAAACAACCCAAAAACCTAAACATCCCCGTCGCCGAATTTGAGAAAATAATCAATGGAAAGATTGTTAATGAGGTTTTTAGTAGAGGGAAATGGATTTTCATAAAACTGAGCGCAGCCTACTACTTGCTCGTAAACCTTGGGATGGGAGCTGAGCTTCTCTATTTTGCTCCAAATCAGAGGTTTCCGGAAAAATACCACTTCAAGATAGCGTTTTCTGATGAAAGCGGATTTGCGATTCATTTTTGGTGGTTCGGTTACATTCACTTAGTTCATGAAAAAGAATTGTCTAAGCATGAACTTACCGCCAAGCTTGGAGTATCGCCTACGGATGAATCGTTCACGTTAGAAAATTTCAAGAAGCTATTAGCAAACAAAAAGGGAAGAATAAAAGATTTCTTACTTGACCAGAAAAACGTGGCTGGTGTGGGAAACGTTTACGTTCAAGATATTCTTTTCAAAGCCAGACTGCATCCAAACAGAAAAATCCCGACTATTTCGGAAAAAGAAATTGAAAGCCTTTACAAAGCTATCATCAGCACACTAAACCACAGCATCAAATTAGGCGGATTAGCCTACGAAAAAGACTTCTACGGCAAAAGCGGCAGATTCACTTTAGACGAATTCCTCGTAGGCTACAAAACTGGAAAACCGTGTCCCTCATGTAAAACGCCAATAGAGAAAATTAAAACAGGAAGCACATCCTCTTACATCTGTCCAAAATGCCAGCTACTTTAGTAACATCAAAAGGAAAAGTTAACAGACAAAAAATTTAGTGATAATTACATAAATGTGAGCAAGACACGTCAAGTCTTTTTAATATAGGTCAACACGGCATCTGCTTTTTCCTTTGAAATATGTGCAGATTGAAGAAGGCTTTTAACAATCTCTGAAATTTTTGCTAATGCATGAACTTTGTATCCTAACTTTTCAAGCGTCTCTTTTCCGCCATGCTCTCGGTCAACAACAACCATGATATGTCTAACTTTTGCCCCCAACTCTTCAAGAGGTTTTATTCCTTCAATCTTAGACAATCCTTCAGAAACGACATCATCAAAAAATAATATTTTGTCGCCTTTAGCAACCTCTGCACCGGCAATTCTGCCCGTCACTCCATAGGCCTTCTCTTCTTTTCGCACAACAACACATGGCAAGTTCACTTTACATGCTATGCTTGGCAAAATTAGCGCGCCTTTCAGCTCAATGGATGCTAACTTATCTATTCTTTCAACTGCCATGAGATTCTTTATCTCACAAGCCGCAGTTTCTGCAATGCTGCATAAAGCTTGCGGAGAAGACAATAAACATGCAAGGTCTATATAATACGGGCTTAAAGCGCCAGATTTAATCTTGAAACTGCCAAACTTTAAACATCCAGCACTGAAAAGACTCTCTGCAACCTTAAACGTACTATCATCCATGCTAAAGTCTCCTCCGAAAAGATTGCGCTTCGCCAAATTTAACAGTTACCAATACACCGAAGACAGCAAGCACAAAACTTAAAGAGATTACTCATATTGACTGATTTCCAACCTAACCGATGTTAGTGAACACACCCGAATTATTGGTTACACCCAAACATTAACGGTAACGTTTATAACTCATTGTTTTCATTCCTAAAAGACGCGAAGCGGAAAAACAATGGGACATAGAAAAACGCACGCTCCAAGACATGGTTCACTTGCTTACTTACCTAGGAAACGCGCTAAACGCTTACTGGCTAGAATTCGCTTCTGGCCAAAAATAGAAGCAGAAACTCCGAGACTTCTAGGTTTTATTGGTTATAAAGCGGGAATGACCCACGTATTCACGATAGAAGACAGAAAGCGTTCGCCAAATTTCGGAAAAGAAGTGATGCGCTCGGCAACAGTTATAGAAACGCCACCCATGCTCGTATGCGCTATACGCGCCTACACCAAAAACCCGTATGGTCTGCAACCTTTTTCTGAGGCTTGGATGAAAGACCCACCTGACGAACTCGAAAGAGTATTCACCCTCCCAGAAAACTTCAACACTGAAGAACGCCTCAAGAAAATTGAAGAAAACATGAACAAAATAACAAAAATTCGCATTATCGCCTCGACCCAGCCCAAACAATCAAGTGTTCCAAAGAAAAAACCAGACATAGCAGAAATCGAGATAGGTGGGGGAACAGCCAAACAACAATTTGAATACGCAAAAAGCCTACTCGGAAAAACAGTGACGCCAACAGAAATATTCAAAGAAGGTCAATACATAGACATCGTAGCTATATCCACTGGAAAAGG
>JAIMAA010000115.1 GCA_023512225.1 Candidatus Bathyarchaeota archaeon
ACAGAGGCTTTATTCAAGGAAGCAAGAGCAAAACTTGTGGAATGACACTATTCAATCCCTTTAAATTTGAGATTAATCGGTTAAATAGTTAGAAGTGTAATGGTGCATGCGTGTCGCGGTTTTAGCCACTGGTGGAAAGGATTCTACTTTAGCACTTCGCAGAGTCTTAAATGCGGATTATGAAGTGAAATATCTGGTAAGCATGATTCCCTTGAGAGAGGACAGTTGGATGTTTCATTACCCAAACATTCGCCTAATGGACCTGTTTGCACAAGCTGTTGAAATTCCACTCGTAAAAACAGAAACTTCCGGAATAAAGGAGAAAGAAGTTGAAGACCTTAAACATTTAATTGAGACGCTTGATGTGGACGCAGTAGTCTCCGGCGCAATCGCCTCAAACTATCAAAAAACGAGAGTGGAAAAAATCTGCAAACAATTAAACCTTAAATGCCTCACACCAATTTGGGGAGAAAACCCATTAAATCTTATGAAAGAAATTCTGAAACAGAGATTCGAGACCATCATCACTGGAGTTTACGCACACGGCTTCAACCGAGAATGGCTTGGAAGAAAAATCGACGAAGTCACAGTCAAGGCTTTAATTGAGTTAAATAGGCAATATGGAATTTCAATTGTTGGCGAAGGAGGCGAATATGAGACGCTCGTGCTTAACGCGCCTTTTTTCAAAAAGCGAATAGGCATTATTGAAGCAGAGAAGACATGGAAAAATCAGAGCGGATATTTTCTTATCAAAAAAGCAAAACTCCTAAACAAGTGAAATTAACTAAAAGAAAATGAATAAATGACTGTTTTCTGGAAAAGTTTATTTTACTGCAGGATGCTATGAATCAAAGCTATTGGCGGATTAGATGTCCGCTGGGATGTAGCCGTAAAGGCTGAACCATAAACTAGTGTGAGGTGAATTAAAATGGCATACAAGTACATTGCTGAGGCTTGGTCGAAACCGGAGAAATCCTTTGTAGACGCGTTGATGCGCCAAAGATTGATAGAGTGGCGTAAGCAATCAGCAATAACTCGAATAGAAAAACCAACACGTTTGGATAGAGCAAGAAAGCTGGGTTACAAGGCAAAACAAGGCTTTGTGATGGCTCGTGTGCGCGTCAGACGTGGAGGTTTAAGAAAACAGAGACCAAAAGCTGGAAGAAGACCGAAAAGAATGGGCGTTAAAAAGTTTAAGCCTGCAAAGAGCCTGAGACTAATCGCTGAAGAAAGAGCCGCGAGAAAGTTTCCAAACCTTGAAGTTCTCAACTCTTACTGGGTAGGCGAAGATGGACGCTTAAAATGGTTCGAAATCATAATGGTTGACCCGCATCATCCCTCGATAAAGACTGACGAAAACATTAATTGGATAGGTCAAAAACAACATAACAAACGAGTTTTCAGAAGTTTAACAAGCGCAGGCAAAAAAGTTAGAGGCTTAAGAAACAAGGGACGCGGAGCCGAAAAAGTCAGACCAAGCAGAAAAGCAGCAAGAGGAGATTAGGCGCTAATGATTGCGGCAAAACCAACAGTTTTCAAAAAAGATGGAAAACAGCGCCTTGGAAGAGGTTTCAGCCGAGAAGAACTGAAGAAAGCCGGAATAAGCGCAAGGGAAGCCTTGAAGCTTGGCATGCCTGTGGATTTGAGGAGAAGAACCGCGCACGAGGAAAATGTTGAGGTTGTTAAAGAGTTCTTGGAACGCAAGAAAGCCGAATCTAGACCTAAGAAAAGAGGAAAATCTAAAAGTTAAGTTACAGTTTATTCATGGTTAGTGTGATGCGTGTTTGCCTTCTAAAATTCCTATAGGCTACATTGACGTACGAGTCTTTGCACATGCAACAGAAGATGTAGACAAAGTTCTCAACGCCGTACATAATACGCTTCCAGCCGAAGTAATTGAGAATGTTGTTATTAAAAGAACAAACTTAACTGGGCATCACGGAAACCCCATAATTCTTTTAGAAACAAGAATTAAAGAAAAAAATGCCGTCCAAGCGGTTTTTGAAAAGTTATCCTCTGCATTAAGCATCTTGGATAAGGAGCAGTTGAGCGGGGAAATTAAGGAACATTTGGATAAAGGAAACCTTTACTTAAGGCTCGATAAACAGTCGGCGTATTTGAATGAAATTAAACTTTCTCGTGCAGACCCGATACACTTATGCATACACTTCCAAAAATCTAACCCAGAAGAAATAGTGAACGTTTGCCGGAAATTTGGGATGCTTCCATGAAAAGAATCTTTGCAGACCTTCATTTATGCTTAAATCTGAGAGACTTGGAGCAAACTGCGCACATAATAAGAAAAACTTCACAATTGGGATACCGTCTCATCGCAGTGCCTTTTCTGTCAAACGTTCCTGAAGAAAAACTTACACAATTACAGAGTCTTTGCAGCGAAGTTGATGTTGATTTTGCATCCCGCATTGATTTAAAACCCAAAACACCCAAAGAATTATTGAACAGTTTAAGAAATTTTAGAAGAAGATTTGAAATAGTCGCGGTGATGTGTGACTCTAAAAGTGTGGCGAGACAAGCGGCAAAAGACCGCCGCGTGGACCTCTTGAACTTTCCTTCAATCGATTTTCGCAAGAGATTCTTTGACAAGGCAGAAGCTGAATTAGCCTCAAAAAGCTTTGCTTCTCTTGAAATTGACCTAAAACCATTACTCATTATGGAAGGACCAGTTAGAACTAGACTTCTTTCGTATCTGCGAAGAGAAGTAGCGATTGCGCAAGAATTTCATGTTCCAATTGTTCTGTCCAGCGGAGTTTCAGAAGAACTGTTGCTGCGAAAGCCGCGCGAATTAGCTTCCTTGGCTTCTCTTTTCGATTTGGATGCATCATCAGCTATAAAGGCGGTTTCAGAAAATCCAGTGGCAATCGTTCGAAGAAATAGAGAAAAGCTAGATTCACGGTTTGTTGCGCCAGGAATACGCGTTATCAGGAGAGGAAAGGATTGCGAAGAAATGTGAGATGGCGCTACTTAGCCTTGAGAGTAGATGCTGAAGAACTATTCACTTCAAAAGAGTTAATGGATACGATTTGGGGTTCCGTTTCCAAGCTTTATGGAGAATATGGCGCAAGTCGGACAGGCTTAGCTCTAATCGATTATGATGTAGAAGAAAAGTTTGTTATCATCCGTGCCACGCATACAAGTCTCGAAAATGTTAGAACGGCAATAGCCTCAATAACCAAAATTGGAAATAAACCTGCTGCAATCCACCTTTTGGCTGTTTCTGGAACCATTAAGGCGCTCCTCAAGAAGACAAGACATTAATCACTTTATGAAAGCTTATTTGGTTGTTTTCCGTTAATCTTTTCGGGGGATGATGATGCCGTCCCAGTCTGATTTATGCAGATGAGGAACTTATGACGGGCAGACCCCAAAAATCCATTTAGTATAAACTACGCTTAGCGTCTCGAGTTTTTTTCATTCTTCGTCCAAAAATAAGAGCTAAAATCATTCCTGCGATAAAGCCGCCTATGTGTGCCCAATAGGCAACTCCTCCGGAGATGTCGAAGAATCCATAAAACCATTGCATTATGAACCAAAAACCAAGAAACATTACCGCTGGAATTGGAACTATTATAGGCCACCCAAAGAAAACCAGTGTGAGAATTCTTGACTTCGGGTAAAGTACGAGATAAGCGCCTAAGACTCCTGAAATTGCTCCTGAAGCCCCAACAACACCCGTCATCAAGTCTGAACTGGAGGGGATGCCGATTATGCTGCCTATTGTGGGTGCAAAAAATATGCTCATTATATGGGATAATGCCGCGGTTATTCCGCAAACAAGATAAAATATTAGGTAGCCAGCATGTCCAAAAGTGTCTTCCACGTTATCTCCGAAGATGTAAAGGTAAAGCATGTTGCCAAGTAAATGGAATAGTCCTTCCATTAGACCTGACGGGTCATGCATAAACATTGAAGTTATAAGTGTGTAAAGTCGTTGTCCATTAATTATTTGGTAGGGGTACATCGTAAAATTTTGGTTCATGTCCTCTGCAAACTTGACATCTAAAATTATGTTAAAGTTGGCGAGCCAGAAAACTATGAAGACAACAATGTTTGCAGTTAATATTAGACGATTTACGTGCGGCGTGCGTAAGGACCGTGTTAAGTCTCTTAATGGAAACAAATGCTGGCAACTCTTTTTACTGATAAGTTTTATGGCTGAATAATTATTCCTTTCTCTTTTGCGGATAGAATATAGCCTATTAAGAAATCATGATTAGATTTCTATGGCATCTTCGTACTACTCTTTGTTTATTATGTGTAGTTTTTAACGAACCATGCACTCAATCATTTTGCCACATGTCAGGCACTCGTCAGGGATAGGCATGTCCCTCGAACGTTTTTTCAAATAGCCCAAAAAGTGTTTGCATTGTGAGTCTTTGTCATGAGTTATCCCTTTCTTCTCAGAAGTGTCTATTATGCTTCTTTTTTCTTCGCTTTTTTCTGTTTTTATGTTGCCAACTTTTACCATGCAGCGTGGACATGCCAGATAAGTTCGTGCGCTTCCGTTGGATGTGACTGTTGCCAAAAGTGGCTTTTGGAAGATTTCTCCGCATGTTCCACATGTGAAACCGTCGTGTGTTTCTCTTTGCAGATAATCTTCATTGTCAAACTTTAATGAATCGATATTTCTTCGCATTGTTTTCACCTGTTCCAGATAAGAATAGTGAATATTAATACGTAATAAACCTTTTTGAAGACATGTACAACAAAAAGACACATGGGCCCGGCCGGATTTGAACCGGCGACCTTCGCCGCGTGAGGGCGACGTCCTAACCAACTAGACTACGGGCCCTCTTATATTCCTAGCCATTGGTTTTGTCTTTAACCTTCTGGATATTGTTTACTGTGGGATTTAAAATACGTATTTTGGTTTCATAAAATCTTTGCTTCTAGCTTTTGAACAGAGAAGCGGTGATGCATGTTTGAGTAGCTCTGAAAACAATAATGATTTGGAACAAAGAAAAATTGATAGAGCCTTAACAATTTACTGTTTTCTGATGTTCGCTTTTGTTGGTTATCTCTTTGCTCGTCTTTTGTAGCTGCTGGTGTTTAAGGGTCTTTTACTGCTATGTTCTTCACTTTTTTAGCCCAAGGAATAGAAACTGCATCTTCCCTAAACCACTCAAACAGTTCCCGTATAATTGTTTCATCGTTTTCCATAAGGCTTTCATCAACCAATTCAACTGTGATTAACGCCGTTTTCTTTTTCATGTTTCATTTCCTCTACATTCTAAATCTACTTTTTGTATTTAAGCAGTATTTCACTTATTAAAAAAGAATCTTATA
>JAIMAA010000116.1 GCA_023512225.1 Candidatus Bathyarchaeota archaeon
ATTCCATCTTCGGTAGGTATGAATGGTAATTTTCTGGTTGGATGATATGATGGCTGCTCCCATTGTTTACCGAGGAATTTAAGAAATGTTGTGTATAGGTGGCAAAACGTGTGTTTGCTCGTGTCTTTCCATGGCGCTGTGGCCAGAAAGTCTTTAACAGCTTCTGGGTTCTCTACATTAACCCCGTTTTCTATTAAAGTGTTGAGATAACTCATATACGTCTTAATCGTTGTCTGCTTTCGCCCCTTCTTCTTAAGATACCAAGCAAATTCAAGAACCTTACCCTTGATGGTGGCTGCGTCTGGCCTTGTGCCCTCCCGCTGGGCGTCTCCAATTCGGGATTCCACTTCGGCCAAGGTTTGCACCAGCCTTAGTCGGCCAGTGGGCGCTCTGCTTTGGGCTTCACCACTCCCTTGGCAGTTAGTAGGTAAGGTGTCAGCGCAATTTAAAATCTGCCTCTGAACTTTCTTAACATGTTGAAACTTCTTTGAATTGTTGCAATTTTTCTCGGTGAAGCGGTAGCCGCAGTTTCTGCAAAGCCATCTTTGGATAACGGTGCCATCGGCTAAGTAGCGTAGTCCATCCTTGTAAAGTATTTCCGAGTTGCATTGTGGGCATTGAAGCCCCGATGGAGCTTTTGTTTCCCCTCGCATTAGTTTCACGTTTCATTGTTTTTATGTGCAAGACGTTCGATTAGGTCTATAAGCCTCGGGTTTCCAAGGTATGCAATCATGAAGCTTTCAACAACAACGTTTGGCTTACGTTTTTCAAGCTTGCACCTAAGCCTAAAAGCCTTGTAAACAGTTGGGTTTAGGAAAAGCTTAATCTGTTTACGCTCTGTCAGCTGCTTCACAAACTGTGAGGGCCTAATTTTAACCCCCTCCCCCCTCTTTTTCTTTAAGTTCTTTGGCCTGCTGGATTAGCCTTTCAAGCTCCTTGAGGTCGTCGTTGAATCGTCTTTCCTCGTAGCTTTTAGCCAAGTTGTTCAAAACTTGGGCGATGTAGCCGGCTATCCTCATGGATTCAGGGTCGCTTCCAGCCCATCTGCTGACGGTTTCAAAGAGCTCCTGTAGGCTTTGCATAAGCTTCCTGCGGAGCTGCTGTGTATCGAATATGAGGCTTTTAATCTGCAACAACTTTAGCGAAACAGTGTCGACATGGCTTTCGATCATGAGCCTGCCCAGCCTCCTTTTTGCACTCATTTTTAAACTCGCAGAACCTGCATTCCCAGGATTGGGCGTCAGGCTCTGGTTTTTCATTATCAATTAGGGCTTTGTGGAGCCTCTGAGCCCTATCGATGAGAGCGTTAAATACGGCTTGTTCAAACTTCACTGGAAAAACGCTGTGTCTAAGCGCTGACTTTTCAAGGTATATTATAAACCCTGCCTGGCAGTTTAATGCTGCAAGGTAGAAATGCAACTGCTCAACATGATGCCTCAAAGGCTGCTCAGGTAAACGCCTGATGCTTTTAAACTCTGCAACATATTTTTCGCCTTCGCCTTTAACCCTTATGAGCGCATCCGCCTTGCCGTTAATCCACAGCGGGGCTGGCTGAAGCGGTAAAAGTATTTGTATGGGGACCTCAACGGCTAAAACTTCGATTTGGCTTGTTTTCAAAGCGTTTTCGAGGAAGTTGTGGAAAAGCTCTCCTATTTTAAATATGCCGGCTTTCTCCTCGCTTATAGCTAAACCTTTCTTGTAGATAAACCACTGGCGTAAAATGCAGGCGCTTATAAGGGAAGGCCTGTAAACGCCAAAAGTTGGCTTCTCAGCCTCACGCTTCAATGAGTTGCTTATAGCCTCGCCTATGCGTTTTAAAGCCTCTTCAAGGAACCCGTCGCTTCCAACGTTTTCGCTCATCTATTTCACCCCCAGCTTGCCGACAATGCCAACATTGAAAAGCTGCCCTTCCCCTTTCAAAAAATCTACAATCCTTGCGGGTTGATCAGTTAAGCCTGAAAGAAACTCTGTTAGGTTGAATAGGTCTATGAGACCGTTTTCATCCCTGTTTTCGACGATCCAGTCCTTGGCTTTTAGGAGGATGTCTTTGAGGCTTTCATTTGGCTTTTCCTCAACTCCCATTCTTAAGGCTAAGTCTTGGACATCCTGTTTTCTAAGTTTATACTCGTATCCTGTTCCGACGCGTCTCTTTTCGGTGAAACCTAAACGTTTGAGGGCGTTTGCCACCCACCTTGTTGTAAGCCACTTCTGCTCTTCATCGAATAGGTTTGCCATGCCCTCTCTAATGGTTTTAACCTTGTAGAATCCGTCTTCCTTAACATGTTCAAACAGAACCTGCGTTAAGAGCGTTTCTCCAGTCTCCGTCATGTCTTCAGCAATTCTTGCCTTGGCGTTTTCTATGCAGAGCTGAACCATAAGTGAACGTAGTGAACTTAGTGAATTAGTGAACGTTGCATGAGCAAAGCCTTTAGAGTCAAAGAAGCATGCCAAGGCGAATATTGGCTTCCATATTTCAAGCATCCTGCTTGAGATTAGGTCTAAATCCCCATCCCTTAGCCTTTCATTCGCCTGTGTCTCCAGAAAGTTCACCAGTTCACTACGTTCACTAAGTTCACCTATTTCATCGTAGATTTGCTTAACTTCCTTCCAATGGTTCAGGTAAAGCATATAAAGTCCGTTTCTAAGCCCGCTCCAAAGCTCGGCTTCAACGTCGATTTCCCTGTTTAAAATTCCCCTGTTTCGACTTCTCCTCAGAATGGTTACTTTACATCGGTCTTCCAGAACATCCTCTAATCCCTGGATGTTTGCAAGCCCTTTAGGGGCGTAAACGTCAAAGGCTTCTGGCTGAATCGTCTCCCTTCGGGGTTTCTCGCATCTGTAAACTTTCTGTCCCTTCTTGTATCCTGCTAATAGGATGCTTCTAAACTCTAAAGCCCTATCGGGCTGGCTTAGTTTTTCAGTCTCGTCTATGAGGAGTGTTCCATGGGCGTTCTGTGTTAGTCGGTATATGCTTGATGTTGACATGTTGTTGCTGAAGAAGGCGTTGAAAGCCAAGCAGTAATGAACTGTTAAAAGCTTAGTTTTTCCGCTTCGCTTAACGCCGCCAACGTAAATGTAGGGGTATGCGTTGAAAAGGTGATGGAAGTATGTTCCAATGTCCCATAAAGCATGGTAGATATATTCAGCCTCGCATGGAAGCTCAACATAAAGCCTGTAAGCCTCAATAAGCCTCTCCAAAGTTTCACACGGGTTGGCAGATGCCCCGTCAAGGTAGGCCTTAACATGTTTTAGGCTCCACCTGTTCTGGAACTCTATTGGCTTATACTCAATCATCCATTTCCTCTGCCTAAAAACATCCTCGTTTGCAAGCACCATCTCCCTATCGCTTGTGACGAGGTAAAGGAGCCTCTTCACACTTGACAGCCCGGCTTTACCCACAATCTCTGATGGAACCCAAACGCCCACATAGGCTATATCATCAACAATGCCTATCGCTGGGTGAATGCTTCGCCACTCAAGGTTAAGCTGAGGCTTAACGGTTAAATCGCCAACCTTGAACTCACTCAAAGCCTCATCATCATCCTTTGGAAGCGTTTCCTAAGCCTTAAGAAAATACCGCAGCGGTTTTTGTCACAGAAACTTTGAAGCAAAACATCCTCACAGCCGAAAATGTAACCATGCTTTTGGGCTGAGGCAAAAACGTTTCTAAGTTCAGCCTCGCTCAAGGGAGGCTTATTCCGCATGTTCCAATTCTGAAGCCTAATCCAAGCCCTTTCCGGATTTTCACCTCTGAAATTGAGTAAAAAGCATGAAAGCCTCAAAGCTGCCTCATTACGGTAGCCTTCGCTTACACCGCAAAGTAGCCCTTCAATACACGGAGCGGAAATATGTTTGTGCTTGAAATTTTCAGGCGTGGCTAAAGTTGTTTGAACATGCCTTTTCTCTTCGAAACTCATGATTTTGGCTATGTCAGCCTCTGAAAAGCTTACACCCCAAATGTTAAGCAGAGCCTCATTTGGTAGAGGTTCAAAAGTTTCTCTTTTTAGGAGCTTACTCCATTTCCCAACGGCTTGATGCTTGCCGAGGGGAAGCTTAACAAAGTTGCCATAAGGCCTGTCTTTCGATAGTTCAGTTTGTTTTGGGAAAACCTCAACCTCTCGTGGATCTAAGCCTGCAAGCTCAAGGCAACGTAAGCCAAGCCATCTTGCAACTTTGGCAGTCACAGGAATGCTGAACAAAACCCAAACATGGTATGATGGATCAGGCCATCTGCTTGCCTCAAGCAAGACAGCGCCCGGCCAGACCCTTGGCCTCTCAACATCATTTGCCTCTTTACGCTTTTCAAACAAAACTGCAAGGAGCCTCTGGACTGCTTTATGTGTGTCGGGTAAATGTTCAGGGTCAAAGTCAAAGCATAAGTATTTCACAGTGTTGTCTAAGCCAAGCTGATATGCTCCAACAGTCAATTCGCCCCTCAAATGCTGGTGCAAAACCTCAATTGTCAGAGGAGCGTCGACTTTAATGTAGCCGCCATCCCGCCTTTGAACACAGTAGCAGTCTTCGCGGTTAACGAAAAGCCTATGCAAAGCCGAAGCTATGTCAGCGGTGTTCACCACAAGCGCTGTTTCCACGCTTTGAAGTAACGCTCGGCCCAAAACGTTTAACCCCGCCTTTTCCTACCAACGGTTGAGCCGTTTTTGAAAGTCCAGTAGAAGTAGCCGTTTCGAGTCAGTCTTCCATGATGAGCTGCCAAGTCTTTCAGCATGGCCTTAAACTCAGGGTTATTGATGTCATCTGAACGCTCATATGGTCCGCTTTGTCCTTTAGCTGGCTCCCATTTTATTTTCTCAGGATTCCATGAAGGCGCAGTAACGCCCTTCTCAACAGCCAATCTCTTTTTAAAGGATGCTATTCCAGCCTCCACAGCGTTTACAAGCTCAAATATGGCACTCCAAACGTCCACGTCATGAACTTCGTAGACGGTTTCTTTGGCAATCTGCCTCATCAACCTTAAGTCTTCATTATTCATTTTCAGAAACCCCCTCTTCAGCCCAGAAAACCCAGCTTTTGGATGTTTTCTGTCCTCTGATTTTTCCCTGAAATAGGAGTTCGAGGCAATGTTTTAGGGCTGTGTTCCAGTTTCCAATGTTGCAGGCAACTCTGATGTTTTCAACGCCCAAGGGCAATGCTGCCTCTTTTAGGCAACCCAGGATTTTCTGCTTATAGGATTCCATGTTTTGAGCCTCTTGATAGTAAGAATTAAAAGGCCATACTTACGGAGTTTCTTTAAGAAAGAATTCGGGAAGGATTGAAACTGATTAAAAAAGGAAGAAACAGATTAGAGAAGGCTTAGAAGATGCGTGTGGAACCTTTGGAAAAAGGGTGAAACAGATTGGAACGACTTTAGAAAATTTGCTGAAAAATTTGGAGTGATGTTGGGAT
>JAIMAA010000117.1 GCA_023512225.1 Candidatus Bathyarchaeota archaeon
AAGCCACCAACATAGCGCCTTTTGTAGGATTCGGATTAACAACCACAGCAGAGACAACCGGTCCAATTGCATCCTCACTGGTTGTTCCATAAACTTCCTCAGAAGGCTCACCTTCGTTTCCAGCCAAATCAACAGCTGTCACCTTATAATAATATGTAGTTGAAGCAGCCAATCCAATATCTAAATAAGAGTTGATAACAGTAGACGCAATTCGGTTTTCTGGAGTGCACGCAAATCCAGAAGAAGTGCTCCTGTAAACATTGTAATGATGAATATCCTCTTCAAAATTGGCGTTCCATGAAAGATTTAATTGACTTTGACTAACAGTTACAACAGTTAAACCAGTAACTTTTCCCGGAGGCGTCATATCAGCTGGTTGTGGAGCCGCCTCATCAGCGTCTACCAGTCCCCACCCATAAGAGCTATCCCATCCAGCATATCCAAGGTCGTCAGCTGTGTCTCGAAGTTTCCTTCTCACTTCAGAAGCATCCCAAACGCCATCATTATCCAGATCATAAGCTGAATCTATAGGCGAATTAAAAACAAGTGCTGCAACGCCGGAAACGTGTGGACAAGCCATTGATGTGCCGCTTGCCGTTGCATAAACATCATCCAAATATGTTGAGTATATGCTTACTCCAGGCGCCGCCAGCTCAAGAGATGGACCTCTGCTGGACCAGTAGGCTCGGTTATTGTTTTGATCTGTTGCTGCGACGGCGATTACTGAATCATACCTTGCTGGATAATCCACTGTGTCTCTGCCCCAATATCCGTCGTTTCCAGCTGCAGCCACAAGCAAAACACCAGCGTTATAGGCGTTATTGCATGCTTCACGCATTGACACGTCGTCACTGTTTGAACCAAAACTCATAGATATTATCTGTATGCCGTTAGCAACAGCCCAATCAATTGCAGCTACAATGTCGCTAATATATCCGCTTCCTCCACTATCCAATGCCTTCAAAGCGTAAAGTTTCGCTTCAGGAGCCACACCTACAACGCCTACATCATTGTCTTCAGCAGCAATAATGCCAGCAACATGTGTTCCATGCCCATGATCGTCCATATAATCCGGCGTGTAGCTAACAAAAGATTTTCCGCCGGCAATATTGCCAGCAAGATCTGGATGATCATAATCTATTCCAGTGTCGATAACAGCAATTTTCACGCCCGTGCCCTTATTATATTGATGCACTATTTCAGCATCTATCTTATCAACACCCCAAGGCAACTGCTCCTGCAGAATCTGCACTACATTATCTTGCTGAACGTATGCCACTAGCGGATTTCCTCTAAGCGCAGAAAGAGAGGCTTGAGACACAGAACATGCTACAGCAGGAATTATATTATAGACATACTTTATGTTTCCACCAAACATCGTCAAAAGCTCAGTGTCTGACGTATCCTTAAATCTTATTATTACAGGCACTTTCTGCAATGAAACAATTGCAGCGTTTACTATTGCTTGAAAACTTGACAAAAACAAAAAAAAGAAGTAAAATTAACATAGCAATGGTAGAAATAGACACAATGCTAATAATCACGCTGTTTGGATACTTACTAAAGATAGAGCGAAGAATAACAAGGATAGAAGGGATACTAGACAGGAGGTACAATGAACATAATAATGCTAATGAAGATAATTGCAGCGGTGGCAACAGCACTATCAGACGGGAAGCTTACAAAAGATGAAGCGAAACAGATAATATCACTGATAATAGATCTCTTTCTACCTGACGCACTGACGAAGAAATAAAGGACTAAAGGATGGACAAAGAAATAAAAAACCTAATAGAAATCAAAGAAGGACTTATGAAGATATACGGACATTTAATGAACCTCAGGACCAACTGTCTACGCGTGATTGACGAATTAGTAGACGCACTCAATGAACATGAGAAACTAACAAGAGAACTATCAGATGGAATCACACTAACACTTGCAGAAATCGGAGACATACTAAACGAAGAACAAAAACTAATGAAAAAACAAAAAGAAAAAGGAGGTGATACAAATGGCTAAAGTAATTGCCCCGCTATTTTCATTAGGCGCAAGCGGGAAACTTGCAAAATCACTGGTATATATGAAATGGAAAGGTATTGACGACGTCCGACAATACCTTATCCCGGCGAATCCCAAGACAGCAAAACAGCAATCACAACGAAGCAAAATGACAGACGCCGTGGAAAAGTGGCAGACAACACAATGGACCGCAGACGACTTGGCGGCTTGGAACTTGCTTGCGACCCTGGCAATCAAACCCATGTCAGGATTCAACAACTTTATACAACTACACATCAACGCAGCAATTGCCGGCAAAGCCTGGACTTCACTATACCAAACAGTAATCGGCACACCGTCAGGTGGACAGGTGACAATCACTGTCAAATGCACAGAAGACAAAACAGCGAAACTGTACTACGGCACAAGCAAGACAAACCAGCCGAACGAGCAATCAGGGACCTATGCGACAGGAACCTGGACCTTCACATTAACCGGACTACAGGCAGGTGTACAGTACTTCTTCTACACAAAGAACACAGCAACAGGTGAAGGAGCGAGAACAGGCTTATACTCATTTACAGCAGCATAAAAAAACCTGCGGGCCCGCAGGAAAGACATGGCAAAAGTAAAAGGATTCACACAATCAGAAGAAGCATATTACAAGTTATATTCCCAACATGGGATGGACGCGAGATACTGGAAAGGAATTCCAGTAGTAGGATTCATCACAAAAAAACCTGTCAAAAAAAAAGCAAAACCAAGAAAAACAAAGCAAGACTTTCTACAAGCACACCTACGAAACTACGCAAGGATATATAAACTACTCACCCCGCAATACAAAAAACTACTCAAATATGAAGCAAGACAATATGGCATGTCAGGCAAGGACCTATTCTTCTATCTCATGATGGTACTTGCAAACGACACAATGGCCCCCTTATCATACTGGAGCGACTTCTTCTTCTACTGGTGGAACAACGAACTATGGATGGACATATTAGCATCACTACCCCTGGAACTACAGCTTGCCATGTGGACATGGGCAGATCCCCCAACAATAAAATACGAAAAACAAAGAGGACACATACACATATGCAAACGACCAAGAAGCAATCTAAGATACGGAGAAATAAAACAAGTCCTGGCATACCAAAACAACACCTGGACTGTCCCCTGGAATCGAGTCAGTGCAATATATACACGAATAGGAGCAAAAACCTTCCATTATCAAAACGACATCAAAGAAATTTGGCCAACAATGGTAAACCATGTAGAATCAAACTGGCCACTACGCAGTAGTTGGTGGACAGATATATGGGCAGCTTCAGGAGTCACCATGTCCCATGTACAGGTAGGACAAACAGAAGTATTAGGGAGCAACTGGTCATGCACAATAGCATGGCTTATATGGCTTACACCACAATGGCAAACCATGAAAAGATTAATAATTGAAAACCTGCCACAATCATACTCTCAATCAACAAATTGCTTCACAGACAAAGACATTTACCCATACTGGGAGATGACCCTTGGAAAGAGTAGACTTAAAATACATAAAAACCACCCATGGATGGCCTTCCCGACCTTACCCAAAGGCCTTACCTTCCCAAACATAATATACTCTTCAATCACAACACCCTATACATTAGACTGTCCAGCAGCACTCATCCCAATACCCTCTATAGGAAAAGCAAACTACATCTCAATAGAGATAGGATCATCAGCAACAAAAAGACCTGTAATGAAAGTCATGAAAGGAAGATACTTCATATTCAGATATAAACTACCCTACCCTGTAGACGATCGCCAGTTTGCACTAATGATTGCACCCCCCCCTGGAAAAGAAGTCTACAGAATTAGCCCAATCCTACGACCAAGCAAAGCAAAAGAACTTTCTTTTCACATACCACCCCCAACAATTGCAGCATACGACGAACTAAAAGGAATTGAACCAGACGGAGCAATCACAGGAGACACAATACCACCCCAACCGAGATACAGACCAGGAAAAAGCCAACCCCCACTAATAGAACTACCAGAAGAAGTAAAACCAACCCAAAACGGAGTAGAAGAATACTGGAACCAGTGCAGAAGAGAGCACGAAGCACGGAATCCAGGCCAGAGATACTGGTGGAACGAACCATAAAAAAATACTGCTAACGCAGTTGCGTCAGCGTATCCTTATTCCCCCCCCTTGGGGGCAGGGGGGGGGAGCGTCAGAAAACACCACACACCGCAACAAATCCACCCTCCGAGCGGAGCGAGGCAGGGGGGATTAAATCACCTAAACAGAAAAGAGACCACCGTTGAAGCGTTATCATTATAGTTATCCCTATCAATCATTACAATCATCCCTATTAGTCATTATAATTATCCCTATTAATCATTATAATCATCCCTATCAGTCATTATAATTATCCCTATCAGTCATTGTAGTTATCCCTATCAGTCATTGTAGTTATCCCTATTAGTCATTGTAGTTATCCCTATCAGTCATTGTAGTTATCCCTATTAGTCATTGTAGTTATCCCTATTAGTCATTGTAGTTATCCCTGTTAGTCATTGTAGTTATCCCTGTTGGTCCTTGTAGTGATTTTCAGTTATCCTATGATGTAAATTATTGCCCCATATATACTTACAGATACCGTCAGGAGTGAAGAAATGATTAACAATTGAAAAGTAAAAAAAAACAAAATAAAAAAAAATAGAATATTTTGGGAGTGTGAACGGAGCGGACACCATCCCCCCGAGCCAGCCCGCAAACCGCCAATGCCCCCCCAGACCAAGACCAAAACAAAGTTGTATTCCCTGACAGGGCAAGAACTACCTGAAAACTTAACAGGACAGGATACGCGAGGCAAGGGATGCGGGGACTGCAAATTAAAAAGCGCTTAGTCCCCGCAAAACACCTTTGGATAGCAAGAGGGGGGGCGGGCAAACGCCCCCCGCCGAAGGGCGAGGGGGCGGTTAAACCGCCCCGCCGAGACAGCCAGGACAGATAAGACGCTAAGAAGTAAAAGCTGAATTTTCTTTGAGTCTTGGGCTGGGGGGGTTGAAGGCGGTTTGAAGGCTGGCGAGGGAAGAATAAAAGGGCAAAGAAAATGTTTTTTAATGATTTATTCCTTCCCTATATGAGATCTTTTCTTTATTTTTGAGTTAAATTGCCTTATAAATAGGTTTTTTACCTTATTTATACTCTCAATCAACAAATTGCTTCACAGATAAAGATATATCTTTTTGTAATAGTCTTTTCTTAAATAATTGTTTTTGTCTTTTTAAAAAATTTTAGTCGCTACTAGTAGTAGATTTTTTTCTAGTACTAGGGGGGGGAGAAAAGCGTGAAAGGAGGGGGGTGAGAGTTTTCCACAGGTTTTCCACAGGTTTTCCACAGG
>JAIMAA010000118.1 GCA_023512225.1 Candidatus Bathyarchaeota archaeon
GTATAACATCAATAGTCAAAGGCGATTTGCCATCATCAAAAGTGACTATCTTATACCCAGACCTCAAAGCAGCATCAATCTTCCCTTCATCAACCACAACTCCCGCATCTCGCAAAGCCGAAACAAGCCTAGCCCGCCATTCTCTTGCCGAAACTGCAACAACGACATCCACATCCGCCGTAGTCCTCGCCTTACCATAATAGCTCACAGCCAAAGCCCCAGTAAACATGTAATCCAACCCAACTGTATTAAGACACCCAACAATCCTCCTAACAAAATCCTCAAAACCTTCCAAAACCCCAAACCCCCTACGTCTCACGCCTTTTATCAAACATCAATCTTTCTCTAACACGCTCAATAAGCTCTTCCTCGCTAATGTCCGGGTTCTGGTCTCTAACACCATCAGCACAAACCCTTATACAAACATCACTCATACTAACAGCCAAATTCACCCTATCCTCACGCTTCAATCTCATCACAACCACCACACTCCAAAACAGTAATTATACACGCAGCACCTTAAAAAACCAATTCCGCCATGCGACAGCACAGCAGAAAAACCCGTAACAGACTAAACCCGAAACACCTAAATCACACCTCACACAACCATAAAAAAGGAGAAGCAAACAAAAAATTGAAAATAATCTGGACAATCGCACCATTAATCATTCTTTTAGCAGCCATACCCACAGCCGCCCTCTTCATCGTCTACCTCCCCGCAGTAGCCCAATACAACCGCCTATTTGGAGCACACGTCACCATGGCAATGGACCAAGCAACCTTCGAAGGAATAGAAGACCAAATCAACACAATCTGGCAACAAATGAACACCACATTCAACGGCTACAACTACAACACAACCTACAGCAGCCCATGGTACTGGGAACAAAACTACGAAAACAGCCTCGCCGCCCAACAAGACTACTTCCGCCAACTAACCAACAGAATAAACAGCTACAAAATCGCATACCAACAAATGGCACAAAACAACACCAACCCCATCCTAGTCGAAGACTGGTACGACAAAAGCATAAACAACCTACGCACAGAAATGCGACGCGAAGGAGGCTTAGACTGGGCAATCCGAGGCGCATGGTTCCTAAACTTCGCCCCAGCAGCCTACTGGCTAGCATGGTGGCTCATACCCACAGAAATAACCTTATTCCTAGCACTAATCGCCATAATACTCTGGACAGCAATCAAACGCGGATGGACAAAACACAAATACTAAACCAACTCAACCCAAACAACATTATGCACACCCAAACCTAAGAAAACATTCTCTATCCATAGCACGTCTAAACCGCCTACACACGCACCCTTAAATATCCGCCACCCGCCCATCCAATTCGGAGCGAAAACACGAAATGACAGAAATCGTAGACAACAGCCTAAGAAAAATAGGCATAAGCATAAGCAAACCAATCCTCGCAGTTCTCTGCATAGTCTTCGGCGTACTCGCAATAGCATGGGAACCACTCCTACGCTTCATAGTAGGCACACTCTTCATAATCTTCGGCATACTCCTCCTCATCGAACACATCGAAACCAAAAACCAAACCACACAAACGCCACCCCCACCACCACAATAAACACTCATTATTTTCTACTTGTGCGTTCAGATTCAAAATCAAGACCACACATTCATAACATTTTATTGAACAAGCAACAATGAAATCGCTGAACTTGCGAGTTCCGAATCTGAAGCCAAAAACACCAATATTCCACAGACCAACCGCTAATCCACACTTCATAACGCGAAAAAGAGGAAAAACAAAAAATGAAAAACAGCAAACACACAAAAAACAAAAAACTGCATAAGACAACACTATGCCTACTCTTACTTTTAGCTATTCTACAAATTCTCAAACCCAAAACGCCAACCACCGTAAACGCTGACGCTACAACGCTGCAAGTATACGCTGAAGCCGCCAGCTTCGCAAGACTAGACAACATAGACCCCTCAGGATGGTTCTACCAAGCCGCACTATACAACCCAACAAACACGCCCATAACCGTCACAGGCTTAAGATGGCACTACAACGCCACAGCAAAAATCATCGACGCAGCCAGAAACGCACAGTGCTACGACACACGCTACTTCGCCTCGCCGCCGACAACATACAATCCAGACGACAAAACAATCTACTGGGAATACGCGCCTGGAAGCATAACAATAAACGTGCCAGCCAAAAGCCTCATCATAACGTGGATTGAAGTTCCCGTGTGCTCCGTAAACAACGATGGAATAGCAACAACCTACAGCGTACAAGCATACGACGGCACACGATGGTTAAGCTCGCCGCTTTACACATCACACAGCGGACACGACAACGCCGCCACAACCCTGTTCCGCGCAGACTTTAACCTAACAACAGACCCAACAAACGAAAACCAAACACACCCAAACCCAGAATGGCTCTTCAACGAAGACAGAACAGCAATCGCCGGCTTATCAACACGCATTAGGCTTATACCCATAACAATGTCAAGAAACTCGCAGGGCATAAACTACGCCACAATAAACATAACGTTGCCGCAAGGCTGGACATACATTGCTGGCTCCGCTTACATCCCCTACGGCGATGCAGTAACCTACTATAACGAAAATGGCGTGGACAAACTCAAATGGGACTTCACAAAAGACATCCTAAAATACGCACTTAACACTTCCATGACGCAGAACTACATAGAATTCAACGTCACAGCACCATACGTTTCGGGCGTGCACAACTTCACCATAACCGCAACCATAACAAGTTTAGCAGGAAGAACAACAACCGAAACCCAGTACATCTACGCAGTGGTTAAGACTCCGCCAACCGCAAACTTCACAACCACACCAGCCACACCATTAACACAAGAAAACATAACATTCAACGCCACAAACAGCTATGACCCAGACGGAACAATAACAGATTACTTCTGGGACTTTGGCGACGGCGCAAACGCCACGGGCATAATTGCAAACCACGCCTACACTGAAAACGGAACCTACATAATCACGCTAACAGCAACAGACAACGAAGGACTAAAAAGCACACTTCAAAGCACAATCACAATCCAAAACAGACCGCCAACCGCGCAGTTCACGAAATCCGCCCAAATCGTCTACACAGGCGAAACCATACTTTTCAACGCAACCACCAGTTTCGACCCCGACGGTGCAATAGTTAGCTATTATTGGGATTTTGATGATGAAACGAACGCTGTCGGCGCGACCGTGAACCACTCTTACACTCACACTGGAATTTACTCTGTAAAGCTTAACGTCATAGACAATGACGGAGCTTCAAATGTTACCACCCAGTTCGTGACTGTGCTTAACCGTCTCCCTTTAGCCTCCATAACAATAATGCCCGCACAACCAAAAAAGGACGAAATAGTAGTTTTTGACGCATCAGGCTGTTATGACCCAGACGGCACGATAGTGAATTATATTTGGAATTTTGGAGACGGCAACGTAACAGAAACCACTAACCCAATGATAACACACGTTTACGCTACTTCCGGAACTTTTAATGTGACCCTAACATTAATCGACAACAATGGGGGATACAAAGAAGTAGTTCAAACAATAACAATAAATGAAGGCGGTGATGCTTCAGCTCCACCAAGCGCTAATTGGATTTGGTTTCTGCTTGTTATTCCGCCTTTAATGCTGGTTTTTGGAGGAGTTTTGTGGAAAAAACGGAACTCTGGCAAAAACGTGAGAGATTTTGACTATTTTAAGGAGATAACTGATGGAGGCATACCTGATTCCTTCTCTGTTTTGGTCACTGGCATGCCTGGTTCTGGAAAAAGCACCTTGTGTCAAGAGTTAGCTTATTCTTTTCTGAAAGAAGGAAAAACTTGCATCTACGTTAACTATGACTGCTTCCCAAATGAAGTTCGAGAAGACATGAAGAAGTTTCATCCAGACGTATCCGACTATGAAGAGAAAAAGAAGTTTTTGTTCATTGACTGTTTTTCATCAATGGCGAAGGTTAGTAGCAAGGAAAAGTACTCGCTGGTTCAGCCGTTTTCGTTAGCTGATTTGGGAATAGTGATGTCGCAGGTGACCGGCGAAGCTGGAGCGTCGCCAAAAGTTTTCTTTGACTCTGTTGTTCCACTTTTGACGCATGTTGACCCTTCAAAGGTTGTTGAGTTTCTGCAAGACCGCAGTGCACGCATTAAAGGAGTGAATGGCACTTTTGTTTTCACTGTGGGCAAGGAGACGATTGAGCCGAGTTTGGTGAATCGGCTTGAAGAGTTTGTTGACTGCGTAATTGAGTTAGATGTAGGCACCGTGAAGGGAAAGACGATTCGTAAGTTGCATGTTAAAAAGATGCGTGGAAGGAAGCCTTCCGATAAATGGGTTGATTTCGAAATAGACCAAAAAAGTGGAATAGTGTTTCTCGTTTAGGGAGAACGTTGCGGAACAAAAGCTGTCTTGTCTACGTCAACCAGAGGCTCTTCTTCCGCGAAAACTTCGATGCCTCTGCTTGTTATTTTGTATGGACGAATTTGATTGTCGTGAGCGATTCCACGCATTTTCTCTATTTGTATGCCGCCGTGAGCGAGAAACTGGCTTCTCCATGAATGAAGCACTATCACTCCATGCGACAAAAATTCTTCCACGAGCACTTCTCTCTGCAAAGTTAGCGCCTTAAGCTCGGTGGTAATTATGTTGGTTGTTCCCAATTTTGCAAGGGCTTCAAGCAAGTCAAGTGTTGCATTTCGCCTTTCTGCAGCATCTTCGTATTGGAGAATTAAACTGGCAAGTGGGTCGATGACTATGCGTTTAGCGTTTATTTTTTCGGCGTGGTTTCTGATGATTTCTATTAAGCTGAAAAGGCTGAAGTCCCTCTTGCCAATTCGGTAATCGCCAATTTTGACTTCTCCAGGAATATGCCGAACAGGGGAAGCGTCAATCAGTGCCAGTTTGCGGGTTTCTTCCAATTTATTAATGTTCCAGTTGAAACCAACCAACTCTTCCTTTAGAAGCTTTATATCTTCGTCAAGCGAAACGTACAAGCCCGGTTCATCGTGGATAGCGCCGTAACATAAGAACTGAAAACTTAAGATGGTTTTTCCAGAGCCTGGGTTACCAATGAGAAGAATGGAACGTCCAGCTGGTAAACCGCCATTTAACATTTTGTCTAAGCCATCAATGCCCGTAGGAATTTGGCGCATGCAATCGCCCATGAATTCCTACGCTTCAACTCTTTAAAATCAATTATGAATCGATGCTCCATATTGAAGAAACAGACTGTTGGCTGTCTTGTATAGTTTCTTTAATGACGCGTAGATATGTAGCCCATTGGCGGGTTTAAGAACTGGTTGTTCCAAAAGTTCTGAGGGTTATCGTCCAACATTTCTAAGGTGGTTGTCTGGTAGATTTG
>JAIMAA010000119.1 GCA_023512225.1 Candidatus Bathyarchaeota archaeon
CCGTTCACACGCTTTCGCGCTTGCGGCTTCCTGTGTTTTTATTAAACAGTCGGGACCCCCTTGCCACTGCGACCTGCCATTCCAACCAGAGGCTGAAACAGCAGGCACCCCTTATACCGAAGGTACGGGGCTAAATTGCCGAGTTCCCTCGCATTAGTGTATACCCGACACGCCTTAGGTTTCTCGCCTAGGGACACCTGTGTCGGTTCTAGGTACGGTCACGAAGAATCCTTCCCAGCGCCCTTTTCACTGGCTCCAGGAATCAGCTGAACCGCCCTAAACGGGCGGCTATTCCCGCTTTCACCTAGTTCTCGCCATTACGGCACTCCCCAGGCTTATACGGTTAAACAAGGCGACAGCCTTGCTCAGCCTACCCCGAAGCGTCAGGCGCTAGGCTTGCGTTGCCGCATGTATCTTCGTGGTTTCGGAATTTTAACCGAATTCCCTTTCGGCAAGGTCGGTTAGGCCATGCCTTAGGACCGACTTACCCCCGGCTGACGACCGTTGCCGGGGAACCCTGGCCCCTTCGGCGGAGGGGGTTCTCACCCCTCTTTGCTGTTACTACCGCCGGGATCTGCACTCCTGACCGGTCCACTGGACCTCACGGCCCAGCTTCTGTCCAGCCAGGACGCCCTCCTACCAACACAGCGTTAAGCTGTGCTCTGAGGTATCGGCGGCTGGCTTAGCCCCGTCCATTTTCGGGGCCGTCAGCCTCGGCGGGTGAGCTGTTACGCTTTCTTTGAAGGATGGCTGCTTCTAAGCCTACCTCCCCGCTGTCTGAGGCTGACGACGCCCTTCAGTTTGACATTTGGCCAGCACTTGGGGGCCTTAACCTCAGTCTGGGTTGTCCCCCTCTCGGTCCGGGAGCTTACCCCCCGTAACCCGTCTCCCGAGGTCTACGACGCTGGTGGATTCGGAGTTTGAAAGAAAAGCGGAGCCTTTCGGCCCCTTACTTTCCAATCAGTGCTCTACCCCACCAGCCGCCTCGCTCGGGACTGGGCTGAGACCCACTTTGGAGGGAACTAGCTATCACCGGGCTAGATTGGTCTTTAGCCCCTAGCCCCAGGTCTGGAGAACGAATTGCACGTCAGCACCCTTGCGGGCCTCCACTAGGCTTTCGCCTAGCTTCGCCCTGCCCAGGGCTAGATCGCCCGGTTTCTAGTTTTCACAGCCGTGACTCCGAGCCCTTTCAGACTTCGCGCCTCGTCCTCTTACGAGGATTGCGCGCTTGTTGGTTTCCCTATGCCTACGGGCTTCTAACCCTTAGGCTTGCCACAGCCGTGAACTCCCCGGCCCGTGTTTCTAGACGGAACGAGCAACCCTGGTCCCCCTCCCTCGTACTGCCGTCTCGCGACGGTTTCCTTTAGGAGGGATCTACCCTTCCGGGCTGCACACGTCTGTAACCGTCTGGTTTCAGGCACTTTTCACCCCCCTTCCGGGGTACTTTTCAGTTTTCCGTCACCGTACTAGTGCGCTATCGGTCTTGAGACGTATTTAGTCTTGGAAGTTAGTGACTCCTAACTTCTCGCACCCAAACCAGGGTACGATACTCTGGGACTCCAGCTCAGCTCCTTCTGGTTTATGCTTACGGGGCTTTCACCCTCTTTGGCGGGCCTTTCCAGGCCACTTCGGCTTTGCCAGCGAGGAGGAAGCCGGGCCCGTAACACTACATCTCCCGCAAGTTTCCTTGTGGGATTTGGTTTGGACTTTTCCCTTTTCGCTCGCTGCTACTAGGGGAATCCCGGTTGGTTTCTTTTCCTCCCCCTACTAAGATGCTTCCGTTCGGGGGGTTCCCGCTCCCATGTGGGAGCACCACGGTTCCGAAGAACCATGGTGGGAAGTCCCATTGAGGAATCCCCGGTTCTAAGGCTGCATGCGCTTACCCGGGGCCTTTCGCGGTTTGCCGCGCCCTTCTTCAGCGCTCAAGCCGAGCCATCCTCCAGACGGCGTAGCATGTCGGGCCTTTTGGCGGTGTCTGTTTGGCGTTTGATGGTGAAACCTTAACGTGGGTGTATTGTTTTGCCTGTGCATGGTGTCATTATGAGCGTTTGTGGCTCATTCGCCGCTTCGCTCCTCATCAAAGTGATGGGGAGGTGCATGTTTTTTGATGGCTATAGCTTAAAGTAATGTAGCCAAAATATTTCTGAAGTTGCTTTCGCACATATAAGGGTTACGTCGTAGGTATTAAGTGTTTTTGATTATGTTTTTGTTGGTTAAGGTTTTTATTTTTGATGTTAAGAATAATGCGTGTGTACGTGTTCGCGTAGTTGCCTCGGTAGCTCAGCCAGGTAGAGCAACGGCCTTGTAAGCCGTAGGTCGCGGGATCGATGCCCGCCCGAGGCTTTGCATCATCAGAAAGAGAGTAGAGCAGTAATGAGTTTTGATGTTAGAAACTATTTACAAAAAGCCGTTAAGTATATATAACAAGTTTTTTATATATACTATAAGTAAAGGAGCATGCCTAGACGTAGATAGAAAGAGGTTGTAGTTACATTGGCGCCAGACCTAACTGAAGTAATGTTAAAAAGAATCGAAGAAAACACGAGACAACGCATCCAAGAAGAATGCAAGGAAATTGTCCAACGCTCAGAAAACTTAAAGTCCTACTTAATCAACATCGCAAAAATTGGCAAATGGAGCCTTCCACTCACTATAAGAGGGATGGAAATCCGCCATCCAGAACACGAAAAAAACTTAGACCTACTTGAAAGATGCGGTCTCATCAAAAGCAGAATTAAATACACCGAACACAACACATACCGCGAGTACTTACTCACCGAAGAAGGAACCGAATTAATCCAAAAAGAATGCACGCTCTGACTAAGAAAACAAGGATAAGCGGTTTTTTCAAGCATTCTTATATTATTTAGTGGATAACATATCTACAAAGGCAACAAGGAAAGGATTAACATAACAACAAGTTTCGAAAAATACATCAAAAATCTACAGCTCGAACAGTTTTTCCAGACACTCGGCGCTTCTAACCCCAAAACACTAGCAAAAGAAGCAAAATATTTCACCCAAAAAGAAGCAGAAAAAAGAGACAACATAACCATCAACTATTTTGGAGAAACTGGAGTAAACCGCATAGTTGATACAATTACCAAGTTTTTGCTTTCACCGCCAAAACTCCCAAAAAATGCGGCGGTGCTAGATGTTGGCGCTGGCTCAGGATTTTTCACAGTAAAAATTGCACAAAAAATCCGCACTGTAAATCCAAACGCCGCTTTTTATGCCCTAGACATAACGCCTGCAATGCTGCTTTCATTAGAAAGGAAAAATGCTAACATAACACCGTTCATCGGTTTAGCCGAAAACATCAAAAGTAGTATAAAAGAAGCACGAAAACACTCCAAAATCCCATACAAGTTTGACGTAGTCTTTTCCACGCTAATGCTACACCACAGCACCCAACCAGAAAAAGTTTTCAAAAACATACAAACAGTGTTGAGAAAAAAAGGAAAAGCTGTAGTTGTCGATCTCTGCGAACATCGCTTTGAAGAATTCAAAACAAAAATGGGGGATATCCATCTGGGCTTCAAGCCCGAAAAAATTTATCAAATGGCTCAAAAACATTTTCCAGAAGTGAAAGTGGAAAAAATGCCTGGAATATGCTGTGAATGTTCAGGGCGCTCAGCAGAAACCTTTTTTGTTACCATGCAAAATCATTCATGAAACCAATTATATAATTTATATATGCATAAAGAACAATGAAAGTAGAGAGGGATACTCTTGCCCTTTGATGACCCCCTTACCGTCACATTAATAGTGGTAGGGGTCATTATCGCTTGTGTAATAGTCATTTTTGCAATGAAAAAACGTTGGAGAAAAGAAAAAAAGATTTCAGAAGAAGAAAAGTCAATAGCAAAAGCTCAAGGCTTACCATTCAAAATCGTCAAAAGCGTCCCTCCAGAGGAGGCAGCACGCGCAAAAGAAGAACTCAGAATTTTAGATTTGGAAAGAGAAATACTAAGCGACGCAATCCGACGTCTATATGAGGCTCATGCAGAAGGAAAAATAACCGAAGAAGAAAGGGAAAGACTGGCTCAGACCTATAAGTCTAGAATAATGACCGTGAAAGACGCTATCTCAAAAGACGAAAATCTGGTTGCACTACACGAACTCGAAGCCATGCAAGAAGACTTAATAAAACTCTTCAGCGAACGCTTCGACGAAATAAGCACAAAAGTTGAAGAACTACGCTCGAAAGTGGAAGCAAGACCAATAAAAGAAATAGCAATAAAGACTGCGAAGACACCGACGGTGGAACAGCCAGAAGAAAAACCCACAACAGAAGAAAAAACAAAAAGAAAGAAAAAAACTCCACCAGCCAAACCAAGCCCAAGAACAGAAGCAGAAAAAAGAATAGAGGAAATTAGGGCTGAAGTGGAAAAGGTTCTGGATAGACTGGGGCAGATGGAAATTGAAAACTAAAAATGAATGGATTGAAAAAGCCAAAAAAAACGCCGCTTTGGAGGCTGTGAAGCATGTTAAGGATGGTTTTGTCATCGGCTTAGGAAGCGGAAGCACGGCTGCCTATGCCATAGAGGCAATTGGCGACAGAATAAAAAAGGGAGAATTGCGTATCTATGGGGTCCCCACATCATACCAAGCTTTCACATTAGCAGTTAAGCACAAAATTCCCATAACCACCCTAGAAGAACACCCAACACTAGACCTAACAATAGATGGAGCAGACCAAATAGATGGAAAGCTAAACCTAATAAAGGGTATGGGCGGAGCTCTGGCTCGAGAAAAAATAGTGGCTTCTGCATCAAAAAAACTCATAATTGTGGCGGATGAAAGTAAGAAAGTAAGAACCCTAGGAGAAAAGAATCATCCTGTACCGATTGAAGTTCTACCTTTTGCAGTACCATTTGTCATCCGCAAAGTGAAAGAAATTGGCGGAAAACCAACACTGAGGGAGGGAATAAAAAAAGTTGGGCCAGTCATAACGGATAATGGTAATCTCATAGTAGATGCCACGTTTGGCGTCATGCACAGCCCTTTTGAGGTAGAATGTAAGTTGAAGCACATCCCAGGCATTGTTGAGACAGGACTATTTATTGAAATGGCAAGCGTAGCATATATCGGAAAAAGTTTGAATGTTGAAGAACTAAAGAAAAACGTTCGTCAACAGGAGTAATTGCCTCTTTTGTAAATTTTTATTGTTGATATTCCAACCAAAAAAACCAGTATAAATAGAACATGTGAAAACTCGGGAACGATTACCACGCTTTGAGTTGAGTGGTTGTAAATAAAGTAAAGATAACTGTGCGTACT
>JAIMAA010000120.1 GCA_023512225.1 Candidatus Bathyarchaeota archaeon
TATTCCATACATATAAGAATGTTAGAAGTTAAAGTTCAACCTATTTATAAGGGGGTATACCTTCCGCAGAACGCAGAAAAGAAAATGGCAAGTTTTCCTTGTTGCTGGTCGCTTTAACCTAACATTTTTGACATGTATGCTCCATCATACTTATAGCCAAACCGCATATAATACCGCTTTGTTCCCAAAGCACTAATAACCAAAATCTTCCCAAACCCATACTCTTCCTTCGTTATCCGTTCTGCTTCACCCAACAAAATTCCGCCATAGCCCTTATGTTGCCATGCTTTAGCTAAATGCTTACCAACAGGCACCAAAGGACCATAAACATGCAACTCCCGCACAACCGCACAAGGCTCAGCCTTAATCTCTGGCCTATGCGCCTTCGCTGAAGGAACACGCAAACGCAAATACCCAACCAAAACATCATTCTCCACATCCTCAGCAGAAATAAACACTTCTTCTCCTTCAGAAGCCACATAACGCCTAACCAAAACCTTCACATTATCCGCATCAGGCTTAACACCATCCACCAGCATCCTATGCCCAACCTCCCTACAACGGATACACCCACACCGCACACCTTGCGCCCTAAGCTTTTCCTGAACTAACTGACGCAAATTACTACGGTTAACACCCGCAACAATTAAAGGCGCAGGAATATCACGCTGAACACGCATAATACGAACCCAAAAAGGAACAAACTTCTTAACCTCCACAATAAAGTTAGCCGCCTCCTCATTCGTGTAAGGCTTATACTCGCCACGCAAATACCACTCATAAGCCCTCGTACCCTTCAAAACCAAACAAGGATAAATCTTAACCATATCAGGCTTATACGCCGAATTCGCAAAAACCTCCCTAAAAACCTCCAAATCCCTCTCCCAATCTGAACCAGGCATTCCAGGCATCAAATGATAAACCACCTTCAATCCAGCATCCTTCATTATCCGCGTAGCATCCACAACATCCTTAACCGTATGCTTCCTACCAACCAAACCATAAACATCATCACTCGGATTCTGAACACCCAACTCCACACGCGTCACACCCATACTAAGCATGTTATCCACATGCACCTCCTTAGCCCAATCAGGACGCGTCTCCACAGTAACGCCAACATTACGAACCCTACTAACCTCAGCATTCTTCTTTGCTTCCTCAAACGTTACTGACTCCTTTTCTGTGATAGCATCCAAACAACGCCGCACAAACCATCTCTGATAATCAACAGGCATAGCAGGAAAAGTACCACCCATCACAATCAACTCCACCTTATCCACATTATGCCCAATCGCTTTCAACTGACCAATACGACTCTTAACCTGCAAATATGGGTCAAACTCATTCTGCAAACCACGCATCGCAGCAGGCTCAAAACCCGTATAGCTCTGTGGCACACCAAAAACTGGACCACCAGGACAATAAGCACACGGCTCTGGTTGCGGACAAGGATAAGGCTTCGTCATAACAGCCACAACCGTCACGCCAGAAATCGTGCGCGTGGCTTTCCTCCGCAAAAGTGGCAACAACTTACCTTTCTCGTCTGGCTTGAGCAAACGGATAATTTCAGAGTTCGACGGCACCTTCTCAAGCTGATACTTCGCCGCAATTTGCATCTTAGCCTTGTTAACATCACCGCCTGTAGGTTTTGGAATTTGCATCAAGATTTCAACAAGTTCTCTTAAGGCTTTGCTCGCACTCAAACCCACGACAACCAAAATAAAATACATAAAAGAAACAAATAAACCACGCTAATCACCGCAGTTACTTTCCTGCATAAACCACTTTTCCATCAACGATAACCATTTCCACTTTAACATCCTTAATCTTATCTGGCGTAATTTTAATCATATCATCTGACAGAATTGTCAAATCTGCAAGCTTTTCAGCTTCAATCGTTCCTTTTCTGTTTTCATCAAACGAAGCATAAGCTGCATTCAAAGTATACGCTCTAAGCGCTTCCTCTATCGTGAGTTTTTCTTCTGGAAAGCTTTTTCTTGCAACCGCAGCCCAAACGCCCAACAACGGACTTATAGGCTCCACTGGACAATCCGAACCAGCAACAACAACCAACCCTTCCTTCATCAACGTCTTAAACGGGTAAACCCAACGCGCTCGAGCTTCGCCAACACGGTCAACAACCCAAAAGTCCGAAACAACAAAATGCGGCTGCACAGAAGCTATCAAACCTAAACGTTTCATGCGCTTAATCAATTTTGGATTAAGAACGGAACAATGCTCAATTCTATGTCTATGATTTTCCCGTGGAAACTCATGCAAAGCCTTTTCATAAGCCTTCAAAACGGCTTCCACAGCACAATCACCTATCGCGTGAACAGCCAACTGCAAACCAGCCTTGTGCACTTTTGAAACAAGCCTATTCAGTTTCCTCTGCGAATAAAGCATCATGCCGCACGTTTCAGGCTTATCGGCATAAGGCTGCTTTAAGGCTGCAGTTCGTGCGCCCAAAGAGCCATCAGCGAAGAGTTTGACAAATCCTATCTTAACCATGTCATTTCCAAAGCCCGTGAGCAATCCTAAACCAATTAATTTGTCTAAAAGGTTCACTGGAAAGCCCAAATATACCCTTAAAGGCAGCTTTCCTTCAGCATAAAGCCCTTGTATTATGCGCATTTCTTCTGCAGAATTCAGAAGCCAATGAACACCCGTAAGTCCAGCTTCAACTGCTTTTCTACACGCCATAAGGCAGGCTTCTTCAAGCTCTTTTGGATTTGGCTTTGGAATGACTTTCCAAACAAGCTCCATTGCATTTTCTCGTAAAATTCCATTAGGCTCTCCATTGGCTTCGTCCAAGTCTATTTTTCCACCTTCAACCACAGTTTCCTTAGTTATTTCAGCCAACTGTAAGGCTCTAGTGTTCGCAACGGCTATGTGTCCACAAACGCGAATTAGAAAAACAGGCTTATCTGCAACGGCAGCGTCTAAATCCCAACGTGTTGGAAGGCGTTTTTCAGCGAATTTTTCTTGGTCCCATCTGCCACCTAAAATCCAGTTTTTCATAGAGTTTTTGTATGCGTAAGCTCGGAGTTTCTGCTGCAATGCTTTTATAGACCGCGCATTTCTAAGGTCTAAGGTTTGTAGAAACTGTCCAAAGCTTGTCATGTGCACGTGGCAGTCAACAAGTCCAGGAATTACTGTTTTGTCTTTTGCATTAATAACTTGTGTTTTGTTGCTTATGTATCTGCGAATTTCCCCGTTAGAACCCACAGCAGCAATTCTTCCATTGCGGATGGCTACTGCTTCTACACGTGGCTGTTTCTTGTTTAGCGTTATCACCTTAGCGTTTAAAATTACAAGCTTAGCTTCCAGCATGCTTCGAAGTATGTTAAAGAAAAGAGATAAAAGTTTAGTTCCTTTTCACTAACAAGACGCGTTTGCCTGTTTTTGCGGCTATGTGCTGGTTATACCCTCTTATAAATAGTTTGAAACTTCTGTGTTCTAATGCCTTGTTAAGATAGAAGTTTAATTGTTGCCTAAACCCAGTTTTGTCCAGGTTTTCTCTGCAAAACCAGCCTTTTCTCATAATTGCGCTTGTTTCTAAAGCGTGGGCTAGGACTTTTCTTATGAGTAGGCTGAATCTTTGGAGTTTGAGACCTGACTTTTCCAGCCTTTGAAAGCGAACCGTGAGTCGGCATTTAAATACACCGTTCCTAGCAAAAGCCTACAGTAACTCTTAAACCTTTTTGTATAACATTTCATTTGCAGGCGGGGGTCGCCGAGCATGGCCAAAGGCGTAGGCTTCAGGAGCCTATCCCGTAGGGGTTCGTGGGTTCAAATCCCACCCCCCGCACTTTTCACCGAACCCCCCACACTTTTTGAGGGAGATTATTTGCGTTTTCTGTAGATTTTGTAGCCATCCCTTTCAGTAACATATTCGAATCCAGCCTCGATTAGTTGCTTGTCCTCTTCTATTGTGTGGGCGACTCTGACCGTGTATTCGTCGTCTCCGAAATCCACGAGCTGCGTGTAAACAAGCGTGTTGTTAATGTTCTTATGTCCAAGCACTTTCATGACGTGGAGAATGTCTTTGGTCTTATGGTATTCCATTGTGGCTTTCCAATGCCTAAACGTGTGAAAGCTTATGCTCAATATTCGAGGATTTTGAAGCTTTGAAGCGATTTTTCGCCTTTGTTTGTGGAACAGCCTTGCTTGGCTTCTCAGCGACTTTTGGAAAACTCTGTTCGAGCCTGAATGCTCCTGTAGGGCTTTTAGCATGCTCATGAGCTTGTTGGAGACTTTGAATACTCGTGGGTTGCTGCCTTTTTCTGGTGTGACCCTTATGACGTTGCTTACGAAGTCAATTTCTGTCCAGTGAAGCTTCCAAACTTCGCCGATCCGCATGCCCGTTTCCTTCAGCAGTTGAAGCAGCGTAGCCGTTTTCCTTCCGCAGCCAGCTATAAGCTGGTCAACCTCGTTTTCTGTTGGAATAAACGGCAGCTTTCTGACCCGTTTGTAATGTGGTGGCTCCCAGCTTTTCCCAATCATTTGAAGGAAGCATGTGTAAGCGTCGACGGCGTTGACTTTTCTGCCCGCGGACCATTTCTGTTTGGCTATTGTTTCCTTCACTGATTCGGAGTCGAAGAGATTAGCGCCACGCTTGACGAGTATTTTGAGCAGTTTTGCTCGCCCTTTTATTGTAGATTCCGCATAGCCTTGTTTTAGCAGCCAGAAGCTGTGTTCAACGATTTTGCCTTTGGCGTCTGCTGTCTGCTTTGTGGCTCCCGCCAGCCCGCTTTTAATTGGGTTTTCTACTGTGGCCAAGGTTTGCACCGCCTCTGTGGCGGAGGGCGCTCTGCTTGTTGCTTCATGGCTCCCTTGGCAGTTAGAAAGTATGTTGGAAGCGGTATTTATTGACCCGCTCAAATTTTCTTGTAATGCTTTTCTTTGGGTGAAGCGGTATCCGCATGCTTTGCATAGCCATCGCTGTATTGTGGTTCCGTTTTTTAGGTAGCGTAAACCGTCTCTGTAGAGGCTGGTGCTTCCGCATTCTGGGCATGCGAGCGCTTTGGTGTTTGAAGCCACAGGGTTAGGCGTCTCCTGCTTGCTGTTTTTCCCATGCTTCTTTGCAGTCTTCGCATAACCAGACCTTTTCATCTCGGAAGGTTTCGGCTTGCCAGCTTGTCAATTTCGTGTACCCGCAGGC
>JAIMAA010000121.1 GCA_023512225.1 Candidatus Bathyarchaeota archaeon
GTACGAAGGAGGGGGACTAGGGTTGCACGCTCCGTCTAGAAACACGGGCCGGGGAGTTCACGGTTGTGGTGAGCCTAAGGACCATAAAGTCCGTAAGCGCAGAGAAATCGACAAGTGCGCAGTCGGCTTAGCCGACGAGGCACGTGGTCTGAAAAGGCCAGAAATCACAACCGTGAGACTAGAAACCGGGCGATCTAGCCCTGGGTAGGGTGAAGCCAGGCGAAAGCTTGGTGGAAGCCCGCAAGGGTGCTGACGTGCAATTCGTTCCCCTGACCTGGGGCTAGGGGCTAAAGACCAATCTAGCCCGGTGATAGCTAGTTCCTTCCGAAGTGGGTCGCAGCCCAGTCCCGAGCGAGATAGCTGATGAGGTAGAGCACTGATTGGAAAGTAAGGGATCGAAAGATCCCGCTTTCCTTTCAAACTCCGAATTCATCAGCGTCTTAGACCTCGGGAAACGGGTTCTGGGGGGTAAGCTCCCAGTCCGAGAGGGGGACAACCCAGACTAGGGTTAAGGCCCCGAAGTGCTGGCTAAATGTCAAACCAAATGGCGTCATCAGCCTTAGACAGCGGGGAGGTAGGCTTAGAAGCAGCCACCCTTTAAAGAAAGCGTAACAGCTCACCCGCCGAGGCTGATGGCCCAGAAAATGGACGGGGCTAAGCCAGCCGCCGATACCCTAGGGCACGACATCGCGTCGTGATCCGGTAGGAAGGCGTCCTGGCTGGGTAGAAGCCGGATCGTAAGATCCGGTGGACCGGACCAGGATTGCAGATCCCGGTAGTAGTAACAGCAAAGAGGGGTGAAAATCCCCTCCGCCGAAAGGGCCAGGGTTCCCCAGCAATGCGTCGTCAGCTGGGGGTAAGTCGGTCCTAAGGCTAGGCTTAACCGACCTAGCCGAAAGGGAAGCCGGTTAAAATTCCGGCGCCATGAAGGTACACGCGGCAACGCAAGCCCAACTCTCAACGCTTCGAGGTAGATTGAGCAGGGTTGTCGCCCTGTTTAACCGTATAACTCCGGGGAGTGCCGTAATGGCGAGAACCGGGAGAAAGCGGGAATAGCCGCCCGTTTAGGGTGGTTCAATCGATCCTTGGAGCCATTGAAAAGAGAGTTGGGAAGGATCCTTCATGACCGTACCAAGAACCGACACAGGTGTCCCTAGGCTAGAAACCCAAGGCGTGTCGGGTGTACACCAAGCGAGGGAACTCGGCAAATTAGCTCCGTACCTTCGGTAGAAGGAGTGCCTGCGATTTTAGCTCTCGCTGGAATCGCAGGTCGCAGTGGCAAGGGGGTCCTGACTGTTTAATAAAAACATAGGAAGCCGCAAGCCCGAAAGGGTGTGAACGGCTTCTGAATCCTGGCCAGTACAGGTACCTGAAACCCGGGTTCAACCGGGCTAAGGGCCTGCAAACGCCGGGAGTAACTCTGACTCTCTCAAGGTAGCCAAATGCCTTGTCGGGTAAGTTCCGACGTGCATGAATGGATCAACGAGGGCCCCGCTGTCCTCGCGTAGTACCCGGTGAATCCACATAACGTGGACGAACAGTCCACGATCTCCCAGCGGGAAAAGAAGTCCCTGTGGAGTTTTACTGCAGCCTGCCGCTGGAATACGGCTGCGGATGCAGAGTGTAGACGGGAGCCGTCGATCCTGGTTTCTCCGGGAACTGGGGGAGGCGAAAATGGAACACCGTCCTTCTGCAACCGTGTTTCTAACCGGCGCCTTCGGGTGCTGAGACAACGGTAGGTGGGCAGTTCGGCTGGGGCGGCACGCCCTTGAAAAGATATCAAGGGCGCCCTAAGGTCGGCTCAGACGGGACAGAAACCCGTCGTAGAGTGCAAAGGCAAAAGCCGGCCTGACTGGATCCTCCACAGTAAGGGATCCAGGGGCGAAAGCCGGGCTTAGCGATCATCCATGTCCCCTTTGGTGGGGGCTGGATGTGTCAGAAAAATTACCCTAGGGATAACAGGCTCGTCGCGGGCGAGAGTCCCCATCGACCCCGCGGCTTGGTACCTCGATGTCGGCTCTTCCTATCCTGGTCCTGCATAAGGGACCAAGGGTGAGGCTGCTCGCCTATTAAAAGGGAACGTGAGCTGGGTTTAGACCGTCGTGAGACAGGTCGGACTTTATCTGCTGGGAGTGCTGGCTGCCTGAGGGGAAAGGGTCCCCAGTACGAGAGGAACGGGACGCTGTGGCCTCTAGTTTACCGGTTGTCCGATAGGGCAAACGCCGGGCAGCCACGCCGCTGAGGATAAGGGCTGAAAGCATCTAAGCCCGAAGCCTCTCCCGAAAATAGGCAGCCAATCCCCTATTTGGGCTGGCTGGTAACAGCCTATGCCTTTTGGGGACGAGGGCTCCCATAGAAGATGGGTTTGATGGAGCCGAGGTGTACGCCGGAAGACTTCGGTCGACCGGTTCAGCCTGCGGCTTCCAACCGCCTGAGGTGTTGGGCCGTAAAGGGTGGTGTCTGGACGATATTTGTGATTGGTGAAAAGCGATGTGGGCGTATTGTTTTGGCTGTGTATGGTGTTGTTCGATGTGGTTTTAGGGTATGTTTTTTATTTGGGGTTATAGATAGAGGCTTCTCTGAAAGTTTGTGGGGTGTTGGTTTGCCGTTGCGTTATGTTGAGGCTTTGGATGTTAAGAGGTTGGTTGATGAGGTTGTGGATTGTTTGGGTTTGTTTCATGTGGTGCCGCAGTTTGTTTATTGTTATCGGAGTGTGGGTTCGGAGTCTAAGCGTGTGATTGCTCGTATTCATGGGTTGAGTAGGATGTGGCAGGAGGTGTTGAGGAAGCCGCCGGCGTATGTGATTGAGGTTATTTCTGAGCGGTATGACCGGTTGAGTGAGGAGGAAAAGGAGAAGACGGTGATTCATGAGTTGTTGCATATTCCGAAGGGGTTTTCTGGAGGTTTTCGTCCGCATAAAGGGTATGTGGAGAAGGCGGAAGTAGAAAGGTTGCATCGATTATTGGTGAAGCAGAGGTCTTTGCGGCAGTAGATTTGTTGGGCTGTGAAAAGGTATAGCCCCCCTTATTTATAGGTTGAATCATAAGTTAAATGTTGATTGGTCGGCGCTTTTTCAGATTCCGATTAGCCCAATTACTATAGCATCAACATTCATATAAATTCAGCTAATTATTCACCAAAGCCGTAAGAAGATAGAACTTTCCTTATCCCTTTTCAACCATAATGTGAAAGGGAAAAATTTAAGATAACAAACAATAAAGACTCTTCTATGCCAGTTTTCACTTTTGAAGGAACCGCCAAGTGGAAGAGCGGAACAGAGTGCGACCTATCAATAAAAGGCAAACACATCATTACAGTTAGTCCTCCACCAGAGTTCGGAGGAAAACAAGGCTACTGCGTTCCAGAAGAAATTTTCGCCGCATCGCTAGCCTCCTGCATGAACACAATATTTCTCTTAATCGCGAAGAACTCCCAACTAAACCTAAAAAACCTCGAAACAAAAACAACCGTGAAGATGGACGCGGAAAGTCTTGAAAAACTCATCTTCACACACATACACTTTGACATGAAAATCAAACTAGAAAAAGACGACGAGTGGAACCGCAAAAAAGCAAACACGGTCTTTAAAAAGACAGAAAAAATATGCCCACTCCGACAATCATGGGGAGAAAAGGTCCCAATAACCTTCAAACTAACCTTTCAGTAGGACTTAGGCAAACCTAAAACATGCTGTCCAATGAATGCTAAAGCCATTTGATGCGTAACAGGCGCTAAGCGTATTAAGTTTACTTCTCTCCACCACCGCTCCACATCATATTCTACCGCATAACCATAACCGCCAAAAGTCTGCATAGCATGATAAACCGCTCCAATACCCGCTTCCACAGCAGCAACCTTAGCCATGTTCGCCTCAGCACCACACTCTTGCCCCTTATCGTAAAGCCAAGCAGCCTTGTAATTCAGCAAACGCGCTGCCTCAATTTTTGCTTTCGCATCAGCAAGTGGAAATTGAACAGCTTGATGCGAACCAATAGGCGCATCAAACACTCTGCGTTCTTTCGCGTAATCAACCGCCTTCTTAATCGCCAAAAGCCCAATACCGCAAGCAGCAGCAGAAAAACTCATCCTCTCCGGATTAAGCGTGTCCAAAACAAAATACCAACCCTTATCCACTTCACCCAAAAGACACTCCTTAGACACTCTAAGGTCGCTAATGTACATTTCAAAAGTCTTCGAATAGTTAATTCCATGCTTCTCTATTGGGATAATCTCCACAGCCGGATTAGGCAGGTCCACAACAAATAGACTTAAACCTAAAGTACGCTTAGCAACCTTATCCACAGGCGTGGTTCTCGTAACAAGAAGCATTCCCTTAGCACGGTCAGCACCAGAAATAAACATTTTCTGACCATTAACCACGTAGTCTTCTCCGTCAAGTTTGGCTGTGGTGCTAATGTTCAAAGTGTTCGTTCCAGCATCCGGCTCTGTTAAAGCCAAACAAAACTCCATTCCCTTGGCAATCTGCGGCAAATACTTCTGCTTCTGAGCCTCGCTCCCATGCTTAACTATGGATAAACCACCAAAAACAGAACTTAAACACAAAAACCATTCTCCAGCCAACCCACACCCTTCAGAAGCCAAAGTCTCCATAGCCAAAATCATCTCAAACATGCCCATGCCGCCGCCACCATACTTTTCTGGAATCACAATGCCCGGAAAGCCAGCTTCAACCAAACTTTTCCAGAAATCTTCGGGAAACTCGTGTTTTTTATCCTTCTCTCGCCAATATTCAGGACCAAAATCCCGCGCGATATCGCAAGCCGCTTCAACAATCATTTTTTGCTCGGCTGTTAATTCAAAATCCAAAGTCATCCCTCACCCAAATTTGTTGTTAAGTATTGGCTAATTGCCACTATTCAATTTTAAACTTTCGCCGAAAAATCGCAAGAACCAATGACGCAGGGGGCTACAACAAAAAAAGGAGAAAGTTTGCATACGTTTTATCTTGATAGTGCTCCGCCTATAAGTCCACCAATGGCAGCTATTA
>JAIMAA010000122.1 GCA_023512225.1 Candidatus Bathyarchaeota archaeon
CCTGTATTCCTGCCGATTTATTTGAGGCTGAGCTCTTTGGGTTTTCTAAAGGCGCCTTCACCGGGGCTTATCACGAAAAAACAGGGCTTTTAGAAATGGCGGAAAAGGGCACAGCCTTTCTCGATGAAATAGGTGAGTTGCCACTTGCCCTGCAGGCGAAGCTACTTAGAGTTATTGAAAATAGAACCTTTCGGCGTCTGGGGGAAGTCCGGGATAGATACTGCCAGGACCGGTTCATTTTTGCCACGAATAAAGATTTGAAAACTGCCGTCAAGACAGGCCAATTCAGGTTGGATTTATATTATCGCCTCAGCCCGGTTCAAATTCATATTGATCCCCTCCGGTTTCATCTAAATCTTCTACCGCGACTCATTAACTCTATTATTGAGAGAGAAAACAGGACCCAGACGTTGAATAAGAAAATAACCACAGAGGCGCTGCAAAAGTTAATGAGTTATGATTTTCCAGGGAATATCAGAGAGTTAATAAATGTTTTAGAAAGAGCGATATTACTATCTGAAGACGATATGATTAGAGCCGAAGATATCCAGTTTGATGTTAATTTTTTCCAGGAAAACAAACCAAGAAATCTCTCCGCGGATCGCCTGAGAGTAGTTTTAGAAGCCTGCCGCTGGAATAAAACTGAGGCAGCCAGAAAAATCGGTACTAGCCGGCGTCATCTTTACCGGTTGCTGCAGAAATACAATCTTGATTGCTTGATATAGAAAATGTTTCCCTGTTGCCTCATGAGAAAATCTATATGAAAGCATATTCATTGCCTCACGTAAGAATCTATACGAAAATTTGTGCAGTTCTTCTTTGTTTTTTGTAACCGCCAGAGCCTTTCTCTTAGCCTATCTATCTCTCTCTTTAACTTGACGACGTTCAGTTGCTGGTAAGTCTGGCGAAGGCGGTCCTTCTGCTCCAAACTTAGCTCAGGTGACTCTAATAATCTCTGGTAAGGCGTTTTAGGTAGATCGTGCTTTTTTGTCACCCGGCTGCCTATTCTCTCTTTCCTGACAAGCTTCATGTTAGGTAGAAAGAAGTTATAATACAACCTGGAGAGCGAGTAAATCTGTTCTAAGAGATTTTGTTCTTGTTCAGTATCGTATCTGAGATAACCCACCAGACGTCGAACCGCCGAGTAGTTCTTCTGTTCAACATAGCAATTATCGTTCTTCTGGTAGGGGCGGCTGCGGGTAAAGGTCAACTTGTTTTCCTGACAATATCGGATGAGATGAGCATTGATGAAGGCTCCATCGTTATCTGAGTCTATCCCCAGCAGGGGGAAAGGCAACCTCTGTTTTATCCTCTCCAGGGCCTGGAAGGTCCAGACCTGAGCCCGATTACGTAAGGCCTCGGTTTCTATCCAACCGGAGGCCACATCGGTGGCGTTCAAGCTGTAGAGAAACTCACCGGAACTATTTCCCCCGTCGTGTCCCACCAGGTCTATCTCTAAAAAACCTGGTTTCGCTTCATCCCATTCGGAAAAAGTCCTTATCGGAACCTGGTGTTTAAGAAGAGTGCCTGGCTTAGTCCTGGCTCGCGATTTTAGCTCATACTTCTTCCTCTCCGGCCTCAACAGTCTGTCTATCGTCGCCGCCGAGACCTTCATCAATTTCTCCTGGATTTTCTTCCTTACCTTAAGCTCACCCTGTTCTACAAGCTTCGGCACCAGCCATTTCAAAGAGGCGGCCAACCTTTTGCCGCATATGTAGTCCAAAATTTCCCAGATCCAGATCAAAACCCTTCTAAACTCTTCATCATAGATCCTCGGCCTGCTGCGCTTTATCTTTCTCACTTCCCCGATAACGACCACCTGCTGCCCGTCTTTACCCCGTAGGATTACTTTCCGACCACAGTGGCGTAATAACCAGCTTGAATAACAGCGATTATAACCGGTAAGACTTACAAACTCTTTCAATATTAGACTCTTTTCCCTCTTGGAGCCTCTTTGATATCTTTTGGCCAGCTCCTTTAATATGGCCCGCTTAACTTTCATTTCTAACCCCATGTCGTTGCCTCCTGGCAAAGGTCACCCCGATATTTAAGGGCTTTACCAGCCAGAGGGCAATATGATTTCGTGTAGATTTTCTCGTGAGGCAACGAATCAATTTCGTATAGATTTTAAGTGAGGCAATTCGAGGTCTTGACATAGGAAAAAATTCAAATATAATTAATCAACCTATGTCGAAGAAATTTCTTGGCTTAAAAAGAAGCAATCAACTTAAACCGATAGGTTTCTTTATTTTTCCTTTGTTTAATCCCTCTTCCTCTCTTGGCCTTACTTTTTCCTGGGTCTGGTGGCGGGCGGAGCGCTCCGCCCGGTGAAGACCAGTTCAACTTAGCCCATCCTTTTGAATTCAATCTATTAGCCTCATAAGGGGTCAAAAACAAATTTCAAAAAGGAGGTTTAAAATGCAGCGTTATGCATCAAGGAATTTAGATTATTTGCCCCATCATTTTTATAACCTTAAGGCTGATTTAAAAGAATTGCCACCGCCGACCCTCAATCCGGCTACAGGCCAGCCTTTAAAACCAGAGGAGCTGGAACCAGTCTTCCCTAAAGGATTTATTGCCCAGGAAATTAGTTTTGAGCGCTATGTTTCTATCCCTGATGAGGTGAGAGAAATTTATGCCACCTTCAGGCCCACTCCTCTCATTTATGCTCAGAAACTCGTTAAAGAACTGGCTACTCCGGCCAGAATTTTTTATAAATATGAAGGGGTTGGCCCAACAGGAAGCCATAAAAGCAACACTGCTCTGATGCAGGCCTATCTTGCTTCTAAGGAAGGCATTGAAACTCTGACTACAGAAACTGGAGCCGGCCAGTGGGGTTCAGCCCTGGCCCATGCTGGTTCTCTTTTTGGTGTCAAGATTAAGGTTTTCATGGTCAGAGCCAGCTATCGACAGAAGCCAGGCCGTCGAATAATGATGGAACTTTTTGGGGCTGAAGTGGCGGAAAGTCCGAGCCCTCAGACTGAATCCGGTCGACGCTTTTATGCGGAAAATCCAGATCATCCCGGCAGTCTCGGCATTGCCATCAGTGAGGCTGTGGAGCTGGCTGTCAAGAATGGCCGGACAAAATATTCTCTGGGCTCGGTTCTGGATAGTGTTCTCATGCATCAGAGTATTATTGGCCTGGAAGCAGAAGCTCAGATGAGGGAACTTGGAGCTTTTCCCGATGTGGTTATCGGGTGCGTTGGCGGTGGCTCAAATTTTGCAGGTCTGGCTTTTCCTTTTGTGCGTTACCGGCTTGAAGGCCAGACTATTGATTTTATTGCTGTTGAGCCCGAAGCCTGTCCAAGCCTGACCAGGGGTGAATTGCGTTATGACCATGGTGATACGGCCGGTTTGACACCTCTTCTTTTCATGCATACCCTGGGGATGAATTTTGTTCCGCCGCCCATTCATGCTGGTGGCCTTCGTTATCATGGCATGGCTCCTCTTGTCAGTCATCTGGTGAAGCTGGGCATAGTCGAGCCGCGGGCTTATTCCCAGGATAAGGTTTTTGAAGCCGCTCGCTTCTTCCTCAAAACAGAAGGGATACTGCCGGCCCCGGAGTCATCTCATGCTATTGCTGCAGTTATTGACGAAGCCCTGAAGGCTAAGGAAGAAGGGAAGGAGAAGGTTATCCTGTTTAATCTCTCCGGTCATGGCTTTCTGGATATTTCAGCTTTTGATCGGCGATAACACAAGAATAAAGGCTGACATCTGAAAATTAAAGCCAAAAACGCTAAACCAGTTAAAAAATTGTGCAGATTAAATAATTTTCTAGATAAATAGAAAAAGAAGTAGAAAAAAATTAAAAACCTTGCTCTTGAGATTGGCTTTTATTTAAATTTCGAGATAGCGGCCAATACCAGCGGCTCTGGCTTTTGATAAAACTAAAGAAGCGGCGGCAGCATCCTGAACACCGAGGCCGGTGAGATCAGCAACAGTAATTTGCTTATTTGAGGTTCGACCGGCTTTAAGGCCAAGAATTATTTCGCCGATTTCACCGTTTATTTTCCTTTCATCAATCAGGCCAGTCTTAAGGCCATGATGAATTTCTCCAAGCGAGGCAGCCTGTTTGATGGAATCAGCATAAAGCAGGTCAGCCTTTTTCAGCACTTCGGGGAAAAGCTCCTGTTTATCTGGACCATCAGAACCCATGGCAGTAATATGCACTCCCTCAGCCAGCCATTCAGCTCTGACAATGGGCTGGCGACTCGGGGTGGCAGTTATAACCAAATCAGCTCCTTTAACCGCTTCTTGAGCTGAGGATGCGGTCATAAAATGGACTTGAGGGAAATGAGCTTTCATTTCCTGGATATATCTATTGACATTTTCAGGCCGGCGACTCCAGACAGCTACTTCTTCAAAGGCACGAACCACGGCCAGGGCTTTGAGTTGAAAACGAGCCTGAGTGCCTGAACCGATGACGGCCACCCGTCTTATCTTTTCGCGACTCAGATATTTTGCTGCCACAGCGCCAGCGGCCGCTGTTCTCATTTCAGTAATAAAACCGCGATCAAAAAGAAGAGCCTCAAGAGCCCCAGTAGTGGCTGAAAAAACAAGCATAAGCCCATCGCCAACAGGAAGGCCACGGGCTGGATTAAGATAAAAGCCTGAAGCGATTTTAATCACGTAGTTGTTTTCACCGCTGATATAAGCTGCTTTAACATGAACTTCTCCCTGATTTTCAGGAATATCCAGGTTAATTACTCCAGGCAGGATAGCTTTTCCGGAATTGTAAGCGGCGAAGCTTTTCTCCACGGCAGCGATAGTTTCTTCAAGAGATAAAAGATCTTTTATTTCTGGTTCCAGGAGATAAAGAATTTTCATTTAAACCCGAACCCCCCTGCATTTTTAATAATTTCTGATCTCTCTTAACAATGAAGATATTTTTTCCAGGCCTGCCTTCAAATAAGTCTCTTCAGCTCCATAGCCAAAACGAAGATAATGG
>JAIMAA010000123.1 GCA_023512225.1 Candidatus Bathyarchaeota archaeon
AGCCGGGGTAGCCTAGCCTGGTTTGGGCGCCAGACTCATAATCTGGAGAACACGGGTGCCAGTCGCCCAGTCCAGAGGTCGCGGGCTCGAATCCCGCCCCCGGCACTAAAAAGAGATTGATGTCTTGTCACGTGTGAATATTTCGAGTTGCTCGCCAAAACCTTTTTTCACATAAGCATCTTTTATCATAATTTCGTTGCCTATTTTCAGGTCTTTAACGAGGTCTGCATGTTTTCGCCATGCTGAAACCCATATTCTTCCAGTTTCATCCTTCAATTCAAAAATGGTGAGTTTGACAAGTTCACCATTAGATGTTTTCACTTCTCTTTGTATGGGTTTTGTAGCAACTTCCCCTTTAACATTGATATTGTTTAAACCCTCTTTTAAAGCGATTATCTTCAAAAACTCTTCTGCAGGCTCAAACATTTCTACATAAGTTCCCGTGTTAACATGAAGCTCCATTGTCCCGCTCGTTGCCTTCTTAACCGTTGCATTCACAACTTGCAACTTCATGCTTTTCTTCAACATTTTATCAAGATTCTCCGCTTTCTCGTTCCAAGCAACAACTGGAATTTCGCCGGTTTCGTCGGCCAGTGTGAACCGCATGACCTTTCCAGAGCTCGAATCTTTCCGTTTAAACGTAGACGCTGAGAATAACTCTTTGACCACGCCAATCACGTTTACTTTCTTGTTCTTATGCGTCTGTGTGAGTTGCCCAATTTTTGTTGAAAACGTGCTAACCGTCGGGTAGTCTCCAGCCTTCACATCTTCTGGACTGATTTCAACGTCACCTCTTTCTCCAATATGCAGCTCAACTTGTCCTTTGCTATCTTCGCGTGTATAGCCATGAGAAAAGCGCACTATCTGCCCAGCCTTTATCTTGCCGGATTCCACAAGATTGGCTTTGTTATTCCACAGAACAACTCGCAAAATACCACTCCTGTCGGCAACGAGCAAACTTGAGAATCTTCCATTTTGATTACCGCGGAAAGTTTTGGGAGGAAAAACCGCGATGACTCTTCCTGTTATAGCAATGTTGTTTAGGCTTGGAACCAAATCCTTTATCAAAAGTGAAAGTGTTGAAACTTCAGCTTTTGGAATTTCTACGTCAAACTCGGCGGCAATCATGCGCATCAGAGTGTCATCAGAGATAAAACCACTTGCTTTCTTCTTCTCTTTCTCTAACCTTTCCAGAATTTCTTTCCTCGAAATTTCTGGACGTTTCAAAAGTATCTGCTCAATTATTTTTTCAATCGTCATTTCTGATTCAATACCGCTAAAGATGAAATCGACTAGAAGTATAAAGTTTATTAAAAGGCTTTTATCGACTCTAACTCTGCTTCAAAAGGAAGTTGAATAGCGGTGGGCGCTGAGACATTTTACGGTTTGGGCATAGCTTTGATATTTGCTGGTATGCTTGTCGTCTTGATTGCAATTGTTTTGCTTTTATTTTCAAGCATCAGAAAAGAGGGAAAAGCTAGAGGTGGTGGAGCCATAATAATTGGACCTTTCCCGATAATTTTTGGGACAGATAAAGAGTCAGTAAAAACTATTCTGTTGCTTTCGCTGGTGCTTACGATACTTCTTATCATACTAATTGTGGTATTTTACTTTGTGTTGAGGTGAAGATGCACGATGACAACTGATGAATTAGTCAGCGCTCGGAAATTCCTAATACTGCTTATTATAGGATTTGCTATAATTTTTCTAGGCATAATAATTTTGATGGTTGCCACATTTCTTTACGGTGGTGGCTCAGTAAACTTTGGAACAATTATATTCATAGGACCGTTTCCTATTGTTATAGGCGCAGGTCCAGAAGCCATATGGATGATTTTGTTTGCAATTGTTATTGCGGTCTTAAGCATCATAATGTTGCTAATAATGCACAAGGAAATAAAGAAAACAAGCGCTTAAGTGTTTTTAGCTTTGCTTTTCCTCTTTTCCATAAAGAACGTGCAGGAAGATTAGAATTAACGCTACAAACGTCGCAGTCATGAGCGTGTATTTGAGTATTTCAAAGTATGCTCCTATATCCATGAAACTTCTTCCTTTACCCTTCATATTTTAAGTTTAAATATTTAAGGAGTTAGTTTTTTCCACTCACTCATTAATGAATCGTAAAGCTCGTCATGCTCCTCTATCGTTTCATACCAATCCAAAATTTTGGCTAATTTCTGTGCAATGAGGTGGTAACAGAGGTGGACTTCTCTATCTAGCACGCGAAAGTAAAAATCGTTACACGTGCAAAAATCTGCTTCAGGCATTATGAGGTAATCACGTTCCTTTCCAACAACCACCCAGACCGTTCTGCCGCTGGGTTTGAAAATGTACTTTTTAACTCGATTCTCTTTCAAAGCTTCAAAAGCTCTTGTGAAACGCGAACCGAAGATTTCGTAGAGTTTCGTGAGGTTTTTGCCAGTTAATTTGCCTTCGGCTTTTGCTTCTTTGCAGATGGTGTTTAGCATGTCAGTTTCTGAGTTTTCATCCATGCAAACACAAGCTATGTGGACATCAGTCTATGCTTATGGGCTCGCCCTTTGGTTTCTTTTCTTCTTTGGTTTTTGGCAGTGTGACTTCTAAAACTCCATTCTTGTATTCTGTTTTGGCTTCTTTCACCCTCACTTTTGCAGGTAATGCGACTTCTTTGTAGTATTTGCGTTGTGGAGTATCAACGGATATCGTAAGCGTGCTTTCTGTTCCATGAAGTTTTATGTCTTTTTTCTCCACTCCGGGAAGCTCAACGACGACGTGCACTTCCCCGTTGGTTTCAATTATGTCCACAAGCGGCTCGCGTTCTTCCTTAACCTGCGGTCCCATGCGGCTAGGTTTAACGTTTCCAAACTCTCGAATTTCCGGTTTGCCATCAGGACCTATTTTCACGCTATAGCCATACACGAATGGTCCTAGTTCGCGCACTGTTGAGCCGTCTGGAAGTTTGCGTTCTCTAACGTAGTCTTTTGGGACGCGGGAAGTGAAAGTTTTGAATTCTTCTTCCATCATTTTTTCCATTTCTTGGAACATTTTGTCGATGTCTTCAAAGAACCAGCCTCTGAAGAAGGGTGAGCGTTTTCTTCTGAACCAGTCTGGATAATCTTCATCTGACGGCATATTTTTCACCATGTTAGTGTGAATTATGCCGTTGGTATAAATTTTGTGCTAATCGACCCTATCTTAGAATCTTAAGTTGATTTAAAGTTCCAAGAAAAGTTCCATCAAGAAGATATGTTTCAGCATTTTCTATATCAACGGCTCCAGAACGAAGAACTGGACCAACAATTCTTTCGGATTCTGCCCTTTCTGAAAGTTTTTGTTCATTTAGTGGTCTGCCTCCTAAGAAATCATTAAAAGAAGGCATTATGAAAAGCTGGATAGTTTTGGGTTTAATTTTATAATTTTTCCACAATGTTTCTTCTGGGCTCTTTTCAATTTTTACTTTGTTTTTTTGCAGCAAAACTTGAGTCAATTGGGTTTTATTGCAGTTCGCTTTTACCCAAACTTGTCTCGTTATTCTGAACCCTGCGGGGTCACGAAAGGCTACAACAGGATGGACATGCGCCATTACTAATGTTTTGCACTTCAACAGAGCAGGTGATGGCCATCGGTGACCATGAAAAAAGCCGACATCGTTCATAATCATGCCAGTAGCGGGTAATATTTTTATGTTCTCGGGCAATAACGGCTCAAGGTTTCCGTCGTGGTTGCCGCGGGTTACAAGTATTTCTGGTATTTGTTTTTTTATTTCGTTAAAAAATTCGGGTATATCGTGCCATTCGCCCATTTCTGCGGAGGCAATAGTGTGTTTGACATCGCCCAGAACCAGCAGTTTTTCTGGTTTGTACGTGGATATGATATTTTTCAGTTTTTGCAGCAGCTTTGGCGTTTGTGTTGGGACGTGTATCCCCTTTTCTGAGAGTGCCATTTCCCATCCTATGTGCAGGTCAGCAATCACCATTGTTCGTGTTTTTTGCGTTTTTACCAATGCTGCCGGATGCGGCAATAATGGAGTTATCATTTTGCTTCCTTTTCAGGTTTTATCAAATCAAGTATTGTTGCGTGGATTTTTGGATTTGCAGCTGCAATGAAGGCTACTTTCTGTTTTGGGTCAAGCTTGATGCTTAAAGGTTTTCCCGTTGGTGTTGTTATTTTCGCTCCGGCTTCTTCTGCAATTAGCCATGCTGCAGACATGTCTGTTGCACGAAGTTTTCCGCGTATGTCTATAAAAGCATCTGTTGTGCCATCTGCAACATAGCATATTTCTAAGGCGTTGGCTCCAAAATGGCGTATGTGCTTTGTTCTACGTATCAAGCCAGAAAGTTGCGGAGCTATCTTTGAGACTTTGTAAGTGTTTAGGTCAACGCCTATAACCGCTTCTTCCAACGTGTAATTTGTTGACGGCGTTATTGCTTTGTCATTGCGGTGAGCGCCTTTTCCTCTTTGCGCAGTGTACATTATGTCATGAAACAGGTCTGTTACAAGTGCCGTGTGCACCGTGCGCAGAGTTGGTTGTGTGGAAACTGCAATTGAAGTTGCATAGAAAGGTATTCCTCGCATAAGGTTTGTTGTACCATCTATCGGGTCAGCCGTCACAAAACACACGTTTGGATTTTCTCCATACTTTTTTATGCCTGATTCCTCGCTAATCAAGGTGAAGGAGACATCATATCCTTTCAGCGTGGCGATTATAGCGTTTTCAGCCGCAAGGTCTATCTGTTTTATTGGATCTCCGCCGGCTCCTAAGCCCAAGTTTGGTTGTGGTTGATTTAATGTTTTAAGGAGTGGGGATATCTGGTTCTTTATGTTTTTTTGACATTCGACAAGAATTTGTAGCCAATCTGCTTGTTTCGTCATCTAATGCGTTTCTCCAATTGTTTATTATGGCTGCTTTTGATAAAGCCTTTGCCGAAGTTAGTGCAACGTATCCT
>JAIMAA010000012.1 GCA_023512225.1 Candidatus Bathyarchaeota archaeon
GTCTGCGAATTTTTGTTCAATCTACTGATCTCCTTAAGAGAAAAAGAAAAGGATGGCAACAGTTATCTGTTGCTGATATATGCTTTGGAGTTACTTGTTCTTTAATGTTTGACGTTTTATGTTTATTCTTCACAGTTTTGTGAAAGCATTGTGAAATTAACTTAATAATGCAGCTTTTTTAGTTTCTCTTCTTTAAATATTTAATTTTTTATGTTTCTTCTCTGTGAATAAGCCACCCCTACCCTTCCACTGGAAAACAACGCTTTACTTTTGCTCTGTGCTGCTTTCTTTATTTTAAGGCTATGTGAAACCTGTAAAGTTAAAAGGAATGGAACTATGCCTTTTTTTCTCTTTTTTCCTCATAGAAACGGTTTTTTTCTTTTTCCTTTTAACCATAACACCTATAACTTGTGAACTGCAAAAGTGTGAACACCACACACGGTGTATGCCAACCAATGCCAGCAAGAAAAATACGCGTTGAAGTATTCGATAGCGAAGGCAACAAGTATGCCGTAGCCTTCGAGGGGCAAATAACTAGAGAAAAGGCGCTGCGGCTTTTGGATTTGGTTGAACTGTTAGGTGGAATGCCAACCGAACCAACCAATCCGAGCAACAATCCAACCGATACAAGCAATGGACTATCCAAATATGAAAAAGTTCGCGTATTAATCCAAAAGCACTTTCCAATTGTGTGGTTCTCCTCCAAAGACATTCAAACTGTTTATGAACAAGAATTTAAAGAGCCCATATGCCTTAGTACGGTAGCAACTTATCTAGCAAGGTTGACAACAAAAGGAATACTTACGAAAACGGGAGCAGCCAATAACTTGAAGTATAAACTGGCGCACGGCTTTCCTCAAGCTACGCTTAAACAACAGATACCACAACATTGATTACCTCTTTTGCAAAAAATAATTAGCAAATATGAACAATTAATTTAGTGAAGAATTTTGTGGCTTGGACAGCATAACGGAGAGCAATCACAAGTGGACACTGCTATAAAATCGGATTTAGACGAAATGGAAAAGAAACTCAGGTTTTACCTTGACAAAGGAAGAGTTACCAGCTCGGCTGAGGTAAAAGAGGAACCGGTAATATCCGCAAAACCCGTTGTGTCTTTAATAAAGCCCTTGAAGAAAATGAGTAGCTTCTCTGGAAAGTTTATTGCTGTTGATTGCTCCACAAGGACACTTAAGAGAGCAAACAACTGGGGAATCTATCTCATGCGGGCTGCGTATGCCTCAGTAAAAGAACGCGATGTTGATTGGAGTTACCGCGAAAGATTATGTACCGTGGTTGGCGATGCGCATACTCGTAGTAACTTTCTCACAGACATACGGATCGAATTAGAAAGCCAAATGGGACTGGATCTTCTTCAAGATAAAACCAGCTTTTCATACTACGAGCATAACGATCCTCGTAGTAATTACCTTTTGCTTGATGGCGGCGGCTATTTCGGCGGGGAGCGGAAGTTTCGGGTGGCGTTGTATGAGAAATGCGAAAAAGAAGGGATTACGCTTTTGGCTATTAGCAAAAATTCTCCTTCGCTTCATGATGAAAAAGGCAGAGATCTCATAGCTACTACGAGTATACTCTCTCCCTATGACACATGGGTTTTTCATCCGGTGAGAGAGGCGGATAAAGATCAGAGCTTGTATGGCGATATATCCCTTGTTAAGTTGTGTAAAGAGAGTCCCCGCGTTTTCCGCTGCGATATTATGGAGTACTTGACTAAAAGCGACGTAAGTGAATTGCTTGCACCTTTAACTGTTGTAGCCGAAGATCCTCGCTGTTTAGGGTACCCTGTTCCTCTTTTGCTTGCTCATGAGTTTTCGAAGCCTTCTGATGCGATGCTCTTGTCTTATCATGACCAAGTAGAAAGCGTACTCGCTGAAGCGGGCTTATTGGAGACACTACGTAGGGAAGAATTTTCTTGCAGATTTGCAGACGAACTCCACGGGATAAAACATGCGTTTGAGTGGGAGTGGTGGGATGGGCAGTTCTGACCCTATAGGATTCGTATGTGGAACAAAAGGAGACTCAGTTTCCTTCTTCCTCAATAGGGGAGCAACTCTTTCTTTTGGGCAAATAGTACGCATAGACTCAGGTGAGAGAAGTTTTTATGCGAGAATTGTTAACGCTGAGAGTAGCTCCACACTTGATACCATCGAACAACTGCGAGAGGCAGAAGGTAAAGAATCCTTTGGACCCTACTCTGCTTACCGGTGTGTCGAAGCTATTCTCTTCTTAGAGAAAACCGCTGACAAGGTGCACTCTCCAACTTTTAACCCGAATTATAAAGACAAAGTGTATGTAGCCAGCGAAGAAGATTGCGCTGTCCTCAAACTTTCTGGAGAATTGGAGTTAGGGCAGCTTCGTTCAGGTGAGCATTCTCTTGGTTCCGTAGGTATAAATATCGAGGCTATACCCTTGATGATGGGCATGTTTGGAATGACAGGCTCTGGAAAAACAAATACCGAACTAATTTTAAACGCCCAGATCATCGATAATAGCCCCAAAACAGTAGCCTTGATTTTTGATTTTGCCGGACAACTTCTCGAAGGAAAAGGGATCAAACCCCAAAAAGGACTAAAAGATCATCCACTATTCCACGGCAAAGTCCAGTATTACTCCTTTCGAGATGGAAAAATGATTGTAGGTTTGCACACGATCAGCCCGGAAAAGCTTTTGACCCTTTTCCCTGACATAGGGCTTCCTCAGTTCAGGCTTGCACGGAAACTTTACAAAAAGCTAGGTAAAAACTGGATTGAAGAAACCCGCGAAGTTTATGGAACGGAAGGGCATGTTGGAGTTGGGCGCATTGCAGATTATAAGATGAAGCATGTAATTGATGCTCTAATGCTTAAACTGTCTTCTCTTTCCTCTGACTTATTCCCAGTTTCAGACTACAGCTTCATTGACAACGTAACCCAAAACCTATGCAACGGAATCACTTGCCTCATAGACATTTCAGGAATAAGCTCAGAAGATCAGAACAAAATAACTTGCCTCGTGGCGTCAACTGTTGCACGACATTACAAACGCCTGTGGGAAGAAAACTATGCAGAATGGCTGAAACTTCCGACACTTCTTATTACACTTGAAGAGGCACACGAGTTTCTTGACCCTAACAGGCCGAGAACAATATTTTCCGATATTGCCCTGACATACCGCAAATACAGAGTTGGGCTTAACGCTGTGACACCAAGGCCTTCAAGGATTAACTTTGATGTTTTCGCTGAATTATGGACAAAAGTTATAATGAAGACCGAGTTGCGAAAAGATAGAGCATATTTAACTGAAAACACTCCTTATTTGGAATATAGCGATACTGAAATTAAAATGCTAGATGTTGGCGAGGCTCTGCTTATATCCGAACCAAAAATTCGGTTTGCCGTGCCGATAAAAGTTACACATTATCCAGAATATTTACAGAGAAGAGGAACAGAAGACTACGGACTTGCTGAAACAAAGACTCTTTCAGAAATGGATGAGCGTCTTAAACGATTGCGTGAGCAAGAATCTCTTTCCTTTTGATGTCATGTTGTTTCGCTTTCTGTTTTCTTCAAAAGTTTCTCCATTTCTTTCTTGACACTATACCTAAACGGAATCTTGTTCGTGTCCCTCTCCAAATAGCCTTCCTCATACAGCTTCTTCATTAACCGCGCAGTATGCTCCCTGCTCAGCTTAACTCTTTCTTTAATCTCCGGAGCTGTCTTTGAGCCTTCCATTGCAAGCATTTCCAGTACAGCAATCTCTGTATCAGTTAATGGAGCCATGACCTTTTCTCTCTTTATAGGTATTACCGCCTCAACTTTTGTTTCAGGAATCGCTGTGATACGGCGTGCTTGTTCTTCTATTGTGGAAACCTTTGTATTTAATGTCTCATGTGATGCAACGACATCACGTAGTTTCCTGTCAACCTCTTCTAATCTTGCTAACATTCTACTTTTGTCCTCTACAACGCCACTGAGTTTTGCTTCTAACATACGTAACTGCTTGTCAACCTCTTCCGCCTTGCTAAGAGCATTGTCGCTTTTTGAAGAAATTGAATGAACTCTGTATGCAACAGTCTCCAATTTTCCTTCTTCTTGTTTAAGTTGCCTATTAAAACTCAAAATAATGTCTTCAACAACCTCTCGCGCCTTTTCATACTCTTTCTGAACTCTGCGAAGTTGCCTATAATATTCAACTGCGGCGCTGACGGTTGCAGCAGACAGCATTCCTACCAGAATTAATAAAATGTCAGTCAAAAACACCACTCTGTGATTCACATGTGATTATGCGTGATTCAATCATGTTGCATCACACATCACATTTTTACCATAAAAGATTTAAAGATTATGGTTCTATACATGCATCCCATATTCCCATGATGTCACACATCACAGATTGCTGTAACAATTATGCTGGGCATCGTAGTTGCTATTGTGCTATAAATCGCCTTGATTACTGGTTATTTTTGAATTTTAAGCAATTTTTTGCGGTTAACACAATCCGTGTTCGCTGCCTTGCAATTTTGGTTGCTTTTTGATGTGATTTGTGATGTCACACAAAGCCTTCTGAGGCATTTGAAAGCTGTTTTAGGCTTGTTTCAAGCTCTTCTCTTATAATTTCTATGACTTTTAGGTGCTCATTAACTTCTCCACTTTTGTTCGGCATGTTCTTGTACGCGTCAACATATTCTTGTAATTTGTTTGCTACTTCTAAATACGGGTCTAAAGTTGTGCTTTCAAAGACCCCGAGATATCCTAAGAGCAGCACCGTGTAGATTGCTTTTATTACGTTTTCTTTTGCCTGTTTTAAAGTCCTGTTAAAGGCTCCTCGGCTTATTTTTGCCTTCATTAGCCGTAATCTGGCTTTTTCATCGTATTTTAGTGGTTTGCCTGCGATATTTTCAGATAAAATGTCAATGAGGAGTGTTTCAAGCTGTGTTTTCGTCAAATGGCTATTTTTGGCGAGTATTTTTACAATGGGGTCGTTTAAAGAGCCTGTAAGCCATGACTGTACGTTTTCTTTTAACTTCACATTTTTCCCTCTACACGTTCTTGTTAATGAATACAGTTTTGTATACGGAGTTTTCCTTTTTAAGACTGTCGAATGTTCTCCCATCACACTGGTTGATTTACGAACGTAAACATTTTATGCTGAAAAAAATAATGCATACTGAGGATTATCTCTTGGTTTCACACTTTAAACCTGCAGAACGCTTAAAAACCATAAAAGCCTCTGGAATACGCCGATTTTTCGCTTTAGCGCAAAAAACACCCGGAATTATCAATTTAACCGTTGGTGAACCCGATTTTGCGCCTCCAGCACATGTCTTAGAGGCGTATTCACGAGCTGCAAAAGAAGGAAAAACACATTACACACCAACAAACGGTATTCCAGAACTTCGAGAAGCCCTCTCTCAGAAAGTCTACCGAAATTACAATCTCCATTACGACCCAGACACTGAAATATTAATTACTGTAGGCGGAACAGAAGCAATCTTTCTTGCACTGTTCAGTTTGGTAAATCCTGGCGATGAAGTACTAATTCCCAATCCGGGATTTGTGTGCTATGAACCTGGTGTTTTATTGGCTGGCGGGGTTCCTGTTTCTGTTCCTCTTTTCGAAGAAAATGGGTTTAAGCCGTCAGTTGAAAATGTGACATCACTAATCACGAAAAAGTCACGTGTGATAATTCTAAACTATCCCAACAACCCCACCGGCGCCGTTCTTTCGCGCGATGAAGCCGCTGCACTAGCGAAAATCGCCGTCGAGCATGATTTAATTGTGATTTCTGACGAGGTTTACGAAAAAATCCTCTATGACGAAGTAAAACACTATTGCTTTGCCACATTTCGTGGGATGCGCGAGCGCACGTTGATTGTTAATTCATTTTCTAAAACTTATGCGATGACTGGATTAAGGGTTGGATATGTTTATGGGCCAAAGGCACTTGTAGCTCCTTTATGGCTGACGCACCAGTACACCGTTGCTTGCGTAAATACTCCTGCGCAGTATGCTGCGCTAGCCGCTTTAAATGGACCTCAAGATTCTATCGTGAACATGGTTCGAGAATTTGATAGACGTCGTCGTCTAGTGCACGGCAGACTTAATGAGATCGAAGGCTTTACTTGCAAACTTCCGAAAGGCGCTTTCTACGTTTTTCCAAACATAAAAGACTTTGGTATGTCTTCCGAAGAGGTTGCAGACTTTCTTGTAAAAGAATCCCGTGTAGCAACAGTTCCAGGCTCCGCCTTTGGTAGCCATGGTGAAGGGTATCTCCGAATTTCCTATGCTGCATCTTATGAGCAGCTAGAAGAAGCATTAGCCAGAATAGAAAAAGCTGTGGAAAAAAACAGATAGTTCTTCTAAAGGTTCTCTGCAGCTTCTTTCAGTTTATCAAAAAGCTCTGGGCGTAGGTCTTTCAATGTTGGAACAAATGTTTCCACTGGTCTTATGTCCGCGTAGTCCACATCACATGTCACAAAGTCTTCTTCGTCATATTTTGCTTGGGCGAGAATTTTTCCGTTAGGTCCTATTAGCCTACTTCCTCCCCAAAACTGCAATCCATCTTCTATGCCTACCAAATTTACGTACGCTAGAAAGGCTGTGTTTTCTATGGCTCTGGCGGTTGTTAATGCTTCAAAAAATGCTTTCCGGACGGCTGGTGAAGCTGAAATGCAAACTATTAATTGGGCGCCTGTAAGGCGTGCCAATCTGCTCACTTCTGGAAAGAAGATATCGTAGCATATGATCAAGCCTATTTTCCCAAGTTTAGTGTCGAACACTGCCGTTTGGTATCCTGGTCTGAAGTATCTTTTTTCTTCAAAGACGCTATGGGTTGGAAGGTACATTTTACGGTATTTCCCGATAAAACCGTCTGGGCCCATAAGCGTTGCTGAATTGTAAACGGTTGCTTGCGTCTTTTCACTCAATTCTGGCATGCCGAAAATTGCGTGCATTTTCGCTTTTCTGGTGATTCCTTCGATGATTTTGGTTGATGGACCCGGTATTGTTTCTGCCAACTCGTAAATTTGGTCTCTTACAACGTAACCAGTTAATGAGAGTTCTGGAAAAATCACAAGGTCAGCCGCTTGTTCCTTCGCCTTGGAGACCAGCTTCTGTATTTTCTTTATGTTCGCTGTCTTGTCTCCGCATTTGCAGCTTATTTGTGCAAGAGCTATTTTGAATTTTTCCTTCATGTCAATCCTCTCGATAATTAAGGCGTGTTGCGTGGGAGTCTAAAATCTGCCCCCACCGTTCGATATTCAATTTTTGTTGTTAACAACATCCGCCTTTTATGTTCTGTGGCAAGCCATCTGCGTTTTACCTTTTCCACAAGCCCTTTTCCTATGCCTAGTTGACCTGCTATTTCTTCTGCTTTCATGAAATGTTCCAGCCCATAAAGAACAAGGTCAAGCTGTTCATACTTTATGCCAAGCTCTGTTTCTGCAAACTGCCCCGGCCATAATGCTGGCGAAGACGGTTTTTCAACAATTTCTTTTGGTATACCTATGTGATATGCAAGTTTTCGAACTTGGGTTTTGTAGAGGTCCATTATTGGTGATATGTCTGCTGCGACATCTCCCCACTTCGTAAAGTAGCCCATCATTGTTTCTGATTTGTCTGAGCTTCCGCAAACAAGCATATTGAGCCTATTTGCATAGTAGTACACGTAAACCATTCTGGTTCGTGCTTTTATGTTGCCTTTGCAAAGGTTATCTGCTGGGTCAAAGATTGGTATTGAATTGTAGAACGCTTCTAAAGTGGGGGTGATATCAATCCGTTCTTTTTTTAATCCGAATTTTTTGGCGATAAGCTCTGCGTGTTTAACATCTTTAGCGTTGTAGGTTTCTTTTTCTGGTAGCATGAGCCCAAAAACTTTGCCTTTGCCTATAGCTAAGGCTGACAGCACTGCAACGGTGCTGCTGTCAATTCCGCCAGATAACGATACAATGATGCCCTTTGCTCTAGTTCTCTCAAAGTAATCCTTAATAAACCGAATTATTTTCATTTTCACTTCTTGCCAATTCAAATCCAGAACTGAAGGCGTCAACTCCAAACAGCTACACCCTCAGTGTCTTATGCTTATAGGCAAGTATTTAAGGACAAATGTAGATAAGAAAAGGATGTACTCTGCAATTTAGGCGGATGCAAATGGGGAGAAGAAGAAGAAAAGTTGTTCGCATTCCAAAGAAGCGATTGCCCAAATTCTTCTCTTGCCCAAAATGTGGAAAAGAAGCCGTGAGAGTTGAAATTTTCCGAGAAGAAAACCGTGCTGTGGTTGGATGCGGTAGCTGCGGCTTGAAAGAGGAATTCCCCGCGAAACCAGCACAAGGAGAAATTGACATTTACTGCATGTTTACTGACAAACTTTACGGAAGCTCAAGAAAAACCTCTTTGCCTGAGACTAAAAACATTTAGCTGAGTTGGTTAGCCATGATAGGGCGTGTTGAAAAATATCTCCTTGAAAAAATCGAGTCAGAAGGGTCTATTCACATAACCCTCATAGACCCAGAAAAAGTGACGCCCCCTCAAGCTTCTAGAATCGCCACTAAAGCAAATTTGAGCGGCACTTCTGCTATAATGGTTGGCGGCTCAACGTTTACTTCCAGCACACACTTAGACCATGTTGTTAAGGCTATCAAACGCACAGTAAAAATTCCAGTAATCCTTTTTCCGAACAACGTAACAGGCATAACTCGCTACGCTGACGCTATTTGGTTTATGTCCCTCTTAAACTCTGTCGACCCTTATTTCCTAATGGGCGCCCAAGTTTTGGGGGCTCCCTTAGTTAAGAAACATCGGTTAGAGCCAATCCCCATGGGGTACATAATTGTTGGTGAGGGCGGCACAGCCGGCATCGTTGGTAGGGCAGTTCCAGTTCCATATAATAAGCCCGAACTCGCTGCAGCACATGCCTTAGCCGGGCAATATCTGGGTATGCGTTTCATATATTTAGAAGCAGGATCTGGCGCCAAAAAACCAGTTTCTCCTGAAATGATTCATGTTGTTAAACATTACATCGACATCCCTTTGATTGTTGGAGGCGGCATAAGATCCAGATCACAAGCGTTAGCTGCAGCTTCGGCTGGGGCTGACATAATCGTCACTGGCAATGTTGTTGAAAACAACGAAGTTAAGCAAAAAGTTTCTGAGATTGTAGAGGGCATAAGGCAAGGCAAGATGTGAAACATGCTTGACTGCCTTTGAAAACTATTTTTCCGCCTTAAAGAAAATTCTTGGAAACAAAACTGTCTATGACATCTGGCCTGATTTCGAGCCGCAATACGATGAATATGAATATGCTTGGGCTACACTGAGGGGGTTAGGTGAAGTTTTGATACTTAACTGTGGCGTTTGTGATGGGCCTTCTGATTTGAGACATGAGCGCTGTAAAGGATGTGTTGAAAAGCGATGTAAACTTGCAGGGGACGCCTATTATAAAGCAACGGGGCGCTCAAAAGAAAAATGGTCAACAATGTTTTTGTGTAGAATTCATAGGGAGTAGAAGTATCCTGCTTTAATATTTTTGCGTTTTTTGTGTTACAAAACCAAAATATAGTATGGCAAAAGAATTGTGGATGGGGGAAAGTTTGAACGGTCCAATGAGCGAAGCATATCGACAATATGTGGAGACTTTAGAAAGTAAACTGAACCAATTATATGCCATAAGCGAAAAAGCCAGAGCCAAAGGCCTTGATCCTACACTAAAACCGGAGTGTATACTTGCGAAAGACTTAGCCGATCTAGTAGAGGGGCTCGTGGGACCGAAAGGTGTCGCTGAAAGTATAAGAGAACTGAGCAAAAGGCTGCCGCGAGAAGAGATAGCCTTCAAGATTGCTGAGGAAATTGTTTATGGCAAATTTGGGCACATGGAAGCTGAAGCAGCAGCTGAGCAATCAATACGCACTGCACTTGCAATTCTAACTGAAGGATTGACAGCAGCGCCTCTTCAAGGCGTAGCGAAAGTGAAAATCAAAACAAATCGTGACCGAACACGGTATCTTGCCATTTACTTTGCCGGTCCCATAAGATCGGCTGGTGGAACAGACCAAGCTCTAACATTGGTTGTTGGAGATTTTGTGCGGAGGTTGCTGGGGCTTGACCGTTATAAGCCTACTGAAGAAGAGATTCTGCGGTTCATTGAGGAGGTTAGACTTTATGAACGCTCTGTAAGCCGCTTTCAATATCATGTTTCGGATGATGAATTGCGTAAGGCGCTTCAGTGGCTTCCGGTTGAAGTAACGGGCACAGAATCCGATCCCGTGGAAGTTTCTTCTTTTAGGAACCTTCCGCGGATAGAGACTAACCGTGTAAGAGGTGGCGCACTAAGGGTTGTGAATGACGGTGTTGTTGGGCGTGCGCTCAAAGTTTTAACAATAATCGAGAAACTTGGAATTCAAGGGTGGGATTGGCTTAAGGAATTTCGTAAAAAATCCGAGAAGAAGTCTGCAGGGTTTATGGATGATGTTATTGCTGGGCGTCCAATCTTTTCATTTCCGTCTAGACGTGGGGGTTTCCGTTTAAGATATGGTAGGGCACGGAATACAGGTTTATCTGCTGTGGGTATCCATCCTGCAACCATGCTTGTACTTCAAGGTTTTCTAGCAGCAGGCACTCAACTACGTTTAGAACTTCCCGGAAAAGGCGGCATTGCCGTGCCGGTGGATACTGTGGAGCTGCCTATTGTTCGGTTAAAGAATGGGTCCATTGTTCGGGTTACAATTGAAAATTTTAATACCATAAAAGGTGACATAGAAAAAATCTTGTTCTTAGGAGACATGCTGATTGGCTATGGCGATTTCTTGTACAGTAGTAAATCCCTTGCGCCTTCTGGGTATGTTGAAGAATGGTGGGTTGAAGATTTGCGAAAGGCGGTTGCAGAGCAGTTTAATGGAAAGTTGGATGCTGTAGCAGAAGCAACGAAGATTTCCTTTGAGAGGCTAAAGGCTTTCTTAGCAAATCCATTCCTTGACAAACCTAATGTTAAGGAGGCTGTTGCGTTATCGTTAACTTTGCATGTGCCTCTACATCCATCATTTACATTTTTCTGGTCGTACCTTTCTTCGTTTGAAGACCTTAAATTGCTAAGAAACTGGCTTCATAAAGCGGAGGTACAATTTGAAAATGGCGTTTGCTGCAAAATCGTTGGAGAAATTGAGGCGAATGTCAAGCAGAATTTGGAAACAATTTGTTTGCCACATGAAGTTTTCGATGGCAAGATTCTTATTAAAAATGAAGATGCCCACGCATTCGCGTTTTGTCTTGGTTACGGAAAATCTTTTGATGAAAATTTTTCATCTGTGCAGACTATTCTGGAAGCAATTAGTTTGCTCTCTGGCGTGCAAGTAAGAGAGAAGGCTCCAACCCTTGTTGGTGCTAGGATGGGGAGACCTGAGAAAGCGAAAAGGCGGGAGATGAAGCCTCTTGTTCATGTTCTTTTCCCCATGGGCTTGTCTGGTGGTTCTCAACGGGACATTGTTGAGGCAGCAAAAAAGGAACCGACATTTGTAGAAGTTGTCAAGCGCAAATGCCCAGTTTGCAAAACCTTCACGTTTAGAATTGTTTGCCCTGTTTGTGGTTGTGAGACTGTTCTCGAGAAAAGTTGTCCTCGTTGTGGAAGAGTTTTGAATGCAGAAGAATGCCCTACATGTAAGGTACCCTTGCAGTTCTTTCAAAAGCAAGTAATCAACTTGAGAGAAATGCTTGAGAGCACATGTAGCCATTTAGGCGTTTCTACACCAAAGATATTGAAAGGCGTCAAAGGTTTAACGAACGAGAAGAAAGTTCCAGAAATCCTCGAAAAGGGTGTTTTGCGTGCGAGACATGGTTTGTCAGTTTATAAGGATGGAACAATTCGTTTTGATGTTACAAACGCTCCATTGACGCATTTTAAACCTTCTGAGATTGGTGTTTCTGTTGATAAGCTTAGACAATTGGGCTATACTCACGCAATTGATGGTGCAGAACTAACAGAACCAAACCAAGTGTGCGAACTAAAAATTCAAGATGTCATAATTCCTATGAAATGTGCGGAGTACTTTGTGCATGTTGCAAACTTTCTCGACGAGCTCTTAACAAAAGTTTATGGGCTTTTACCTTGCTACAATGTTAAACGAGTAGAAGACCTTGTTGGGCATTTAGTTGCCGGTTTAGCTCCGCACACTTCTGTTAGCATCATAGGACGCATTGTGGGCTTTACCAACCTAAACGTATGCTATGCACATCCCATTTGGCATTCTGCTAAACGAAGGGATTGCGACGGCGATGAGGATGCGCTAATGCTTGTTTTGGATACTCTGCTCAACTTTTCCAGAGAATACTTACCTGCGCAGATAGGTGGAATAATGGATGCTCCGTTGCTTTTAATCCCGATTGTTAATCCACAAGAGGTGCAAAGGCAAGCACATGATGTGGACGTAGCTAGGGCTTACCCATTGGAATTTTATGAGAAAACATGGGAGAACGCTGAAGCTAAACAAGTAAGCCACCTTATCGACCTCATTGAATACCGGCTTGGTTCAGAGGCGCAATTTGAAGGCTTCAATTTTACAACTCCTGTGTCAAACATTAACATGGGAAACGCTGAGAGTTCATATAAACTGTTCAAAACAATGGTTGAAAAAATGAACAGTCAACTTGATTTAGCTGAAAAGATTCAAGCTGTAGACGCTAGAAAAGTAGCCTTAAAAGTTTTGACCAAACACTTCATTCGGGACATCGCTGGAAACTTGCGTGCTTACTCAACACAAGGATTTAGGTGCAAATCGTGCAATAAACATTTTCGGCGTTTGCCTCTTCGTGGCAGGTGCCCCTCTTGCGGAGGGCAATTGTCTCTCACTGTCTATCGTGGTGGAATTGAAAAATATCTTGAGGTAGCGGAACATCTTGTTGAAAAATACAGATTGCCACGATATTATTCTCAGCGAATTTTGCTTGTGAGAGAGGAAATTAACGCTTTGTTTGAGGGGCGAAAGCCAAAGCAGATAAGCCTAACGGATTTTGCCTAAGAAACTTTTTCTATTTTAACGGTGTAATTAATCTACGGTGAACATGTTCAAGGAGACTTATCATCCTAATGCTTACTTGGCACGTATAAGAAACGTCAAACTCGGTCTCAAAGCTAGAACTCGAATACTGAACACTCTTGAGGGGCATCCCCTCGATACTAGGACTATTATGAAAGAAGCAGGAATGCATTATGGCGTTGTTATGCATCATTTGAAGCTTCTTGAAGCTGAAGGGATAGTTGAAAGAAAAGGCAATAAGCCACGCGTTTGGGGTCTTACGGGTTTGGGGCAGAAACGATTGGAAAATTTAGGTTAAAAGAGGCAATTACACGGTGTGTGCTTACATTTCGGGCATTGGTTAGGATATTTGCTTATTGCTGCTTTTTCTAGGTCTACGTTGGCGACGTTTGCGAGTGAGGCTAGCCATGCGATGACGTCCGCAAATTCGTCTTCCAGAGCTTTTTTGTTGTTTGCTTTTAACGCTTCGCCTAATTCATTTATCTCGTCTACTAGCCAATTATAAGTTCCATCAACTCCGCGTTTAGAATCTCTATGAAAGTATATTTGATGCATCATTTTTTGGAACTCTGATATGTGCAAATTTTTTCACCTGTCATCACGCGGAAAGTGCATTTTCACTTATTAAAACATAGAGGATGAAATTATTATAGATAAAATCAGTTTATGTCGTAATGGGGGTTAGGGTGTTAATGTCCTTCGTTGTTCGTAAATACCGAGATGCTGATCTGGAGGAATGTCGCTTTTTATGGCATGAATTAACAGAATGGCATCGTGAAATTTACCAAGATTCCACAATCGGTGGAGAACATCCTGAAGACTATTTTGACAAATATCTTGCAAGGTTTGGGCGTGAGCATCTCTGGGTGGCGGTTGATGATTCTAAAGTTGTTGGGCTTGTCGGCTTGATAGTTGAAGAGAATGAGGCTGAAATAGAACCTATCATCGTTAGCAGAAGTTATCACGGCAAGGGGATTGGAAGAAAACTGGTTGAACAAGCTGTCTCAGAAGCCCGGCAAATGAAAGTGCGATTTTTATCTGTAAGACCTGTAGTACGAAATATCCAAACCATTCGATTCCTTTACAAACAAGGCTTTCAAAATCTTGGGCATGTTGAACTATTCATAGATTTCTCCAAATATGTCTGGAGGCAAGAAGTTGACCTCTTTGGGTGCGGTTTTAAGTTTTGACAAGCGATGAGTGCAATTATTGCAGCCTTAAGGTATGAGATTCTTTTGCTCTTTTGCGATTATGTGAATTACCGTGGCGCCTTTTCTTTCTAAATTGGCGGAGACGAATCGGCGGTGACAATATTTTGAGTTTATTTCCATGCACATGAGACAAACGCGCTTGTTCACTGCAAGCTCACAAAGTTTCTTTATTCCTTCTCTGAAAAGTTTGGTTTTCATATATCTTCTGTATCCGCCTTGTCGATATCCTCCTAATTCTCTGCCAAGCCAAACATATTCTATATCGCGTTCTTGAAGCCATTTCTGTAGTTGCTCCCTTTTAAAGTGTTCAATTTTTGATGTTGGAAATCTGCGGATGTCTACAAGCACTTGAATTTGGTGCCCTTTTAGTATTTGGAGAAAACTATCTATTGAACGGTTGCTATGCCCAATAGTCCATATTTGCATTTTTTCGTTTATTATAAGTATTAAAAGCATTTATCGAATTTTTATGTACTTGTAGGCGTCTGTTGCGTTTTCAAAGCAGTAATGCACTTTTTGGTAGTCCCTTCGGAACTCCGCAACGTCCGTTTTCACTTTTTCTAGGGGTTCCTTCTCTATTACCACGCGTTTAATGAATTCCGCTATTTCACACATTTCAGACTCTCTCATTCCAAGTCTTGTAACTTCAGACACACCCAATCTTATGCCACCTGGGTGCATGAAATGGCGTCCTTCTTTGATGTCCCATGGCAGCAAGTTTCTATTAATTATAATGTTTGCTTTTTCCAAAGTCTCCTCGATTGTGCCACCGTCTCCTTGTTTCGTTATATCGATTAGAATCACATGCGATTGCGTGAAACCCTTATGTTCTGCTAAGACATTGAAGCCTCTTTCGTAAAGTGCTTGGGCTAACGCTTTAGCGTTTTTCACTATTTGGCTTGCATATTCCTGTCCGAACTCAAGCATTTCTGCACATGCAATTGTGACACCTGCAACTGCGTGTAAGTGGTGATTGCTTACCATTCCAGGAAATGTTGCACGCTTTGTTTTGTCAGCGTATTTAGCCCATGAAAGAACTCCGCCATGTTGTGGTCCAAAGAATGTTTTATGAGTGCTCAGGCTTACCACATCTGCGCCTTCTCTTAGAGGGTCCTGGAATTGTTTTCCCGCGATTAGCCCGGCTACGTGGGCTGCGTCATATGCTACTATTCCTCCTACTGAACGAATCGTCTCTTCCAATTCTTTAATTGGATGTGGAAACGGGAAGACACTTGCGCCGAACATGACAAGTTTAGGTGGTCTTCCTTCTGCCGCTAATTTTTGAATTCTTTCCTTTGCCTTGTCAACATCAATGTTCAATTCTTTATAATCCAATGGTAGATATTCAACTACTAGACCGCGGACAGCTCCAGCTGTTCCTCCCAGCTCCTTCTTGCCTGTTGTGATGTGCCCTCCACACGGAATGGACAAAGCCATCATGGTGTCGCCAGGTTCTGTAAACGCAGTGTAAACAACTAGATTTGCTACAACACCAGAAATAGGTCTTACATCCACAAACTCTGCTTCAAAAAGTTTTTTCATGAGCTCAATACATTTGAACTCTACTTGGTCTATGAATCGGCACCCCGCGTAAACGCGTTCTCCAGGCCATCCTTCTGCGTAGCGGTTTCCAAAATCTGACATAAGGGCTTCGCGGACTGCTGGGCTTGGAATATTTTCGCTTGCTATGAGTGGAATGCTTTCTTGAAACCATTTGTGATGTTGCTGGAGAAGATTAATCACATGGTCATATTCATCTTGCGGGGTCACCATCATCAACACCTTTTGCATCACACTATCATTCACTCCCAAATAAAAACTCTTTTGAAACAACATAACATTAATAATAGAGAAACTCGTAGAGTTATTTGTGCTTTCATAAAGGGAGTCCTACAATGAGCAAGAAGAGAAAGAAAAGAGAATCAGCGCCAATGCCCGCCGCGAGCGCAGGATTGCTTCGCTTCTTTGAGGAGGAGACCGAAGGAATCAAGGTCAAACCTGAAATACTTGTGGCTTTAGCAATAGCATTAATTGTTGTATGTATTCTGGCAAACGTCTTCTTCCGTTAACCATTAATTCTAACGTCTAGAAGGCGGATGTAAAACTTCTATTCGTTGAACAGAGTTAAGGTGAACAAATATTTCGCTTCTTTCTTCTCTTCCTGCAACTTGTGGTATTGGTTGAGCAATTGTTGCACGTAGTATGACGGCTTCGGCTTCAGAAAGCCATATTCCGGCGGGCTCACGTGTAATCGCCGCCAACGTTCCTTCAAAACCGTATGAGGGGTCTAAAATCACCCGTATTTGTTTACCCAGATTTTTCTCGAGCATATGAAATATCGTTGGTGGAACATTTTGCTCTGGCATAAGGTTCGCAAAATCCTATAATAGACGTTTGGTAAATAAAACAGTTGCCCCTATTGAAGTCATGTTACCTCTGTGTTTTTGCAATGATAACCTCTTGGCTTATAATTTCCATTTTTTCAGCGTTTATGTAAAAATTTTAAGGCTCGAGCATTGATGATTATTCCTAAGAGTGTCTTAACTTTTCGTGACGATTATACTGAGCTTCGCGACACTTTAAAATATGCCTAGTAATGTTTCATAGGAAATTTGAATGAGAGGATGCCTGTGGTGAACAGCGACCCATTATCTATATCCATGGATAAGGCAGTTAAGCATTATTCATCGTTGTTTAAGCTTCCGCCATACGGGAAAATGATTTCCTTTCTTGCTTTTCTTTGCGTGGGCAGCGGTATACTTTCTGTAATCATCCTCTTCCCTTCTTTTTCTGGATTAATTTTAGGAATACTTCTTGGCGCTTCTCTGCTGCTTACCAATATCGTTCTTGACCACATCATAAGCATTTTAGTTTTAAGGGGTGACCCCATTTACGATTTGAGAAGAACAACTGGGCTTTCACTTTTCTGTTGGGTTTTCTGGCTTTTTTTCATTTTTATAGGAGTAATCGTCGCTGTTTGGTTTGGTTCAATTTGGTGGATTAGACTATGTCTTTTGGGATTTTCTGCTGTGCTGATTTTTCGGTTAACGGTTCTTAACGCAACATCGTTCAAGAGCTACAGTAAACTACTCGCAGCCTCTTTTCTTCAACCAATTCCTTGCGTACTTCAATTTATGGTGGCGTGGGCGAGAATTGACTACTCCCTATTTTTGTTTCTTATATTTGCGCCTGCTATGAGCATCATTTCAAGCTGGCTTTTCCTTTTTCCCTTAAATCGTGTGGGTGAAAAAACGCTTAAAGTTCCTTCTTTATCTCTTTTGAAGGCTTTCTTACTTAATTGGGTTGTGGACTTGAATGCTCCGTTTGAAACTTTTCTTGAGCAGTTGGGCGAAGAACAAAACGTGGAAGTTTCTCTCATAAAATTTGATTCCGCAAAACCCAAAGCAGTAATTGCCGTGCCATCTATTCATCCTGGACCTTTCAAAAACATTGGAAGCAGCCCTTTGCCTTCAATGCTTAAAGCGTCACTGGAAAACACTCTAAACTGTGTTGCTTGCGTTCCTCACGGGTTGCTCGGGCACGAGTTTGATTTAGCTTCGCAGTCCCAAAACCAAAAAGTAATCGCTCATGTTATTGACTCAGTAACTTTTGAAGGGTTAGAGACAAGGGCAACGCCATTTGTTAAGGTTAGTAATGGCATAGCAACTGCGTGTTGTCAAATGTTTGGTAAGTCAGCTTTCATTTCTTTCAGTCTTGCACCTAAAACTACAGAAGATTTTCCTCAAGAGTTAGGTTTTTTTGTTAGTCAAGAAGCAGAAAAGCATGGAATAACATGCTATACGGTTGTTAATGCCCATAACAGTATTGATGAGAATGCGGATACAGAAGAAGTTTTAAGGTCATTGAAAGCTGTTGCAGTTGAATGTTTAGAAAAGGCGCTTTCCCTTAAACAGTTACCTTTCGAAGTCGGCGTAGCCAATGTCCAACCAAAAGAGTTCAGCCTCAAAGATGGCATGGGACCAGGAGGCATCACCGTCACGGTTGTAAAAGTAGGCGCACAGAAAACCGCATACGTGGTCATTGACGGCAATAACATGGTTACCGGTTTACGTGAAAAAATCCTTTCTACCCTCTCTTCCATAGGAATAAACGAGGGCGAAATTTTCACAACAGATACACATTTGGTAAATGCCATAGTGCTAGTTGAACGCGGATATCACCCTGTTGGCGAGGCTATAGACCACGAAAAACTTATTGAGTATATACGAGAGGCTACAGTTGCTGCCGCGTCTAATCTGGAACGTGTTAAAGTTGGTTGCCGTAAAGTGGAGATTCACAATGTTAAGGTTATAGGGGAAAAAGCGCTGGAAACTTTGTGTCTTCTTATAGATAGGGCTAAACGAAGAGCAAAGAGAATAGTAGCTCCAGTTTTTGTGTCAAGTGGTCTAATTTTAATGTTATTTTTGATGTTTTGTTTAAGCTAAACTAATAAGTCTGAAACAAGCATTTCTCTTTTCTCAATGGAAGGGAAGAGCCGTGCTTAAGGAAATTAGAATTCATGGGCGCGGAGGACAAGGCAGCGTAACAGCCGCGGAGTTATTGGCGCATGCTGCTTTTATTGAAGGCAAGTGGGTTCAAGCTTTTCCCTATTTTGGAGCAGAGCGGCGTGGTGCTCCAGTCAAAGCTTTTGCAAGGATAAGCGACGAATCAATTCTTGTGCATAGTCAAGTGTACAATCCTGATTATGTAATTGTGCTTGACCCTTTAATTTACAAAACTGTGGATGTAACTGAAGGGTTGAAGAAAAGTGGAATAATTATTTTAAACACGACAAAGAATCCCACTGAAACTGGAATAAAAAATTGCAAAGTCGCCGCGGTTGACGCAACAGGAATTGCTCTTGAATTAAACCTCCTTGTCGCCGGTTCGCCTGTAGTTAACACGTCGATAATAGGTGCTTTTGCTAAAGCCACTGGCGAAGTTAAGCTGGCAAGCGTTGTAAAAGCTATAAAAGAAACATGGTCGGGCGCAGCGGGAGAAAAGAATGCTCGGGCTGCAGAATTGGCTTATGACCGTTTAATGAAAGGATGGTGAATATGCATGAGCAATGCTTCAAAAACTCGTAAGGAAATGCCTCTTACCCCGTTATCCAAACCTACAGTTGGTAGCATGGGAAAAACAGGAACTTGGAGGACATTCCGGCCAGAAGTTAATTATTCTAAGTGTACTCGGTGCACCATATGTTGGATTTACTGTCCAGATGCGGCAATAACGCGCCAAGAAGATGATTCTCCAAAGATAGACTATGATTACTGCAAAGGATGTGGAATATGTGCTAACGAGTGTCCTGTTAAGGCAATAACTATGAAACGGGAGGAAGAATAAATGGCTCAAATGATTATTGACACGGCGAATCATATCGCCGGATACGCTGCAAAGGCAGCAAGAGTAAAGGTTGTAGCCGCGTATCCAATAACTCCTCAAACGACTGTAGTAGAAAAAATAGCTGATTTTGTCGAAAGTGGAGAGATGGACGCTGAATACATCCGAGTGGAATCTGAACACAGCGCCATGGTTGCATGTATTGCTGCGGCTGCAGCCGGAGTTAGAACTTTCACAGCAACCTCTGCTCACGGTTTGGCCCTTATGCATGAAGCATTGCATTGGGCAGCGGGCTCTCGTCTGCCTGTTGTAATGGCGGTGGTTAACCGCGCCATGGGTGCTCCATGGAGCATATGGCCAGATTTTAGCGACTCTCTTTCTCAACGGGACACCGGCTGGATTCAGTTCTATTGCGCTGACAATCAAGAAGTTTTCGATACTGTAATTCAAGCTTACAAACTTTGTGAAGACGAACGAGTCTTTTTGCCTGCCATGGTTTGTTTAGAAGGCTTCATTCTCTCGCACACTTACATGCCTGTAAAAATTCCTGAACAGAAAGAGATTGATGAGTTTCTGCCACCGTATAAATGTGGGTGGATTTTAGATGTTAATCATCCCTTGTCTCATGCGAATTTGGTTTCGCCAGATTGGTATATGGAGTTTCGCTACATGATTCAAGAAGCCATGGAGAACGCAAAACAATTGATTCCAAAAATCGACAAGGAATACGGCAAACATTTCGGTATTGAACACGGCGGACTGATTGAGAAGTACAAATGCGATGACGCAGATTTGATATTGGTTACTATGGGCACTATGGCAAGCGACGCAAAAATAGCCGTCGACAGCCTACGCAAGGAAGGCTTAAAAGTCGGGTCAGCAAGGGTTCGGGTTTTCCGTCCATTCCCGGTAGAAGAGATGATGAAACTTGCAGAAAAAGCACAAATGCTGGCGACAATAGACCGCCACATATCCTTTGGAATGGAAGGCTTTCTGGCTTCAGAGATTAAGGCGTCTCTCTTCAACAGAAAAGACAGACCATTACTTGCAGGCTTTATTGCAGGCTTAGGGGGAAGAGATGTCACTTCAGAAGCTATCAAGAAAATTGCTAAAAAATCGCTAAAACAGATGCACGCCGGTAAAGTTGAGAAAGAAACTGAATGGGTTGATTTGAGGGAGTGAGAATAATGGTGACAATAAAAGAACTTCCAAGAGAAGAATACCTACTTAAGGGTCACGCCGCTTGTGCCGGTTGCGGTCCCTCTATCGCGATTCGTTTGCTCTTCAAAGCTCTAGGAAATAAAATAATAATGGTTGTTCCTGCGTGTTGTACAACCGTGATTCAAGGACCCTATCCTTACACTTCTGTTGCTGTTCCTCTCCAAAACATTCTGTTTGAATCTACTGCAGCCGCGGCTTCTGGAATTGCTGCTGCTTTGCGTCAACGAAAAATGGAAGACATAACGGTTGTCGGCTGGGCTGGCGACGGTGGAACGGTCGACATTGGAATTCAAGCCTTGTCTGGGGCTGCTGAAAGAGAAACAAACTTCATCTACATCTGCTATGATAACGAGGCTTACGGCAATACTGGGATGCAGCGAAGCGGAGCGACGCCCTATGGTGCATGGACGACGACAACGCCTTCTGGAAAAAGAGAAAGAAAAAAAGACATGCCGTTCATAATGGCTGCGCATAGAATACCCTATGTCGCAACTGCGTGCCCATCCTACCCAATAGATTTTATAGAAAAACTGAGAAAGGCAAGGAACATCAAAGGCACAAAGTACATTCATGTTCTGGCACCATGTCCTACAGGATGGCGTTATGACGCAAACAGAACAGTGGAGCTTGGACGTCTTGCCGTTCAAACGGGATTATGGGCTTTATATGAAATCGAATACGGCCAGTTCAAGCTTAATTCTCCTAGCGACCGACTAGTTGATAAAGCCAAACGCAAACCCATTAAGGAATATCTACAATTGCAAGGCAGATTCCGCAACTTAACAGAAGAAGATATCGGCAGAATCCAACAGTGGGTTGACGAGGACTGGGAACACTACTGTAAATTGGCGTCAAGCAGTATGTCTGATGCTGCACTGCACGGAAAAATATAAGAATCTCAAAATCCATGTATAGTCCGCTTTACGATGCCACCCATTTGCAATCAGCGAAAAAGGAGGTAGAATATGACAGAAAAGAAGCGAAAGGAGGAAACAGCGCAAAAAACAACGAAAGCATCGCGGAACCCAGAATCAAACGACAATGTCGTGTTTATCGGCAAAAAACCAGTGATGAACTACGTGGTCGCTTGCTTAACTTTCTTCAACTCAGGCGCCAAAAAGGTTACAGTTAAAGCTAGAGGGCGAGTGATTTGTAGAGCTGTTGACACTGTTGAGCTGCTGAGACGAGCGTTTCTAAAGGATTTGCAGCTTCAAAGCATCAACATATCTACAGAGGAAGTCACTCGAGGCGAAGGTCAAAAGTCAAATGTTTCAGCGATTGAGATTACCGTGACGCGACCATAAATCGTCTTAATTTCCTCCAAAATACTAATAGAATGTGCAACTAGCCTATTTTGGACTATTTATCTAACCATTATTTTTAGCTAAAAAAGATAGGTAATTATATAAAACCCTCTTTTCTAATCCTTATTCCCCTTAATATTGGTGACCTAAAATGAATTACCCAAAAATCGTTGTTACACCACCTGGACCCAAAGCAAGAGCACTCGTAAAAAAAGATGAAGAACTGATTTCGCCATCGTACGTGCGGTTTTACCCACTTGTTGTAGAGTCTGGAAAAGGCTGTATTGTGAAAGACGTAGATGGAAACGAATACATAGACTTCAACTCTGGCTTGGTATGCCTAAACGTTGGCCATAATCACCCTAAGGTGATTGCAGCGATAAAAAATCAATGTGACCGTTTTCTACACTATTCTAACACAGATTTCTTCTATAAGGAAGTGGTTGACCTTGCAGAAAATCTCTCTTCAATTACGCCTGGAAAAGGCGCCAAAAAAGTCTACTTTGGTAACAGCGGAACCGAAGCAATTGAGGCGGCAATTAAACTTGCAAAGTGGCATACTCGTAAGCAACTTTTCATAGGTTTCATAAGTGCTTTTCATGGGCGCACAATTGGCTCTTTATCTTTCACTGCCAGCAAACCCGCCCAAAAGCGCTATTTCTTCCCGCTTATGCCAGGTGTCACTCATGTTCCATATGCGTACTGTTATCGTTGCCCCTTCAAACTGAGCTATCCAGAGTGTCACTATTGGTGTGTGGACTTTATTGACGAGTTTGTCCTTCAGAAGTATGTGCCTCCTGAAGATGTCGCTGCCATTGTTTTTGAGTCTATTCAAGGCGAAGGAGGATACGTGGTTCCGCCACCTGAATATTTCCAGCGACTAAAGAAACTTGCAGACAAATATGGTATTCTGCTTATCGATGATGAAGTTCAGTCCGGTATGGGCAGAACTGGGAAATGGTTTGCAATCGAGCATTGGAATGTTGAACCTGACATCATCTGTAGCGCTAAAGCATTAGCTTCGGGATTGCCCTTAGGCGCAACAATAGCTAAAGCAAAAATTATGGATTGGGTTGGCGGTTCTCACGCGAGCACTTTCGGTGGTAACCCACTCTCATGTGTTGCTGCAAACGCCGTAATCGAAATAATCAAGGAAGAAAAACTCTTGGAGAACGCGACCAAACAAGGCACATACATTCTTAAAAGACTTGAAGAGTTGAAAGAGAAAAGCGAGATAGTCGGCGACGTAAGAGGCAAAGGTTTAATGATTGGAATGGAAATTGTGGAAAACAAAGAAAACAAAAAACCCGAATCTAAAAAGGCTTCTGAAATCATGATGCGCGCATGGAAACGAGGAGTTGCCGTGATAACTTGTGGAGTTTCAACGATTAGGGTTGCGCCTCCGCTTAACATCACGCGAGAACTTGTTGATTCTGCATTAGACATAATTGAAGATGTCGTAAAAGAGGTTGAAAAAGAACCGTAGCCACAACATTCTTTGTGTGATTGCATGGAAATTCGAAAGCTAACCATAGCCAACTATGAAGAAATACTACAGCTTTGGCGTAAAGCGGGGTTGCCTTTTAAACCCAAAGGAAGAGATAGTAAAGAAGCGATAGCAGTGCAAATGAAGGCTAACCCAGATTTTTTTCTTGGGGCGTTTGAGAACAACCGCCTTGTAGGCGTCGTAATTCTGAGCAGCGACATGCGAAAAGGCTGGATAAACCGTCTGGCAGTTGATCCAGACTATAGACACCGGGGCTTTGCTAAAGCTTTGATTTCTGAATCAGAGCGAATATTTAGAAAGCATGGGTTAGGAATTTTCTGCGCTTTAATCGAAGATTACAACACTACGTCAAAGAAGTTGTTCAAAGAATGCGGATACGTGGAACATCACGACATATTATACTTCAGCAAACGTGACAGCGTCGAAGTATAGCAGAAGTTTCTTCGCGCAAGCCCCTCACAAATCACAACTACCTCTTCCATCTTTATTTCAACATAACTTTTTTGTCAAATGAAGCATTTGTTTACCAAGGTTGCGTGAATCACGCTTGCCTTTCTTCTGGCTTTGGTTCATGTACAAGCAATATTAAAACTGTAGAAGGAATTGCAAAAGCGGTCGCAAGCAAAAACGGAAGCGTAGGAGACACAGCATCATACAAGAATCCACCCAAACCTGCACCTAAAGCCATGAATATGTAAGCGAAAAAGTTCGCTGAACCAGTTATTTTTCCTCGTTTTGATTGCGGAACAAGGTCAGCATACATTGTTTGATAAGACGAAAAACCGAGAAGCATCGAGAATCCAACGAGCGGCATGGCTACGAAGAGTGTCAAGTAATTTCCGAAAATAAACAATAATATCGCTGGAATCATCAGAAGGTTTGCGATTAGTAAAGGTTTTTTCCTGCCAATTTTGTCAATTAGCCTGCCTACTGGCAAAGATAAGAATATCATGCAGATGAACAGGGCAATCATGGCGTAACCCCAATTTATACGAGCAAGTTGGAATGTTGGGTCGGCTTCTCGTGTTCCTCCTATCTGGAGCACGTAGAAAGCGTAAACCATGAATAGCATCTGGGTCATGGCGATTGAAAAACGCATAATTAGTTCGGAGAAAAATAGAAACCGCGTCGAACGTGGCACTGTTTTCCAGACGTTTATTCCTTCTTTTATGGCTTTGGGATAGGATCGTATTGCCTCTTTTATGTTTATTTTTTCTGGGTTTTTGACGCTTTCCTTCAATTTTAGGCGCACTATCGCCGCTGCTAGATATAAAAATATAACAATGACATAGGCTATTCTCATACCCATTATAGATCCGTAAGCAGTAACCAAAAATAATGCAACAACAGGACCCGGCGTGGTTGAAACGCTCATTATCAAGTTAAGCACAGAAAATCCCATACCACGTTTTTCCGGCGGTAGCGAATCAGCCATTAGAGCGTTTAAGGCTGGCTGGTATAGTAGGCATAGGTTTTGTATGACTGCTCCGATCAGAATGAACTTCCAGCTTGGAGCAATCGCGTAAAAAATGAATGAGAGGGCAACTCCAAATGTCAAACTTGAGACAAGCCATCGTCTTCCATATTTGTCCGCTAAGTATCCTCCCAAAAACTGAACAGAAGCTAAGGCTAACAGAGAAACAAGCATTATTATTCCAAGGATTGTTGCGCTTCCGCCGAGTTGAATGACATAGTCAGGATAGTATGTTCCAGGCAGTTCGTGGGCGAAATCCATCAGAATCCAGCTTATTATTAGTATTAGGTAATTTCCTCGAAAGAATGAAAACTCGTTCTTCAGCTTTTCCGAAAAATTCAATGGGTCAACGCATCCTTCAGAGTTTTTCTTTACAATCGGCGGGTTTAATAAAGACCGCTTGAAACTTCAATTTTAATGTTTATTCAAAATTTAAGTGGTTTTGCTATTACTTCCCTGATTTTTAGTTCAAAGAACCTCGCCGCATTGGCTGGATGAATTCGCAGTGCTGTGTCTGCGCCTCTTCCAGTTCCAGCAATAGCCACAATGTCCTTGTCAACTGGAATTAAGCCGGCATCCGCTGCCATCAAGGTGATTTCCACGCATACTTTTGTTCCTTCTCCCATAAGTCTAAGCACGTTTGCAATAAGCTCTAAAGGTTGGATAGTGCTAAAGTCCTTGCGGATTGCCCGTTCTACACTGCTTAAGGCGTGAATGCCCGTGAAGATTTTCGCTCTGTTTGCCAAAATCTCTTTCTTATATTCTTCTAATAGCTCAGTTTCTCCGGGTTGACGGAAACCGTGGCAATGAGTGACTACGACGACATTGCAGCCGTTGAAGATTTTGCATGCTTTGGCTCCTGTCTCGCCGGTTGTTGATGCAACTACTATGTCTCTTATGCTTTCTTTTTCTATGTACTCTTTGACAAGTTTGAGTAGCGCATCTGTGTTTTGAGCGCCTGCTTCTTGGAAGTAAATGGTTTTACGTTCAATCGTGCTCATGGCTAAACCTCAATCTTTTTTCTAATTTTAAGCTGTAATCTTTCTTATATTGTTGGTGATTATTACTGGTC
>JAIMAA010000124.1 GCA_023512225.1 Candidatus Bathyarchaeota archaeon
TTCGTAGAGATAGTAAGATTTTAATTGGTAGGACTTATTGAGAAGTTAGTTGGATGTTAGCCCGGTGGTGTAGCGGACAAGCATAGCGGGCTTTGGACCCGCTGACGAGAGTTCGAATCTCTCCCGGGCTACCATAAAACCGTAGATAGGTCGAGGTTTAAATTCTCGGAATTTTGTGCTCTCGCTTCAGCTCTATTTAACTTGAAATCGATAAATATTTATAAGATCATTAAGAGGAAAGGGAAACATTGGGTGCAGATGTGGTAATAGGTTATTGCGGTGTCTGCTGTGACCATTGCGGTATGCGAACACGCATCCCAGAAATGGCAAAAGATTTGAAAAGGTTCATTGATGCTTATGGGTATGCTGAATGGATACATAAAATCACTCAAGACTTTAACTTCGACAATTTGATTAAAGGTTTGAATTGGTTTGCCAACTCCAGTTGCTCAAGTTGTCTAAAAGGCGGAGGAATGCCACGCTGCGAAGTGAGAATCTGCTGTCTGCGAAAGAAACTGAAGAACTGCTACTTTTGCGAAGAGTTTTCAGGTTGTGAGAAGCTCAGCTATCAGAAGGAAACATACAGGATTGGAGAAAACTATGAAAGGATAAAGCAGATAGGGTATGCAAACTGGCTGAGAGAACAAGAGAAGAAAACCAAGGAAAAGTATGACAACATTGAATACCTCGAAAAAAGAAGAGGAAAATAGGATCAAACTATGTTCAAAGATTTATTCGAGACGAAGGCGGTCCTTAAGCTAATTTTCATAGCGAAAGCTTACGAGGTTGGGTTCAATGACGTTTGGAATAAGCTGTACTTAATGCAAGACTGGACCAATCTTTTAAGAAGAGAGAAACAAATACTTTCAAAAGTAAATAGGATTTCTTCAACTGAACTTACTTGGTTGGACCTCGTTAATTTATACGGATACTTGATTGGAGAGCAAGTTTTCATTATGAGAGAATTTGGTCTTGCAGAAGAATTGAGCAAACTTCCAGGCAATCATCCTTATAATTTCGTGTTGGCAACTTTGAAAGGGTTTGATAAAGCGATAGAAAAAGGAGGAAGTTTAACATCCTATTATGCCACCTACGCCATTGAGGGAATATGTACTTTTTCCTATGTTACATTAAGAAACCATAAAACTCAAGACGAAATTCGACGTGAACTTCTAAAAGAGCTGAACCAACCACTCGCAGACAAAGACAAAGATGTAGTCTTAGAAGAAAAGGAGGCTATAAGACAAATTCACATACTAGAAAAAGCTCTTAAGAACATCGATTCAATGCACTCAATGAATTTAATACATGTATCGTGCTAAAGCACGTAAAAGCAATAATCTCTAATATACTTCCAAGCATCAACAAGTGGATTTACTTAACCTACGCTGAAACAAGTAAAGAACATGGTCGCGCAGTATCAAGAATGAGTACACGATTCTCCTTTGCGGTACTGCTCTCTCCGGAGTTTGAAATCAACGAAAAGGGGGAAATAAAGGTTGAACGGTTCCCTATTTTTGAACCAATCAAGACGGATAGACCAAAAGAGGAAACATCAAGTTTTATCAAAACTTGCATATTGCCTAAAATAGAAAACGAAGAGTACAAACAATTAATTAGTCGATCGCTCATACCTGCACTGGAATGCCGAAAACCGAGAATTTAAACACCAGTCGCGACATTTGGTGCGGGGTGCGGGATTTGAACCCGCGCGGCCATTGCTGACCACAGGCTTAGCAGGCTTAGACGTTTATTGCTCTGCCCCCTACCAGGCTAGGGCAACCCCGCTAAATTTTCACTTAACCCCGTAGGTTTTTAGTGTTGGAGATGCTATTTTCTTTTTCGGAAGAACGTGGGACCATTTTTTTCGCAGAGTGTTCAAAGTTTACTTCTGTGAATTGTTTGGTTTCTGTGTGCGTGTGTTCATTAAATGTTGTCATGCCACACGGAAAAGGCCAGACTAGAAAGGCTCGTGAATTTAACAAAAGTCCGCGGTTTCCTTTATAAACAAAGATTTACCTTTTCTGGGTTTAAGTTAGCATGGAGGAAAATGGTTTTGAAGTTTGTTGTTTCCTTGTTGATGGATAACTACAGTGACTTTCTTCATAATGTTTCGGCGTTAATAAATTAACTCAGCCGTTTTGCAAGAGTTTTCTCGTGTAGCTTTATTGCTGCAAACGCAAATGCTGTTGTGAAGGCTATGAGTGCTAAGAAGTCTAACGCCAATGGGTAAAAGCCCTTGTTTGTGAAAAGCTGCCTAACCATGTCTGTGAAGTATGTTAGTGGAGAAATTGAGGCTATGGCTGTTCCCCATTTGGGAAGCTGTTCTACTGGTATGAAGACTCCGCTTATGAAGACTAGTGGAAACTTGACTAGGGATGAGAGCATCATTGATGTGGCTGGTATGTCTGTTGGCGGGTAAGCTGAAAGCAACACGCCCAAAGCTGCAAAGCATAGGTTTGCGATGATCAAGCCGAGAAGGAGCATTATGAAGTTTAGTGGCTGAATGCCCAAGACTAATGTTAAGGCTAGCGGAATTATAGATATAATAAGGCCGAAGATAAAGGATGAGAGCATATCCCCTACTATAATTGTCCATAGGGCAACTGGGCAGCACCGGAGTCTCTCAAGGGTTTTTGAGCGTGTCTCCCAAGGTACGATTGAAGGCCCAACAGATGTGGCTGTAAAGAATGTTGTCATGCCAATCAGTCCGGGCAAAACCTCTTTAAGCGGTATGTTTCGTCCAATAACGTAGGCTAAAGCGAGAAAAAGCGGAAAAACAAGCCCAAAGATTATGACAGGCCCCTTTGAGTAGTAGATTTTAATGTTCTTTTTAGCTATGACGAGGGAACGCTTAAACTGTTCTGTAAGAGTGCTCATTTGATGACTGCCTCCTTCCCTCTTATGAGTTTTAGGAAAACGTCTTCCAAGGATGGCATCATGGTGTTTAGGCTTAAAATGCGTAGGTTATTCTTTTTGGCATACTCCACTAGGAACTCTATTACTGTGGATGGGTCAGCCGCGTAGATGCGCACTTTATTGCCTGCAGGAACAGTCTTGATAATGCTTGGGGTTTCTGAAAATTCCTGTGTGTTTACGGTTTTGTTGAAGGCTACTTCGATGTATTGGAGTTCCATGCTTTGGGCTCTGAGGTTTTCGGGAGTGTCTATGGCTGCTATCCGGCCATGGTTTATTATGGCTATTCTGTGGCAAAGTTGGTTTGCTTCTTCCATGTTGTGGGTTGATAGGAAAACTGTTTTCCCATCTTTATTGTACCGAGTTATTTTTTCCCGTAGGAGTCTTGCACTTTCAACATCAAGTCCCGATGTTGGCTCGTCTAGGAAAAGCACTTCTGGGTCGTTAACCAAAGCCATGCATAGTAGGAGCCTCTGCTTCATTCCTTTGGAGAAAGCTCTAACAAGCTTGTCCTTAACCTCGTATAATCCGAACTCTTTTAGAAGACTTGTGGCGTTTTCCCTGAGTTTTTGTGGTGGCACACCGTAAAGCTTGCCTATCAAGGCTAGGTTTTCCCATGCTGTAAGGTCCACGTAGGCGTTTGAAACTTCTGGAACAACTCCGACACGCTGCTTTGCCTCAATAGGGTTTTTCAAAACATCATATCCAGCTACAAAGGCTTTGCCCCCATCGGGCTTTATTAAGCCAGTTAATATTCTTATGGTTGTTGTTTTTCCAGCCCCGTTTGGCCCTAAAAAGCCAAAAATTTCGCCTTCTTTAACTTCGAAGCTTATGTGGTCCACTGCCGTTACATCTTCGTAATGTTTTGTCAATTCTTGAACAGCTATTGCATACTCCACGTATAAAGGACTCCTAGTAGGGTTCTTGTACTCCTAAAACAACCATTTGCTCTCTGCATTTTATCCCTCTGGAAACTTTTGCCGGAACAAAAACTATCTCGCCAGCCGACAAGTCAGCTTTCTCGTCGCCCACCGTAAATGTTCCTGAACCATCCACAATGTAAAAGCACACATCATAGGGTTCTGGACGCGGCGGAATCTCTTGGCCTCTGTCAAGGCAGACAAGCACAAGGTTAAAGCAACGTGTTTTGAACAAATCCTTCTTTACACGTCTACGTTTTTCCATAGTGTCCAATAATCCTTTGTCCTCTGAAAATTGCACCAGCCTTTTCAAATTTATTACATCCATTTTCCATAACCTTCTCAAATTTAAAAAGGAAAAGAGATGGAGATTGGCGGTTTTAGCGCTTTAGGGTTTCTAGTCGCTTGTTAACCTTTTCCAGCCTTTTTGTTAGGGCTTCTTTGTATTCTTCTAGCATTTTTATTTCTTCTTCAACGTCCATTATTGGCCATGGGAAGCCCATGTGCTCGTTTTCATGTCTATGCGCGTGGTGTGGATGATGTCTTTCCATTCCACAGCAACAGCAGCATCTACACATCTGGCTTCTCACCTCCTTCTTTCACGGGTTTTTCAAAATTTTCATGATAGAAGTTTACAAGGTCTTCAAACAGCCTTTTGCGTTTGACTATGGATGCAAGTCCCATTTTTAGGGCTTCAACACCTTTGTCTGTCAGCCTATAAACGCGTCTGTCTGGTCCTCCTTCGACCTTCTCCCATTTTGACTCTAGCAGGCCGCGTTCCTCCATTCTTCTTAGGAGCGTGTAAATCGAGCCGGGCTCAAGCTTGTGGCATCCTTGGCTTCTCTCCTCAATTTCTTCTAGAAGTTGGTAGCCGTGCATAGGCTTTTCATAAAGCACTCTCATTATTAGGAATTGTATCCATCCCCGTTCTGGGTATTCGTGCCAGCATCCGCAGTGATGCCCTCTTGACCCACACATTTTAATCACATATAGAT
>JAIMAA010000125.1 GCA_023512225.1 Candidatus Bathyarchaeota archaeon
TCTTTGCATTCCTAATAAAATTAAGAATATCATTTGCAACAGGGTCTCTATAAGGTCCCCAAGCAACCTCAACAACCTCACCATAACTCAACGGAATAAATTCAAAACTCTCTCCATATTTTGATTGAAGCTTCTCAATAACGCGTTGCTTAAGCAAATCAACAAACCTATCAGGATTCTCCTCATCATACTCATAAGCAAAAGTCTCAACAAGCAACTTGCCATTCTTGTCAAACCATTCCTTCTTGCGTCTCATATTCTTCTTGTAATCCTCACTCGACTGCCCAAACCACTCAGGAACATCCCCCTTCTCATCAAGAGCCCAATGCTCAACAAAAAGATCAAACTCACTTAACCAAAAATCAGGCCTAAACCCATCAACATCAGGCTCATACTCCACCTCAACAGCATTTCCATTGAGCTTATGCATCAAAAAGAAATCCAAAATCTCCTTCTCAGCCCTACTATTAACACGAACACCATTTATGGCAACATAACGCAAAGTCTTCTTGTAGCGCAGAGCACGTTCCTTATCCTCAAAATCCGCCTTCTCCTCAACGTCACGAAAACTCCTAACATACCTAAGAAAAGCATCATAGAAATCTGGTTCACTTTTCAACTTGCTTTCATAAATCTTTTTGACCATCTCAAACTTGTTCTCATCAACAATATCCGTATGTCTAATCCGCCACCCAGCCTTTTCCCAAATATCCTTACCTAACTTGTGAAAAGTCCTCACATTCACATCGCTAATCCCATAACGTGAACGAAGCCGCTGCTCAATCTCTCTCCGCGCTTTATCCTGAAAAGCAATGGCCAGAATCCGATCAGGCTGAACAGCATCAGGCTTACGCTTAATCAAATACGCAACACGAGTAATCAAAACCTCAGTCTTGCCAGAACCCGCCGCCGCCACAACCAAATTATGCTTATCATCCTTAACAACAGCCTCCTTCTGCTCCTCATCCAAAGAAAGCCCATCCTTAACAAAAAGAAAACCATACTCCCTCTTTCGCCGTTCAACAAACTCCCTATTATAGTTTAAAACAAACTGACGAAATCTCTCCAATTCACTTTTTACTCCAGAAACAAACTCCTCATCTAACACACTCTTCGCTTCCAGAACAGAGAGAGCCTCTTCAAACGCCTTCAACACGCCAATAACACGTTCTTTATCATCATGAACAAGATACGTGCCACTATCTTCAATCTCCTTGATCTGCTCGCGAATCTCTTCTTCTCGCTGGTTAACAAACTCCTTCGCCAAGTTCAGGATGGTTTGCTCATATCGATGAAGAACCGCGTTGTCTAAAAGAGCAGAGCTTCTAACAGTGGCTTTACTCGCCATTAAAGACGACAATACCCCTTTGAATACTGCCAAATTCGCGACATACTTCCTTTCATCAGTCAAACCAGAATAAGCTACACTGCCACCCACCTCACGCTTATGCCTTCTCAAAACTTCATGCTCCTCAAAACGCCTCAACACACTCTTCAAAATCAAATCATTCCTTGTAACAAGCTCAGAAATTCTCTTGTCAAAATCCCTGCGCATCAGAAGACCAATCAAAAGAAAACTCAGAATTCTCCTTAAAGTCTTCAGTCTATATTGCTTCTCAAGCTCTCTGGTGTTTTCGCGTAATTCTTCCATTACTTTCTGGAAATCCATCAGATCACATCACGTGCATGGGCCACCTAAACCTGCATTAAGTGCTAATTCTGCCGATATGGAATAAATAGGTTTAACTAAGCCCCAGTTCAAGACGAATGGATTCCGTATAATTATCTTATAAGTAAGCTGTCACGTCATTGACAAACTATTTATAAACAAGCTGTCAATAGATTTACAGTCATGTCAATTCCTATTGAACTAATGGATCAAAATCCTTGGTGGAGAAATCCTAAGGCTGAAGCCCCGTGACAAAGTAACTCCCTCGGGAGTGCGAGCAAATCAGCAGGCCGTAACATGAAGTGAATCCTGCCGCATCGTCAAAAAGAACCGGAAACGGACAAGAGAGAGCCGAGTCCTGCGAAAATGGACGAAGGCCATGGAACGCGTGAAGAGCTTGGAAACGCAGCGCGGAAGAACTCTCCGGTGTAGAGGGATCGGCATGCTGAGAAAGTTGTGTCTGGAACTAGGGAGACCCTCCCCCGCACGGCAGAAGCCGTAAAAAGCGACCCTATAAGCCCGAAAGGTGAAGTGGTGAACTGCGGGAAGGGAGTCGGAGGGGGTCATAGATACCGATGAAGCAAGGACAACACAACCATGCGGAGGAAAGGGCCCCCGCTTTGTTCACGTGCCAGAGGAGGTAAGAGTCAGTGAATGCAGTCAAACCTGCTAACTACGCCAAAGCAAAAGCTCGACAACTCCAAAACGCACTATACCTTGCGGCCAAGGGAAATCCGAGGCGGCGGTTTCATGCGCTGTACGACAAAGTATACCGCGGCGACATTCTTTGGGAAGCATGGAAACGGGTCAAGGCGAACGGCGGAAGCGGCGGTGTGGATGGCTTGACCATCGAATACATCGTCAAGGAGTATGGTGAAGAACGATTCGTCAGCGAAATCCAGAACGCCTTAAGAAACGGAAAATACCATCCGCAGCCCGCAAGACGGAAGGAGATACCGAAGCAGGACGGCAAGATGAGGCCGCTGGGCATCCCCGTCATTCGGGACAGAGTCGTGCAAATGGCGACGAAGATGGTACTGGAGCCAATCTTTGAAGCGGACTTCAAGGACTGCTCTTACGGATTCCGGCCGAAGCGGAGCGCACATGACGCCATTCGGCACATTCGGCGGGCAGTCAAGAAAGGCGTTTACTGGGTCGTGGACATCGACATCACCGGCTACTTTGACAACATTCCGCATGGGAAGCTGATGCAACTGGTGGAACAGCGCATCAGCGACCGCAGGGTGCTGAAGCTGATTCGCAAATGGTTGAAAGCGGGCTTCGTGAAAGATGGTCAGTTTCACGAGACCGAAATCGGCAGCCCGCAAGGCGGAGTCATCAGTCCGCTGCTGGCGAACATTTATCTGAACTACCTGGATGCGATCTGGGAGAAGAAGTTCGCGGAAACCGGGACACTAGTGCGATACGCCGATGACTTGGTCGTTATGTGCAAAAGCAAAGAACAAGCCCTGAGGGCGATTGAAGTCCTCAAAGCGGTATTCGGCAAGCTGGAACTGGAGATGAACAAAAAGAAATCCAAGCTTGTAAACCTGTGGGGAGACGGGCAAGGCTTCGACTTTCTGGGGATGCACCACCGGAAGATACCAAAGATGCTCAAAGGAAACAAGGAAGCCTACATCCTTCGCAGCTATCCATCGCAGAAAGCGATGAAGAACATGAGGCTGAAAGTGAAGGAAGTAACGGAACCGCGAAACCGGCTATTCTGGACGATGAACCGGATGGTGGGAGAACTGAACCCGAAGATACAAGGGTGGAAGAACTACTACAGTCTGGATTCTTTTGCCGACAAGTTTCTTAACAAAATCGACTGGTACATCCGGAAGCGTCTCACCCTGTTCTGGAACAAGAAGCATAATCGTCGTAAAAAGCACAGCAAGTCCCGACAAGCGGCCATCGCAGCGCAACTCGCGGGACTCAAGAAACTTGCCGGTTAGAGGAGTACCGTAACGCCGAAGGAAGAAGAACATCGGAAAGCCGGATGAGGGAAAACCTCACGTCCGGTTTGATGAGGAGGGGCTGGCGGCCCAGCCCTTTACTCTACCACGGTGTGCAGATGGACTGCCCTTCCCCGGCAGCTTACCTCGCATCGCTCAGCCGCTCGGCCGCAAGTTCGCGAAGAAGGCCGAACCGTCTTGGGCGACGGCGAATATACTGCTGGCGGAGGGGGAGATTCCCATGAGCAATTCCAGAAGGCTCATCGGCTTGCTGCTGGCGATCGCGCTGCTGCCGCTGCTGGCCGCCGGCTGCGGCGGCCGTTCGGCGAACGGGAACGATGCCGCCGGCGACTCCGCGCCGTCCGAGAGCGTTTCGCCTGCGCCGGCGGCGGAGGAGACGGTCAAAGTCAAATTTTCCGAAGTGATCCGTTCGATTTTTTACGCTACGCACTACGTGTCCAAGTCCCAGGGCTTCTTCCGCAAAGCCGAGTTGCTCCAGCCTGGGATTGCCTATCATGAGGTCTCTTGCAATCAGGGTCATTTTTATTACCGTCAGCCAGTCGGTATCCAGTTTTTCCCTGTTTCTCCTGATTTCAGGAGGGTTATTGTCAGGACCTTCCTTACAATTTTCCTTGACCCACTTTACCGCTCTTTCAAACTCTTCCGGGTCATAGATGCCTTCTTCCATTCGGCGGACAAACTCCGACATGTCCACATATTCGTTCCGCATGCCCAGGTAGTCCTGGAAAAAGCTTTCGTCCACAATGGAACCGGCTATCCCCATGGAAACGGAACCCATGGACAGGTAAGACTTGCCTCTCATTTCGGCTACCGCAAGGCCGGCGCGGGTGAATTGAAGCAGTTTTTCTTTTACGTCATCGGGTATGGTGGGGTCGGAGGCATCCTGGACGTCTCTGCCGTAAATGCCGAAAGCAGGAAGACCTTTCTGGTTGTGACCTGCCAGCACTGCAGCCAGGTATACTGCTCCCGGACGTTCGGTGCCGTTGAACCCCCAAACGGCCTTTGGAATAAATGGGTCCATGTCCATGGTTTCGGTTCCATAACACCAGCAGGGGGTTACGGAAATTGAAACCCCAACGCCCTCGCGGGCAAACTTTTCTGCTGCCTGGGCAGCTTCCGCAACACCTCCTATGCAGGTATCGGCTATTACGCACTCAACCGGCA
>JAIMAA010000126.1 GCA_023512225.1 Candidatus Bathyarchaeota archaeon
CCCCAATATGCTTTCCTTATCTACTTGACATGTATGGAATCGTCTTCGCAGTCTTAATAATTCTCTATCTAGGAACATTATTTACATGGAAAACTTCGCTGATTTTCGCCGCACTGTTAACAATTATGGACATAATTCTAGTCCTGTTCACGGGCGCAATGGTCTCCGCTGCAAGACACGTTTCAGTTCTAAGACTCCCAGTGCTAGTCTCCTTACCAACCCTTCCTACAATCACAACTGACTATATGTCACTAGGTCTAGGTGACTTTTTCTTTGCCGGATTACTAGGCATACAAACTATGAAAAAGTTCGGTAAAAAATTCGCAATCTTATCAGTTGCCGCAATGTGCATTTCATTCTTCATTTTCGAAACAATCCTACTAAATTATGAGTTAAAGGCATTCCCAGGCACATTAATGATTATCTGCGGATGGCTACCACTAGTAATTTTGAAACGCCTAAAACATTAAGGAACATTAAAAGAGAAAAACTGCTAGGCGCCAGACAGAGTTTCTAACCAAAAAGTGCGCCTAAACCTTCAAGCGCTGCCTCTTCCTTGGCTTTCTCCTCTTCTTCCTTCTTTTTCTTCTCTTCTCCCTTTGGCTTAGCTTCTGCCGCTGGTGCTGCTGCAGCTGGCGCCACTGCGGGTGCAGCCATCATTGTAGGAGCAGACTTAATCGCCTCGTCAATATTCACCTCGGCTAAGGAAGCCACTAAAGCCTTTACTCTCACAGCATCTACGTTTATGCCTGCTGCTGTCAAAACTTGTGTCAAGTTTTCTTCGTTTATTTCTTTTCCAGCCTTGTGAAGAAGCATGGCAGCGTAAACATATTCCATACTCGTTTCACCTTTCGGTTCAAATACCAAGCTTTAAAATATAAACCTTTTCTGTCAATCGCATACAAACGTCTAAGAACAGCACGAAATCAATCTCTAGCTCGTAATTTTGAGTAGATAGAAGAATTTTCCGACAAGCATTTAAAATTTGCAATAAGTAGTTACTGATAGAGAACAAGAAGGAAGCAAAAATTGCAAGGAGCCGAATTCTACACCGTTGACTTAACCAAAACCAGAGGAAAAGGAGAGTTCAGATGCCCAAAATGTGGTGTCCATATATCTCCAGACGACAAAACCGACAAGGTTTATACTGTCTTGGAAACCGTGATGAACAGAGACTGTTTGGAAAAAATAATTCTGCAATGCAATAGCTGCAAAAGCCAAATTCACCTAATAGGCTTTCAAGCCTTAGATAAATTGATGTGATATCAAAAAAAGTATCTTTTAGCAAGACAAATTTTACGTCGCTCTTAAAGCGTTAATTCATATTTTGAATTCATAATGGTTAAGTAGTTTTTAGGAGCTAACTCTAGTTTTTGCGTGAAACTTCCAATTGTTGGAAACTTCACCGAAAAAACATCAGATTCACTTGAATTTTTCATCAGCTCAAGCTTTAGCCTTACACAAACTTAAGGCGATAACAAACAAAAAAGGAGGTGAAACTTATTGTGGAAAACCAAACTGATAAAATGGCTTCCATTGATAATAACTCTGGCAACAGTGATTATAGCACCTTACATAAAGACGATTTGGGGAGAAATACCAAATCCAACAATCTAAAACGTGCAATAGAAAGAATACGAAATTCGAACGCCCTCAAGTTTGTAATGTTCAAAGAAGATTTTCCAAGGCATCGCGTAATTGAGAACATCTCTCCACTGCACGCCATTACGATCTTCTACCTCTGTCTCTTCGCTGGTTTGCTTGGTTTCATCGTACTGGCATATGCCACCTTCCTGGGATTCATGGTTTACTATGCGACAATCGGCATAGTGGTGTTGGAGATCTTACATTACCTATGCGACAAATAATACAATGACGACTAGTTTAACTTCAAAACAAAAATAGGAAACTAAACAGGTTGATTAGCCTTTTTTCCTAGACTTAACATTTCGGCATGTGCTTTTCGAATTAAGTCTGCAATTGTATCTTTGGTTGGAACAGCTGCGTTTATTGAAAGTGCATAAGCTTTCTGATGTGCCAATTGTAAAAGCGTCATCATGTTTTCTTTCGTCGGATAAGCTATAGTTATTGATAATGCAAAGGCGTACGCATGAGATTTTTCGACGGTTTGTTTAGTGCTCTCTATATCTATTTGGAGTTGTTCAGCAGTTATTACTAAGCCGTCATCATATGCTACCTTCATTAAGAGCCCTGCTTCTACGGGTTTTATTCCAAGCTTTGACAACACGCTTGCAAGTCTTTCAGAGATTACTTCGCCTTTTCTGACGACTAACGTGTCTTTGTTTATCCAAACACTACCTGCTTCGATTCTTGTTGGCAAACCAACAGCGTTTAACTGGCTAATTATTGGACCTGGCGGTTGACCAGTGTTTCCTGCGGGAACTATAACGTCAAAAGCGGCTATGTCGCCGGCTTTTGCTGTTGTTCGTACTTTTCCTCTTTCGAGAAGTAAGGCCAACTTAAACGGGTTAAGGTCGGTCATTAGATAGACGTTTGACCCTGTTAAGTGTTCTTCGATTTTTTTCAGTTCTGGCTTTTCCTTGCAGTTTTCAATAGCTAATTTCATTAACGTGTTTTTTATAACTTTCATGTATGCTTTGTCTGATAATTTCTTTTTTAACTCTTGGAGTTGGGCAGCCCTAACTTTTTGCAAACTAGCGATTCCGATGACTTTGTGTTTCTTTATCAGCTGTGTTATCTGCTCAACTTCATTGATTTTTTCCTGCAAAACTTGTTGAGATGGCATTTGTTTTCCTCTTTCATGGTTTAATTTTCACGGGCTTACCCATGGAAGTTTTTATGTAGGCGAATTTGATGTTTTTAATTCCTTTTTTAAGTTTCCCTTCCACTGCTCTCAAAACTGCTTGAACATTATCAGCCAACTCTTCTTCTTTCATGCTTTCGGTTCCAACTCGGCACTGCAGTATTGGCTGATTTCGCATCTTCGCAATGACGGTTTTGCGGTACTTTTCAAGCAAGCTCGATATATCTGCTGTAGGCGGAACCGGCACTGGCATTTTACCCCTAGGACCCAAGACTGGACCAAAAATTTTTCCCACTAGAGGCATCAAAGGAGCCTCAGCAACAAAAAAGTCATATCTCTCAGCAATATTACGCAAGTCACGTTTTTTGCCACCTAAACTCTCAAGTTCAGCCCTTTCAATTACCAAGTCTGCGTTTGCCTTTCTCGCTTTTAAGGCCAATTCGCCGGATGCTATTACACATATCTTGTTTGGTTTTTCTGGCGGAGGATGTGGCAATTCTACGAGTTCTTGAATTCTGCCTTCAGGAGATTTCATGTCAATGTCCTTGAGGTTTAGAATAAGCTCTACCGATTGAGTAAACTTTCTTTTTTCAGATTTTTCTTTTGCTGCTTTAACTGCATCCAAGATGGTTTTCTGGTCTAAGGGCATTTTAGAGCCTCGTGCCAATGAGGGAATATAACGCGGTTATAAAAATATTCTCTTAGGCTTAACTCTTACTAAATATTTCGTCATACTTGCCTTCATCAATTTCTCGTTGTATCTCGCGTGGATCCTTACCCTCCACGGTGACGCCCATGCTGACGCAGCTTCCTAGTATTTCTTTTGCTGCTAGTTTCAGATTTTTTGCCAAGAGTTCTTCACGTTTAATTTTTGCTATGCGAATAATCTGTTCCATTGAGAGATTCCCGATTTTTTGAGTGTTAGGAGCGCCAGAACCTTTCTCTACTTTCAATTCGCTAACAATTAACGCTGATGCTGTTGGGGTTCCAACGCTAACTTCGAAGTCTTTAGTTTCAGGGTCAACACTGACTTTCACGGGAACCTTCATTCCAGAATAGTCTTTGGTTAGCTCATTTATTTTATTTACAATTACAAGGACATTCACGCCTAAGGGACCGAGAGCGGGACCTAATGGTGGTCCGGCGGTTGCTTGTCCTCCGCTTACGAGTAGTTCTATTACCTTCTTTTCGCCCATTTTATGTTTCACCGCTTTCTGTTTTTGCTTTTTCAACTAATTTTACGTAGTCGGAATGCACAGTGATTGGCAAAGTGAAAGTTGCTTCCAACAATTCAAGCGTGACTTCAGCTTTTGTTTTATCAATGCGAGTGATTTTTGCACGCATACCCTTAAACGGTCCTCCTGTCACTTCAACGATGTCGTTTTCGCTTAACTCTTCAATAACCGGTTTTCTTACAATGTATCTTTCAATTTCAGTGAAACTCACAACTCCCGGGACTCGCGAGCGAACATGTCTTATTCCAGCTATTGCTTCTTCAACCATATGCGGTCCTTCTGCCTCCATAAATACGTATCCTCTTAGGGCTTCCGGCACTAAAATGGCTTTTATAGGTATTTTGTTCATCTCAACTTTTGCGGCAACAAGCTTAGCTACGTTTTTCTCTTGTCCAGTTGTTGTTTTCACTGCAAAAATCTTCGTTGGAAACGCTTCTTCCTTTTTCTCCATAAAAATCTTCCTTCTAACTTGTAGCAGATGCGCTTGGTTGCAGAACAGAAGAAACTAGTTTAATGACAAAACCGACCAGCCCAATGGCTCCTATGCCCAAGAAGCATATTTTTATTGATAGCCACAGCTCGCTTTTCCCAGGCTTTACTGAAAGCTTTAGCGTTCTTGCACATCCTGATAGGAATGACCTTAAACCCATGGTTCATCGCAACCTCAACGTCTCATTCTTAATATAAACGTTACTACGATTGTTGGTTTCTATTAGGATAAGCTAGACATTTCTATTAACTTTTCCCTTATTAAAAGG
>JAIMAA010000127.1 GCA_023512225.1 Candidatus Bathyarchaeota archaeon
ACTTCTCTTTCTCGTGGCCTTCACCAAGATCTCCCCAAATAGCCATAAAGAAAACAGAAAAAAAGAGCCCCCATGTTATGCCATCAAGAGTCATAAACAAATATAAAGCAACTGACGAATCATAAAAAACACTCAGCGCGGCATATTCAATACCAAGCATAACAAAACCCGTAATAACTACACGCTTTCTTCCAACAACATCCGCAATAATACCACCAACACTCGCAAAAATACCTGCAAAAACATACTCCGCAAATCCTGCAAAAGTAAAAGATTCCACACCAAAAACCCTTTCCAAGAGTGGCACCTCTGCAAAATTTATGAGAGAAAACATAATCCATGGAAACAAATACAATAATACACCTCTTTTTCGAACAAGTTCTAAATAGCTTGGAGATTTTTGCACGCCAAACTTCTCATGTTGCCTAGTTAGAAACATAAAAGTAAAGCCTCCAAAAACTCGCCAAATTGTTAGCGCGACAATTGCTTCCCATCTTCCAAACATGCTCACCAAAAAGAGTAAAAACAAAACAATAAATCCCACACCACTCCATATAATTCCTCCTACGAAACCACGATTTTCAATACTTGTTGAATCAGCAAAAAAGCTTAAACAAGAAGGCAAGCCTATTCCAATCGAAACGCCCAAAAAAAGAGCAAACAAAACATTGACCCACATACCATTGCTAGAAACTGTAATTAAAAGTAATGTCGCAGCTGCTCCCATGAACAACCATAAATATAGAAACTTGACACGTGCGCGCGGAAAGAATTTCGAACCAAATATTGCCGAAACTGCAACACCTAAAAAGTACGTGGCGAACAAGCTCAATTTTTCTGTTTCAATCAACTCTAGTCCATTAACAATTGTGCTGAAAACAACATAGGTTATTACATACCAAACAAAACTGTTGAGCACTAAAAAAATCGATGGTGCAGTCTCTCTCCAAGCAATTTTCTCTCGAACTGCGTTTATTGAAATCATATTCTAACTCACTGAAAAATGCGGCTTTTGAAGATAAAACTCTTCTTAATCACCATTCTGTATTCTTGTTCAACAACAAACCTTAATAAGTAGATATGTTCTACAATAATACTTGAGGGGAATAAGATGAAGAAGGCATCTGTTAAGAGAGCGAAAAAGAGAGATATCCCTGTTCGAATACTTGCATAAAGGTCACAGATCTTCAAGCATAAAAGATAAGAGAATCTGAAGTTTGCTTCTTAGTTTTTGATTAGGTAAACATTTAGCAAGTTTTGATCCTTCTTTTATTAAGGCTTTCATCTTCTCTTTGAGCTTCACAACGGGCAACGCTTCAAGTGTGCAATCAACCAGTTCATCAACATCGTTCTGTGTTATCTTAGGTTTTGAAATAATCGCACTAACTTTTCCTTTTGTTTTCTGATCTTGCATTGCAAATAAAAGTGGCACAGGCAAATCGTCGGCGAGAATTCGTTGACAAAGCTCTTCAATTTCGAAAACATCTATGAACTCTTCACGAAGCATAACTAATATTCCAACAATTCTTCCCAGCCTTGCTAATAACTCAACTTCGGCATCTTTTCCACCGCCAAACAGAGCGCCCAAGTGCATGTCCAACTCAATTCCAGCCGCCTTCATTTCGATAACCTTCATGTAATCATGTGGAGCAATGTTTTTTCTTTCTTTAAAGCCAACTTCGAGCGCATGTGCGTTGCCAACTTCAAACGTCAGTCTCTTAACTGTTTCAAGCGCTTCCGTGCCTTTTTTCTTTGGCAAAATTGCTGTTGAATCAGCAAAAAGTTTGAAACCCTCTATTAAGAACGCGTTGCCAAGGAGAAGTGCAATTTCAGCGCCGAACTTACCATAAACAGTAGGTATTTTGTGCTTAACTTCAGATTTGTCTATAATGTCATCGTGTACGTCAAATGCTGCTGCCATCATAGCTATTGCAGCTTGCGCCGGCACAACATCATCAATGTTGCCTCCCACTGCTTCGCATGCCATCGAGAACAAGCCGGGATGTGTGAAATCGTTCCAATGTGCGATGTAATGTTCAAGCGCGTCACGCAGTATTGGATACTCAATTTTCTCCTTTTGTAATACTTGTTTTGCAAGCGCAAGTCCTTTTTTGCTTCGCTTCTTTAAATCGGCAACTATCATTTTGCCTAATTTCTTTGCCATATCCTATTCTTATTCACTTTGTCGTTTAAAAGATTTGATTAGGTTAAATGCCGTGATTCTGCATTTCATGTTTTATCCTGGTATTTGTTCTTTCAGTACGTTGTCGTAGGTCTCTATGTATTCTTTTCCGCTTTTGGCTATCGCATAGACTTTTCTTGTTCTTCCTCCTTGTTGCTGTTTTTGGCTTGTTAAGAAGCCCTTTTGTTCTAAAGCGTTAAGTAGTGGATACAATGCGCCGTGCCTGAGTTTTATGCCAAATTCAGCTTCTACTTGCTTCTTTATTTTGTAGCCCCACATTGGCTCTCTCGCTATTAGTTTGAGTATTTGGATGTCTAGCAAGTTTTTGGTTATGCGTTGAACAATTTCTTTTCTGAAGTCTTCAGTCAATTTTTCACTCTCGAGCATTGTCCTATTTAGGACTTGTTCATGTTTTAGCTTATTTAGGTTATGTAAGAAATGGAATAGTTCAATATGCTTCTGTTATGCTTTTTTATGTCTGTGGTAAGCATGAACGTTTATATTTTCGTTTAGGCACTATAAAGACTTGAGATATGTCCTAAAAGAGACATATTGTATCCGCGTCGAACACAAATACAAGAGGAAGGAAAAATGGGAAACAACTCACGAGAAGTCCAAACCAAATTAATGAAAGGACTCCTAGACCTAATTGTGCTACAATTCTTAAGCTCACAACCCATGCACGGCTACCAAATAATCACAAAAATCCGCAGAACCTTCGGCGTATACTTCGGACCAAGCACCATATACCCCCTACTGGGAACATTAGAAAAGAAAGGATACGTAAAAAGCGAATGGAACATGGACAACGAAAGACCCAGAAAAGTGTATAAGCTGACCACAGAAGGACAAAACCTACTGAACTTCACAGAAGACTCACTTAACTTCATATGCAGAAAAATCGGCACACCAGGACTGCCAAAAGGCGACCTCAGCGAAGAGAACACCATCCAACCAGCACTACGACCATTCCTAAAGAAAATCGAACATTCAAAATCGCTAATCTAGCCATTATCCACTGCCAACACCTCTTAATTTTCAAAACAATAAAACAAATGAGCAAAAGCCTTCTTTAGTTAGGTTTTCGTAGCCTTTTTATCGTTTCCTTCCCTATCTCAATTGAGGATGCGGTTTGGAAAAAGCAGACATTCTCATCCGCGGTTGTATTATTCTTCCAATGGATAGAAAAGAAATAATAGAAAACGGTGCCCTAGCCATAAAAGATGGAAAAATAGCGTTTGTAGGCAAATCTGTTGCGGCAACCAACATAGAAGCTGAAAAAGAGATAAACGCCAAAGGAAAAGTTGCCATGCCTGGATTAATTAACGGACATACACACTTACCAATGACACTTTTCCGTGGAATAGCCGAAGACCAACCGCTTAACACATGGTTAAGAAAAACCATTTGGCCTTTAGAGGCTAAACTCAAAGCAGAGGACGTTTACGCAGGAGCTCTTCTGGGTTGTTTGGAAATGATTAAGAGCGGAACAACATGTTTTGCGGACATGTACTTTCATGAAGACATGGTTGCGAAGGCTGTGGAGAAGAGCGGATTAAGAGGAGTTTTAGCGCAAGGCATAATCGAATCAGAACACAAGCTCTTAGGCGCAGTAACCTTAAGAAAAAGCGTAAACTTCGCTAAGAAATTTCATGGATACGCCAATGGCCGAGTTAGAACCATGCTGGGCCCTCACGCAACTTACAGTTGCAGCTCAAATTTGTTAAAAAAGGTTAAGAAAAAATCTGCGGAATTGAACGTAGGCGTGCAAATACACTTGGCTGAGTCGAAGGTGGTGTTTAAAGAGTTCGAGAAGAAGCATGGACTCTGTGAGATTGAGTTTTTAGACAAGATTGGCTTTTTGAATGAGAGAGTCCTAGCTGCACATTGCATAGACTTATCAGAAGAAGACATGCATATCCTTTCTAAACGTGGTGTCAATGTGGTTCACGTTCCCGTGGCTAACATGAAACTTGGAGAAGGAGCAGCAAAAGTGAAGGACTTAATGGATTTAGGTGTGAACGTTTGTTTAGGAACTGATGGACCAGCGAGCAATAATACTCTTGACATGTTCGAAACCATGAAAATTGCAGCCTTGCTTCAGAAACACACTTACCGAGACCCCACGGTTTTGCCAGCCTACGAAGTTTTGAAAATGGCGACAATAAATAGCGCTAAAGCCTTGGGACTTACGAAAGAAATTGGCTCGATTGAAGTTGGCAAAAAGGCAGATTTAATTTTGGTAGACCTCTCGAAACCTCACCTTAAGCCCTTACATAACATTTACGCGGGACTCGTTTACGCTGTGCATGGAAACGATGTAGACACAGTTATTGTTGACGGAAAAATCTTGATGGAGAACAAACAAGTTAAGGGCTTAGATGAACGTGTCATAATGGAAAATGCGCAAAAGGCTACTTTACGATTGCTTTCTAGATAGTTTGAAATTCTTCCTCTTCATTATTTTTGTATAGTAAAGTTTTTACGTGGTTTGTATTTTTATCTTTTTTTGGTAAATTATGGCGGTTATAGAGTTCTTTCGGTCATGTTTGAGGAGTATTTTGATTAGAGGAAAGCTTTTTGTTTTGTTTAAT
>JAIMAA010000128.1 GCA_023512225.1 Candidatus Bathyarchaeota archaeon
TGTTTGAAATGTTCCCATCCTCGGGTTTCCAATAAGATTTCTTTTTCTTTGGTTTTTAAGATTATTTTTCGTTCCTTCACTACTGTTCCAATCTTTATTAATTCACCGTCAACTTGTTTTATGGCTTTTTCAGCTTCTTCCCAACATGTAGGTTTCAAAGTGACTACAAGTTCATATTCTTCGCCTCCGTAGAAGGCTAGTTCAATAGGATTTAAATTGTGTTTTTCAGCGAATTCTTCAGCTTCAGGGGCTATTGGAATATGATCAATTAGAAAGCCAACATTGCTTGCTTTAGCTATTTCGTTTAAGCTCCATGCTAAACCATCACTGGAATCTATGGAGGCTGTTACTGCATGCGATTTTGAAAGGGCAATGCCCTCCTTTAAACGGGCTTTAGGCATGAAGATCGAGTTCAAAAGTGGCTCCTTTATTTTTTCAGGGGCTTCTAGCTTTTTTAAAAGCATTTTTAACGCGGCAGGAGGCTTCCCAAAATGTCCAGTTACCGCCACTATGTTTCCAGGTTTAGCTCCACTTCTTAGCATTAAAAATCGTTTAAGAACGGTGCCGAATACTGAGCAGCTTATGATTAGGTCTGAAGACTCGTTTGTGTCTCCTCCTAAAATGTAAGCGTCATATTCTCTTGCTCCACTGTTTAATCCTTCAGCGATTTGCTCTATGTTGTTTTTAGTTAATTGCCTTGGTAATCCTAGAGATGTCAAGATTGCGAAAGGTTTAGCGCCTTTCGCAGCAAGATCACTTATGTTCATGATTACTGCTTTTCTTGCTGCTTGCCATAGATTCATGCTTGGAGGTACATCTGTTTTGTCGACAAGCATATCTGTTTTAAGAACGATTAATCTCCCCTTGCCGAGGTCTATGGCGGAGACGTCGTCGCCAAAGGGGATGGGCATTCCTGGCATTTTTTCCAGACGAGATAAAACTATGTCAATTATTTTTCTTTCACCTAGTTCTTTAGCATAGGTCAAAACGTGTTCCCTCTCAAATCTAATTGCATTCTTTAATAGAATTTTAATTTAATGCTCAAAAACGAATAATACCTATGAGTTTTAGGTGAACGCATTAAAATAATTTAAAAGATTATTTAAATAGACTATGTATGTAGGGATAGATGCCTCGGTAGCTAAGCCCGGTTATAGCAGCGGTTTCGTAAACCGCAGGTCGCGGGTTCAAATCCCGCCCGAGGCTTCAAACCATGTATAGAAGCGCTTATCTCTTGATATTCTCAGGAATTGCTATGAAGCGTCTTTTAGGCATACATGACTTTGATGAGAGGCTTCATGATGCTGAACGCGAGATAAATGCTCAAAACACGATTATAAAGTAGCCTTGAAGCGTTTTTACCTTTGGCCGAACATCAGGGCTTATGCTTGCGATAAAACCACAAGAATTTCTGCCCCTCGCAATAGGACACTATCCGTCACAGAGGCTTCCAAAGGACACTATCTTTTGCGAGGTTCAGCAATGGACAGTATCCCAAAAACGGACTAATGGGAAATTGCTTTAATTAGCTTAGCGGTTAAAGCATTTCCATTTGAAATAGAAAATGCAGGAAAATCAAAAACAAACCTATGTCTTGATGAGAGTTGGAAAGTTTTATTAAATAAATGAAAATAAGTAACCGTAAGTTTATGAAATAAGGCGTGATTGTTATGAAAATAGCAACTTGTACAACCATTTTGTGCATTGCGTTATTATCGGGTGCTTTAGTAATTTCTGACGGTTCGCTATTTATTCATATGGCGCAAGCTGCTTTGGAGAACTTTTGCTTGTTAGATGTTGAGCTGATTCAAGTTGTTAAGGACGCGAAGCTTTTGATTACTGATAAGCCTACGGCGTTTTGCATCCATGTTTATAGCACATTTGACTATTATCACTTTGATGTTAACGTCACATACGATTTTGGTTTACGATGGCTCCTTTCTAGAGATATTCCTATAAAACGTGGAAACAATTGGCTTTACATTCCTGGAGGGCCGGTAATATATGACTCTGGACAGAGTAGATTATGGGGGTCTACTACGTGTGTTAATTGGACAGGAGCAGGATTGGACGATAAAATTGAAGTGGTTATTGATCCGTTTAACGAAGTGGATGAGTTTGATGAGACAGATAACAGGAAGACGATATCAGCGAGATTTGTGGATACAAAATGGCTTAGGATACTTGTTGCCCCCCTTGGATGCGACCCAGCTGATTGGTATTCGGATCTTTGGGGCAACATGCAATTTCTCGTAGACACGTATCCTGTTGCGCCTAAATTTAATAGATTTAGCTGGTCTATGTTATCTCCTATATCATATAACCCTGACATCCCCTTAGATGATTATGCCAGATATTTGTCAACGCAAGCGCGAATTCTGCATTATGACCGAGTTGTGATTGTGAGGGAATGGGGACGTTGGAGTTTGGGTGGAAAAGCTATTGGTATGCTTAGGGAACCAGAGGATCGTGTTCCAGTAGTTGTTAATTGTGATCTTTTTAGGTATGATGATGCGTTGGTAGCTCATGAAATTGGGCATACGTATTATCTTTGGCATCCCCATGACATCGGACCGCCAGTCTATGAAGCTACACGTTACTGTGTGAGGACGGGAGAATATGAGCAAACAGTCGACACTTTCATGAGTTACAATCCTGGTCCATGGTGGATTGACAAAGGACGTTTTGATTCGGACTCAAGAACATGGATTGACCTGCGTGCGCTCGGATATGACACTGAAGTTGAGGGGACATGGCAATGGAACCTTCTTGACCAGTTTATAGAACTTGAAGTTCCAAAACCTGTGTCGGTTATTGTTATGGGAGGCTTGATATTTTCGAATGGGACAATCAAGCTTGACCCTTGGTATCTTATACCTGAGGGAACCCCTGACCTTTTACCGCAAGCTGTAGCCCCTCAAAAAGGGGACTATGAAATATTTATGTTAGACAGAGACAGACAAGTGCTCAGTCAGCTGAATTTCAATGCGTCCTTCACGTATCTCTTGGATTTGAACGGCACATTAACTAAGGCGGAGACCGATGCGGTTCCTTTTGTGTTCAATGTGCCCTATGTTAATGGAACATGCTACATCCAAATCAGAGACGCTGAAGGAGAGGTATTGCAGGAAAGAGCGATCACAGCAAACCCGCCGGTTGTAAATGTTACTTTTCCAAACGGCGGTGAATCCCTGAATATTGGAGACAACTATACGATTTCTTGGGAAGCCTACGACCTGGATGGAGACGAACTCAGTTACCTTGTATCCTACAGTCAAGACGGAGGAGGAACATGGGTACCTTTGGCGAACAACCTCAAGGAAACAAGTTACGTTTGGAACACGACAAGCCTTACAGCTGGAGACAAATATCTAATCAGAGTATTAGCTACTGACGGCTTAAACACTGGCGAAGACGCATCAGACGGCACATTTACAACCGTTGACTTGACACCACCAATTATCTCAAACGTCAGGCAGGATCCGCATGCTGACATGGTTCAACCAGACCAAAATGTGACAGTTTACGCAGACATATTCGACATCAACAGCGGCGTAAAGAATGCCTCACTATCATACAGATACAGCCAAAACAACGGACTAACATGGTCACCATGGACGAATACGACAATGAACCCCGAAACACGAAACACCTTTAAAGGATTTATCCCAAGCTTCCAGTATGGAACGCTCGTCCAATACATAATACTCGCTGAAGATAACTCAAACAACATCGCAACAAACGACAACATGGGACAATACTACATATACACCGTTATACCAGAAAACCCATCAATAACAACCCTAACACTACTTATGAGCCTGGTAACAGTTGCCACAATTTTAACAAGAAGGAAAATAAAGAGAACCTAAACCCCAAACTCATTTTTAAAGCAAGTCAATTCTGTTAACGATGATTAAATAAACGCAGTTTTAAATGCAGGTTATTTAACTATTATATGGCGGAAGTGCGCAATGGTGGTGGGAGGCCTGCACCTATAAACGCTATTCTGTTTATTCTTAATTGAACCTTCTCAGAGATCACTTCTGTTTTAATGTATCCAATCGCATATGCCGGAGGAATACCAAGGAAAAGCGCCATTAGGCCGATGAACAACTTATACAAGTCGATGTAGCTTAAGAAATACGCGACACATTGAACAACGACCAGAATAGAGACAAATAAGGCGGTTCCCATCCAAAACTGGCTCCACCACTCAGGCTTCCTCCTCTTCCCGCTGATTTCCTCTTTTCCCCCATTCATCTTAAACCACTGCATGTTAACCGCGTTTCTTTAGTACATTTTGAGTTTCTTTCCCCCCTTGTCACCGATAAACGCTCCAACGATTATTAGGGCAAGGAAGAGCGGAAAGGAGTATGAAGGAAGAGGGTGACCCGAGAACTCCCTCCATATGATCATGATCGTGAAACCAGTTAATAAGCCGGAAGTAACTGTATGGACCAGTCTGCGTTGTTTTAGTGAAATCTGTTTGGCGTATCCCTCTTTACGAGCAACATACCCGAAAACCAATCTTGTCATGATAATAAGAATCGCAAAGCTATACCCGAAAACAAGACGTGCATGCCATGCTAAAAGAAAAATCGGAACTGCCATAGACAAGAAAAATGCGGCTATAATTATAATTCTGAAAGCCTTGCTCCTCTTCCAGTAAGAATCGACCACTCCTTTGAGCTTCTTAATCATTCTTCATCACTGTAGATTTTCTCTTCATTCCTTAAATTTCTAATTATGGTTTGAAAAAGATAAAAAT
>JAIMAA010000129.1 GCA_023512225.1 Candidatus Bathyarchaeota archaeon
TTCAATTCCCTTTATTGGGATTTTTGCTCTGCATCTAATATAGCTAATGACACTTCTGGAAGCCCAGCAACTATCTTTCAATTCCCTTTATTGGGATTTTTGCTCTGCATCTGTGGTCTATTTTTGGTTGTTTTGCCACTTAAGGTTATTTTTGGGTTTAGTTCTAATATGTATTTTCGATTATTATTTGGGTGTAATTTGGTTTATAAAGATAATCGAAAAATGGTTTTATGGTTGAGTAGAATTGTACTTTCTATCGGATATTGAGCATAAGTATTTGCTTTATCAGCTTTTGCCTACTGCCAGAGAGGTGGGCGTTAGCAGAGAACTGCGGGGTTGGAGTTGGCATCAACCTCCCTTGAAGCCTTATTATGACAATGTGAAGTTGCCAATGTATGCTGTATGTTCAAAGTATTGCCCTACAAACCGTGATGTTTACTTGCGTTATGTGGAGAAAATTTTGCCTGTTCCAAGCGGTAAGGTTGCGCTTGGTAAAATTCTCCATGGAGTGGTCAGCGACTGTTTGAGAGCCTTCATTCAGCGTGGTAGCATGGATTTTGATGCTTGGTGGCAGACTATCCGCTGGTTTGAAATTCCTGAAAAGCCTGAAAATTTGAGAGAGCCTTCCAGAAGGGTTTGGGAATTTGTGCAGAAAATTTGTGAGGCACGGTTGGCTGATGTTTCCAGCAGACAACCTTACGCTTCAGAGCTTGACCTTAGGGTTTCAGCTGTGCCTTTTCTGGTAGAGCATAAGATTTCAGGCGAGTTGCTTGGTTTAAGCGGTATTCTCAGCTTGGATTGTTATGATTATTTGAAGGCGATAATGTTTGATTTGAAAGTTGCAAGCGAACCGCAGGAATGGCATAGGCTTTCGCCTGTGGGCTATGCGCTTGTTTTCGAAAGCGTCCACGAAGTTCCAGTGGACATCTGCTGCAACGTATACCTTAATGTGGAAAATGGAAAGGTTCTGGTGCGTAAGGATCTGTTCTTCGCCAGCGACGAGTTGAGGCAATGGTGGATAGAGGAAAGAGATAGAAAACTAGAGATTGTAGCTGATGGAAAAGATCCAGGCAAGCCAGAACGTTCTCAATGCAAAGAGGATTGCATGTACTTCAAAGTATGCTATGGATAGCAACCATAAAAGCTAGTGGTGGTTTTATGAAGATTTTCCTGGATGATTTCGGCATTTTCTTGGGCAGAAAAAGAAATCGCTTTACCGTGAAGAAAGAAGGCGAGGTAAAAGAGATTGTTGCTGATGATGTTGATTCCATAATTTGCTGCTCCTCTGGCGTCGCATTCTCAGCCAGCGCTTTGGATTTGGCCGTCAGAAATAACATTCAAGTTGTTTTTGCCCGTTACAGCGGTTGGCCTTACGCTGTTTTGATGCCTGCTGCAATGACCGGCTCAGTAAGGGCTCGCAGGGAACAATTCACTGCTTATAATGATGAAAGAGGTTTCATCTTAGCCAAAAAGTTCGTAGCTGGAAAACTTGCAAACCAAGCGAATCTTCTTAAGCTTATGGCTAAAAATAGGCGTCAGACTGATCTGATGCTTTCTGGGAGGCTTTATGAAGCTGGCAAGGCCATCGATGAGATATACGCTAAAGTTGATGAAGAGCAAGGTTTTAAAATTGATGATAAACGGCAGGATTTGATGAATTTAGAGGCTGAAGCTGCACGTTTTTATTGGGATGCTATCCGGCAAGTATTGCCAGCGGAGCTAGGTTTCACAGGGCGAATAACAAGGGGAGCACGCGACCCCTTTAACGCTATGCTAAACTTTGGCTATCAAACAATTCTCTTTCCAGAGGTTTGGAAAGCCATTGGCTATGCTGGTTTAGACTTTTATGCGGGCTACTTACACGCTGACAGACCTGGCAAACCATCGCTAGTTTTGGATTTGATAGAGGAGTTTAGACAACAAGTTGTAGATAGAACCCTAATCGGCTTAGTAACGAAGAATGTGCTCAAATTCAATGAAATCGTTGTTGCTGAAACTGAAGATGGCAGGGTATTAAACAGAGAAGTTGTTAAAACTTTGCTTGCAAGTTTTCAGGAGCGCTTGGATACAGAGGTCATGTTTGATGGGCAACGTGGACCCATAAAAAGCTTTATTCACCATCAAGCTAGGCGTGTAGCACGCTTTCTACTACGCGAGGCAGATTATACCCCGTTTACCTTAGGCTGGTGATGGCATATGCGTTACGTGGTTATTTATGATATTACGAACGACAACCTGCGGGCTTTGGTTGCTGAAACACTCAAAGACTATGGATTGCAAAGGATACAATACAGCGCATTCATCGGCGATCTACGCCGCAACGAACTGAACAGTTTACTCGTGGACTTGAAAAACTTGATTAAGGATTTAACAGAAAATGTCCAACTTTATCCGTTGTGTGATACGTGTTTTAAGGGTAGAAAAGAGGTGGGAAAACCCAAAAAGTATGAATTTAAAGAGGGAAAAGAGAAAATAGCATATTTTTGATTGTGCCGCAATACTTATGTATGCGTTCGATATCATTTGTATACGGTGAGGTTGGTTGACTCTTAAACCTTTGGCTGTTAGGATTCCTGAAGAAATCGAAAAAGAAATTCAGGAGGTGATTGAGCGGGAAGGTCTGGATAAGGCTACAGCAGTGAGAACTCTCCTCGAATTGGGTATTGGCGAATGGCGCAAGCAAACAGCTTTAGAGCTGCTACGCAATGGAAAAGTGACGTTTGCTAAGGCGGCTGAAATAGCCAAGCTTTCTCTTTGGGAATTCGCTGACATGGTAAAGCAACGCAATATCGAGTGGGTTAGGTATAGACCGGAAGAAATCGATAAAGAGTTTAAGGAAGCATCTGGGCGGAGTCAGAGTGAAACCACTCGTTTTTAACGCCACCCCACTAATTTATTTGACCAAGGTGGGACTTAGCAGGATTTTTGAGCAGTTGAAGGATGAGAAATTAACCTCTCCAAGCGTTAAAAGAGAAGTGGTGGATGAAGGAAAACTTAAAGGCGTTGCAGACGCTATAATTCTAGACAAGCTATTTCTAAAAGGCGTGTTCAAGATTGTTGAACCTAAAGATAAGAATTTTCTGGAAAGTCTTTTGCAGACGAGGGGACTTCACGTGACTGACGCCGAGGTTTTAACAATAGCTAAGGAACATGGCGGAATAGCCATAATAGACGATGATGTTGCGAGGAGAACAGCTAAAATTTACGGCATATCTTATGCAGGCACACCACACATTTTGGCAAAAGCAGTTTCTGAGGAAATTGTTACAAAGGAAAAGGCTAAGCAAGCCATAAACGAGATGGTTTATGCCGGATGGAGATGCAGCATCGAAACCTACGCCAAAATCATGGAAACCATAGAAAAGCTTGCGAAAAATAGATGATGAGTGAGGTTAAACATGGTTGTCCGAGTGGGGAAGAGGCAACACTTGCCCGTTTCGGACGTTACTGAACCTTATGTTTCAGTAACCGACGTCAAACATTACATTTATTGTCCTAGGCTTGTGTATTTTGACCGTGTTTTGCATGCCCAACCAGTTTTCGGCTCTCAACAGGAGGAAAGTCAAGAACTGCATGAAGAGTATGTGCGTAAAGAACTTCGTCGCAAAGACGCGGTTTACTATTCGCCGGAATTTGTCGGCGCCGAAAAATTGCTTTTTGTTCAGCTTTTTTCAGAAAAGCTCCAGCTTCAAGGTGTTGTGGACTGCGTAATCAAGACAGCTAAAGGCGAGTATATTCCAGTTGAGTATAAGAATATGAATTCTGATTGTGGAAAGGCGTATATGGATCATAAGTATCAGCTTGTGGCTTACGCCCTGCTTGTTGAAGAAAATTTCGGCGCAGTTGTTAGGCGGGGCTTTGTCAATTATATCCCAGAACAGCTAATTTTACAGTTTGAAATTACGCCGACGATGAAAAGTTATGTGAAAAGGGTGATTGGACACATAAAAAGAATAATCAAAGAGGAAACGCTGCCCCCTATAAGAGTAGCCAAAAACAAATGCCAAGGAGGATGCGGACACAAACAAACATGTCAACAATAAACAATCATTTAGTTATGAACTTAATTGACTCTTCGCGTATGGTTGGAAGGGCATCAGTTTTATAAAGGCTTAGAACGAATTATTATTGAATATGAAGTGGAGGAGACCATCGTGTCTTATCAAGATATTTATAATTGGGCTTACGCAGTGGGTCGAACCGTCTTAAGCGGAAGCGAAAAGGGCGAGGACCTCCTTAGGAGATTGATATTCGATGTGCGTGGTGAAGACCTTCCAGGGAGGTTTCTTGAAAAGTTGTCTGGAAGATTGACCGAATATAAAACAAACAAAAACATCGCGTTAGATGTTTCGATGTATGGAAAGCTATATGAAGAAAGATGGCATGGAGACAGCTTTCGCTATGTAAAGTCCGCTGTCCTGTCAGGCTTCCTGAATTCTCTAGCAAGCAAGACTCGCAAGCAAAGCGGAGGCGAATAAATAATGGAGGCCAAAGCTAAGAGGGTTGTCCAAGTATCGATTTTAGCTCGAATTTATGGGAACGTCAATGCTGACGAAGTTATTGGAACAAGGGTTACTCTTAAAAAAATGTATTCGACAACTGGAGAAGTTCTTCCATTTGTTTCGTCAAGAGCGATAAAATACTCAATTAGGCAAGCTCTTAAGGAAAGGGGCTATGAAATAGACCCGTTCAAAGAAAACCCTCAAGCAGTTGAATCTCTCAGACTGACAGATTCGGGACGACCTGACAAG
>JAIMAA010000130.1 GCA_023512225.1 Candidatus Bathyarchaeota archaeon
GAGTATTTCGAGTTTAGGGACTATTGTGGAGACTGCGGAAGAAAAAGCTTCGGAAAAATGGTTGACATAGACCTTTTCTATGAGAAGGGCAAACTTGAAATATGCACACTCGTCAACGAGCCTACGAACAAGTTCATAAAGCTTGGAAGTTACGTTTACGGAATAGTCTCGTTTCATGATGGGAGAATACGTGTTCCGGGAAGACTGACAGACCGCATGATAGGGCTAGGAGAAGAAATTGATTTTTCGGTTTTGGAAGGAAGAGAGGTTGTTCCGAGATTTAGAAGGCGTTATTCAGTGGACAGAAGCGACGTCATTCCAACAATTTCTTTGGCTTTCACCTTCGCAGATGAGTATTATCCCTACCAAGAATACACGGTGGCAAAACCTAACAAAGAATATGACAACCCGGGAATAGTGGGCTATGGAGTTTACACGTCAAGGTTTAGGATAAAGGAAGGAAACATTGAACGTTCAGTGCCGTTCATTGATGAAGATTCCATAACTGCCGCGGTTGAAGCTGGAAAAACAGCGCTAATACATTCAGGCGTTGACAGTGCGCTTGTTGGCAAAATTTACGTGGGTTCTGAATCTAACCCTTACGCCGTCAAACCCATCGCTTCCAAAGTTGCGCAAGTGTTAAAACTCGGAGAGGAATGCGAAGACTTACAAGGAGTTGATGCTGTAGACACGGAGTTTGCATGCAAAGCTGCAACGAGCATGTTTAAGGATGCGGCTTCGCTTGTGAGTTATCCAAAATCGAACATCCAATATGCTATGACGATAGGCACGGACAATTCTCAAGCAGCACCGAGAGACTGCCCCGGCGGCGAGTTAGACCTTTTTGTCGGCTTTGGTGCTTGTGCTTACATTTTTGGAAGGCATGATGTCATAGCCGAAATCGAAGGGTGGTACTCATGCACTTCAGACACGCCAGATTTTTGGCGAAGAGATGGCGAGCCGTTTCCGATGCATGGCGGAAGATTCACTGGAGACCCAGCTTACTTTAAGCATATCAGAAAAGCAGCAAAGAAGCTTATGGAACGGCTTAACTTGCAAATCGGAGACATTGACTATTTCGTTGCTCACCAGCCAAACGTTCAGTTTCCAGTGAGAATTGCGAAAGAACTTGGATTTAAAGAAGAACAGTATTTGCCTTCATTGCAAGTGGCAAAATTCGGCAACACGTACTCTGGCTCTTCGCCGGTTGGGTTGGCTGCAGTCTTGGACATTGCTAAACCAGAAGAACGCATTTTAATCGCGAGTTATGGTTCTGGTGCTGGAAGTGACGCTTACTCGCTTGTCACTACGAGTCAAATATTGGAAAAGCGCAAACGGCAAAAATTGACAGTTAAGTATCAGGCGGAAAATCCATTCTTGGAATATGTGGATTACACAACGTATAGAAGATTGAAACATGGAATGTAAGCAAGCTTTAATAATGGTAAAATAACAACTTACCAGCGGAGTCTAAACTAAATGTCCGCCAAGGAAGTACTTAGAGTCATATATGCACCGCATAAAGCGTTCAAGGAGATAATCCAAAAGCCCGGATACAAAGGGCCACTGATAATTATGGGATTATTTGTGTTGTCTTTTGCACTGTTTTATTACGTTCTTTCTTCTAGAGTTTACTACGACCAAACAGCACCGCAATTGTCATCGTCAGAGTTGGATAAATGGACAGAAAATGCTACTCTTTGGAGTTCAAATGCAAATGCGATTGTATCAGAAAATAGCGCAGACTATATTAAAGGTAGCTACTATGGAAACAAGAGTATTCAGTTCTCTTTGGAAAATGACACTCAAATTTCTATGGAATTAAAAATTCCAACATCCTTAAACTGCCTAGGCGCTGACGGCTATGCGAACGTATCCTTTAGAATGAAAATAGTCGAACCGGAAACTAAGCCTTCTAACTTAAGCATTTATTTATTCTCGGCGAACACTGCTGATAAATATTTTTACTATTCGTTAGCAGATAACATTGCTGAAACGGGTATCTGGAACAACAAAACTATTCCACTGAGCGAATTTACAGAGGTTAATAATGCCGATTGGAGCGACATCACTGGTTTAGAACTTAATCTGACATGGACTAATAATGAGAATATCACCGTTCTGGTTGATGGAATTTTCTTTCATGGCATTTATAAGTCCGCGCTTGAATTGAACGGAAGCGGGATATTAGTTAATTCCGTAATAAGCGGATTCATGCAGTTCACTATACAATGGACTATACTCGGCATCTTTTTATATCTACTTTCAAAATTATTTAAAGCACAGCCAATCTGGAAAACTATGCTTACAATATCTGGATTTGCGCTGATAACTTTCTTTATACAAAATTTAATTCTCACCGGAGTGGTCCTTGCTTATCCAGAAACGTATTTTTCTCTTGAAACCTTAGGTGGAGTCTCTGGGGAGGGATGGACGGTTGACGCTCAAAATTTTCAATCCATTTTAATTATTCGGTATGATATTTTAGATAGGATAGTGTATTATGTTTGGATTGTAGCTTTATGCACTATTGCGCTTCGCTTAATGTTTACGTTTTCATGGACGAAAAGTATTTCTATTTCAGTTCTAAGCAGCCTAATCAGTATGTTAGCATTTCGTCTTATAATATATGGAACGGTTTGGCTCTAGTTTAAACTTAGCAGTTGACAACGGAATCTGATGATGTCAACAAGATAAAGTTAAATAGTTAAGCAAAATTTCTGAGTCTGCGTTGATAAGCATGAAAGCTCTGCTTGAAGCTCATGATATCAAGAAAGCTTATCGAATGGGCAAATTGCTTGTTCCAGCTTTGCGTGGAGTAAGTTTTGAAGCCAAAGAAGGCGAATTTTTAACAATTTTCGGACCTTCTGGCAGTGGAAAATCAACTCTTCTACACTTGATTGGAGGTTTAGACCGCCCGGACGAAGGAGAAATTATCATTGATGGCTTTAACATTCTCGAGATGAGTGGCGACAAGTTGGCTGAGCTTCGTTTGACCAAGATAGGTTTTGTTTTCCAATTTTTCAATCTACTACCGAGATTAACTGCATTGAGAAATGTAGAATTGCCGCTAACGATTGCTGGCGTGCCAGAGAAGGAAGCAATGGAAAGAGCAAAGGAGATGCTAACGCTTGTGGGTCTTGAGACCCGCATGAACCATAAACCAACAGAACTAAGCGGCGGAGAGCAACAGCGAGTAGCAATTGCACGGGCTTTGATAAATAATCCAAAAATTGTGCTAGCCGACGAGCCAACAGGTAACCTTGACACGAAAACAGGTTGGGAAATAGTCCAACTAATGAAAAAACTGAATGAAGAGAAAGGACAAACGTTCATTGTTGTTACTCATGACCCACAGATTGCAGAAACCGCTGACCACATAATACACATAAAAGACGGTTTAATCGAAGCAATAAAAGAAGCGCCCAGAGGGAACAAACCATGAGACTAAGCAGAATTTTAGCAATGGCATGGGAAAACATGACCCAACGAAAACTACGCACATCACTAACCACTTTAGGCGTCGTGATAGGCATAACAGCAATCATTGGCTTAGCATCATTAGGCGAAGGATTCAGACTTGGCGTAAAAGAACGCATGGAACAAGGATTCGAACTTAACGTTCTAATAGTAATTCCCGGAAGCTTCACATCAGGACTTCTAGGAGGCTTTACACCGCAAGATGTTGCAAACATTCGGGAAAACGTTACAGGCGTGGAAATTGTCACTCCAATAATAACGTTGCCACAGGCAAAATTAAATAACACACAAACAAACGAAGGTCTAAACGCTATCACAGTCGGCGCAGTGAATTTCTCAGAAATACGCCAAATTTTTCCAGACCGCTTTATCCCATTGACAGGAGAATTACCAAGCCAAGAAGAAAATGACACGGTTGTTTTGGGATTCAGAACTTGCTATTTGAATGATGTGACGCCAGTTGTCAACGTGGACGAAAATGTGACTTTACAGATTGACGTTTCTGGAATACCAATGAACAAAACTCTTCAAGTTGCCGCGATACTGAACAAAGGCGGAACTTCTGGAATTACAAATTTTGATTACTGGGCATTTATACCATTAAATGCAGTTCCAGCTCCAATCAATGAAAAATACAACATAATCTTAGTCAAAGTTTCCGACCTAGAAAAATCAGAACAAATCGCGAAAGACATAGAAAATACTTTTGAAAATCCCTATTCCATAAGCATACTTGTACCAATAGCTTTCATGCGTCAAGTGGACCGAATTCTAAATTTTGTTCAACTATTTCTGATGGCCATAGCCTCAATTTCGTTACTCGTTGCAGGAATAGGCATAATGAACATCATGACGGTTTCAGTGATGGAGCGAACCCGCGAAATCGGAATTTTGAAGGCTATTGGAGCGAAAAGCCGAACAGTACTAGGCATGTTTCTCGCTGAAGCAGTGTTAATAGGAATAATAGGCGGCTTGATAGGCATGTTTACCGGATATGGCGTTTCCCACGGGTTAGCTTATGTGCTGTCAAGTTTTATGCAGCCACAACAACAGCAAGACACAATTTTCAGAACACCCGAAACTCATGGAATGAACATAAACCCGGTTTTTTCACCAGAATGGACAATAACAGCCTTTGTTTTTGCAATAATAGTATGCATAATTTTCGGTTTATACCCTGCCAGAAAAGCAGCCAAACTAAACCCCGTTGAAGC
>JAIMAA010000131.1 GCA_023512225.1 Candidatus Bathyarchaeota archaeon
CAATGCCTCCCTGAAGCTTAAAAAGACGATAACCATCAGGGTGATGATATTGGCAAGCCCCAGCTTGACCCCGGGAACAGCAACGGGAATCGGAATCCACGCTTCAACAATGGACAGAATCAATGCCTGCGAAACAAATATAGCAAGTAAAACCATTTTTTTAGTACTCTTCATTTCCATCCTCAACTATAGATAACGAACGATAAACTTAGTGATTTCCTGTTAGAGAGCGAGCTGCGGCAGGTGCGGCCTCTCTAGGATGAAATCACTTTTAGAGTTCATTATCCTTGCTAACTCTTTGCAAAATTTTTGGTAAAGCTTATTCTATGTATCGGACATAATCCGAATTTTTTTATAGCATTGATATGGTCTTTCGTTCCATAACCCTTATGTTTTGAAAATCCATATTGGGGGTACAGCATGTCCATTTCGTCAATCATTCTGTCCCTGGTAACCTTGGCAAGGATTGAGGCAGCAGCGATAGATATACTTAATGTATCGCCTTTTACAATATTGACCTGTCTTATATCGGTCCCTTGAATCTTTTCAGCGTCCACCAGCAGAAGATCAGGTTGAGGGGACAACTGGTCGATTGCTATTTTCATGGCCTTGCGGGTTGCGTTGAGTATGTTGATTTCATCAATACATTCCCGGTCTACGATCCCAACCCCATAGGATATGGCCTTTTCTTTGATAATATCAAATAATAAATCCCGCTTTTTGGGGCTTAACTGTTTTGAATCATTCAATCCTTCGATAAATATTCCTTCGGGTAAGATGACCGCTGCAGCTACTACCGGCCCGGCTAAAGGGCCACGCCCTGCCTCATCGATACCGGCGATAAATTGATACCCATGATGATACGCATCTTCCTCATATCTGCACATCCCTTGAAAGCGTGCGATCTCCTTATCCCACTCCGCCTTCTTTTTTGTATACTTCTCGATTAGTTTTTGAAGGGGAAGCTTGTGTCTGAAGAGACTTCTTTGGGTATGTAAATGAAAATTTTTCTGTATTTCTTTCCTCTGTCAACGATTTTGCCTTTTCCTTCGCCGGTCATAGGCGCTTTCGCGCCCCAAGTAGCAATTATTATTTTCTTATTGTCGTGTTTGAATATAAAAATTTTAGTGAAGTTAATATTTCAGAGGCTTTTTATGGTGAATTCGCAGTATGGGTCTCCTTTTGCAATGCATTTGATTTCTTGAACTTTTACGTCTTTTTTGAAGAAGCGGGTGAAAAGTCCAGCAATTGCGCCTCTGTAGAATTGACTGTAGGGTTTTCCGTTGTTTTCGCTTAGTTCGCATTCGAAATTTTGATGTATCCGTACTCGAGCCATGCCTTTTTCTGCGTCTATTTTTATTTTGCCGATTATTCCCCAGCCCAATGTCATGTTGACCGCTTTTGCAACTTCGACTATATCCTCCAGATTTTCTGAATTGGCAGTTTTCACGTATTTGTCATAAATTTCAAAGCCTATAGCGAATCCCTCATAATATAACATGGCTTCGCCGGCTGAACCAAATTTTCTTCTGACACCGTTGAATAATGCTTCGTAGACTGACTTACGGAATATGACTGCTCTTTCGTCTTCTGCGATTAATGGAAAGAAGTAACTGTCGTAGATTATGCCATCTCTGTTTGGTTTTATGATTTGGGCTTTTTTTATAAATTTTTGGTTCTTAACAAGTTCCAAGGCTTTTTCTGGTGTAGTTTCTGAATTTGAAAAATCTATGAAAGTGATTGCTGTTACTGTGGGTTCATATGCTTTTGGCATGGAAATTTGAATGTATCGAACTATGACGCCGAGTTTTTCTGCTAATTCAGCAATTTTTCGAAGCACGCCTTGTTCTATTTTTGATTGGATAATGATGCCGTAGATTTTTTGTTTCTTGTCAGAAAGTATTATCCTTCCGATGTTTAACGGTTCGTAGTATTTTTGGGTTGTTTGCTGCACACCTTTCCAGATGAGTTGGTAGGTGCACAATTTGACCACCCACAGTAGTTACTTTCCACAAGAAGCACTACCGCATATATACTTTATTAACTGAAAATAAATAACCAAAAAGTTAACCTCGAAGAAGCGAAAATGTCTATAAGCAGCATTTCCAGCGAAATTATAGGTCTATATGAAAGGGTCAAGAGAATTTGCCGCATAATGAAAACTCAAAAGTAATTCATTCCAAGATACGGTGAAAAAATCATTTTATAAGGCGGCTATGAGTTTTGGTTAAGCAATTTACAACCAGAGAGTCCAAGTATAAAGCGCCGTAAATAAGCATTAGTTGTGAAATGACACTTTCTTTTATGTTCAAAACAGAAATTTATGGATTAAAATCCCTAAATATCATGTTAAATGTAAAAATATGCGCCCTCCAACCTTATTTTCTGTAAATATTCCATATTCATAATTCTTTTTTAATTAAAGCTGTTCTATCCACATTAATGACACCCATAAATACAAGTGAGTTCAGCTTGGACAAATTTGACAAGCTATTGATACAGGTAATTGACGAAGTGCTTAGATACACCCTAGGAGACTTAAATACGAGCATAATTTATGAATATCTCGAAAGAAGATATTGTCCTTTAAATGACATTCCTAACAATTTAGAGGCATTCTCCATGGAATTAAAAAACCTTTTAGGTTGCGGTAGAGGACAAATACTTGGTTCGGCTCACATATTGGAAAAAACAATTTTGAAAGTGCTGTGTGCCAGATTAGGTTTAAAATTTGATTTTGATGGACCTATTGCTTTTGCAGATTGTATTCGAAAGTTAAAGGAAATGTATAGCAATGAAAAAAGTGACACTCTTCAAGCAGTATTCAGTTAAAAATTGGAGGTGAAAAAAGGTTGACAAAAGAAAAAATAGCAATACTAGTTGTAGATGACGACCCAAGCATAACTGGAGTCTTAAAACTAATATTAGAAGCCAGAGGATACGAAGTTGACGTAGCCTATACTGGAACTGATGCAGTCCAAAAATCCAAGGCTAAAATCTACAATTTAGCGATATTAGACATCAAGCTTCCAGACATAGAAGGCACAAAGCTTCTAAAAGCAATGCGTGAAACATCACCGAAAATGGTGAAGATAATGCTCACCGGTTTTCCACAATTGCAGAATGCTATTGACGCATTAAATGATGGCGCTGATGCCTACTTTGTTAAACCCGCGGACCCCGATAAGTTATTAAAAACTATTGAAGAGAAATTAGCAGAGCAGAAGGAAGATAGAGAAATAATGCAAGAAAAGATAGCGGTTTTCTTAAAAGCTAGAACGGAAAAACTTTTGCAGGAAATGGAGTGAACTGCGCTTTTCATGTGTTAAAAAGAATCTCTGGTAACTTCTAAAAGCCTTTTAAATTCAAGTCTAATAGCGTTATTCTTAAACGAGTACATTTAATAAGGGTATTGAGTGAACTTCAGATTCCAACCATTTTTTGTAAATAACATTTTCGGATTACGTACGTTTTAATGCGATTTTTTGCATGTTTAGCAGCCAAGAACCGTCGCACGAGGCAGTGTTTAGATGGTTTAAGCCCTCTCGGCAACTTCCAAACTTTACGCCATATTTCTCAGCCATCATGCTGAGGGTTTTCATTAGTTTAAGTCGCAAATCTTTGGGCAGAAGGATATATCCCCCTATTTTTTCGCCTTGTTCAAAATAAAGTGGTTTTAATTTCTCTGCAATTTTCGGCAATGCTACACTGAATCTTTTCCAGTTGTCAAGTTTTAACTTATATGTCGAGGCTGTTATGTGCTTCACACCCATCTGAGCGAGTGTTCTGATGAGATTTTCTGCATTTTCGTTTACGTATGGAATTATTGGGTCTATGCGTACACATACAGGAATGCCCTTACTGATGAGATTTTCTGCTGCTTTCAAACGTTTTGAGGGCGACGGCGCATTTGGCTCGATGACTTTTGCAACATTATCGTCTTCTGTTGTGATGGTTAAAGCAACCATTGAGGACGCTTTTCTCAAAAGGTCCGCGTCTCTAACAACTAAATATGATTTTGTTATTATCTGAATTTTACAGTTGCTTTTAGTTAGAATTTCCAAGCATTTTCGCATTAAACCAGTTTTTTCTTCTAAGTTTGGATAGGGGTCCGAAGAATTAGAAATTGAGACTATTTCTCCCTTTAGGCGAGCAGCTTCTCTTTTTAACCTTGGAATCAAATCTTTCTTGGGTCTGCAAATGTGAAATTTTGGAATGTAACTTGATGCATAACAGTAAACGCAATGGTGGTCGCATCCAGTGTAAGGATTAAACGTAAGTTTAGGTGGGCAAGTGCAAAGCTTAGAATGCCAAGGGTCAAACTGTGTTATCAGGTTCACTGTGTGCATGCCTTCTAATTAGTAAATTTGGATAGTTCTGGCAAAAAAGGTTCGCTTTTATATAATTTTGAGCATTAGTTGAATTAAAGGAAGAATGCCATAATATAAAATTCCATAACTATGTTCATGCCCCAAAACTGGTCAAAGAAGAATAAGAGTTTCGCCCAAGGAAGAGTCGATTGTTGAGGCACATTTCAAATATCTTAAGCAAGCTTTAACGGAAGTAATCTTGGAGACAGCAAGCATTGCCATTACTGACCTTTCATGTAAGCCCACGCCGCCATGACTAAGCCAACAACGCCGATAACACTGACTAAACCATAGAAATAC
>JAIMAA010000132.1 GCA_023512225.1 Candidatus Bathyarchaeota archaeon
CATCACTTTGTGGCTCAGTATTATATTGACCCTAGTGGGGGCTTTTGTTTTCATTAAGCTTCCTGCGGATGCAGTTTACAATCGAAAATTCGCAGCAAAAGTAACTATGGCTTATGACCAGGCGACTTTCGAAGGTATGAAGGAGCAAGTCTTACTTTTGTGGAGAGAGATGAACGAAACTTTCAGTGGTTTTGACTACGGTAGGACCTATTCTACCCCTTGGTATTGGGAGCAAACATACGATAATAGTCTTGCTGCGCAGCAAGACTACTTCAAACAATTGGTCAGAAGACTTGAAAGCTACGCGGATCTTTATCACAAAATGGTATCAAATGTAACGAATCCGGTGTATCTTGAAGATTGGTATAGCAAAAGTATTCAGAACGTTAGAAATGAGATGAAAAGAGAAGGAGGCCTAGACTGGGCTCTTAAAGGGGCGTGGTATCTTAACTTTGCTCCTGCTGTATATTGGCTTCAGTGGTGGTTAATACCAACAGAGATCATTCTCTTAATTATCGCCATTCTAGCAACTTGGAGCGCACTTGAACAGTGGTAGCATTGTTCACTACATTTTCTTCTTTTTCTGTTTAAAGGGACTTTTATACATCAGCAGATAGCACAGCTGTTATAGGTAAGCTTATAAAAGAGGATAAGATAATATATAGTTTGAAGCTTCCATGACCGCCACGAAATATTACACATGCCCCCATTGTAGCCACCAATGGAAACCCAGAGTTTATCCGCCAAACTGGTGTCCTAACAGAAAATGTGGAAAACCACTATCAGAAGATTCTAAAAGAAAAAGTAATTTAACGAGGCAAAGATGCGCTTTAAGTAGGATAAAAGATACAAGGACCTTCGAGAAACTTTGGAATGCAGGAGTACCAACGATAGAACTTTCACAGAAGTTCAACGTTTCTACTCTGTATATTCATTATGCTGCTAAAGCCTTAAACCTCAGGAGAAGGCCCAGAGGCCATGGTCTTCGTCTCTATTGTAAGAAGAAGGCAGAAGAAAGTGAAAGAAGAGTCTTTGAATTCTTAAGAAAACAAGGTGGTTACTGCGAGCTTAAGAAATTGTGCTCTGTTGTTCCTGCGGATGCAATTGAGCGTCTACTGTATAAGAGAAGAATCTTCAAAATAGCTTTTGAATTAGGAAGGTCTCAAGGACGCTATAAGCGCAACGTTAAACGTTTTATATTTAAAAAATCAGTCATGAGGAAAGGGGGTTTCAAAACTTTCATCTGCGATAGCAGAACTTCGGTAGTGAGGGTAATGAATAGGTATCTTAAGAAGCCGAAGAACAGCCACATACAGAGGGTCCTAACATCCTTTCTTAGACAATATCTATCCGAAGCTGAAAGATGTGCAGTTTTGTGGCATTTAGGTGTTAGGAAATTTGACGCATCCCAAATAAAAAGAAGTATTAAGATAGATGGGATAATAGGTCCTGTAAGACCCCGAACAGGAACACTTTTTCCTAAAAAATATAACTACTCAGGATGAAAGCTATGGGAAGAAAAATAATTTGCAGCAGCTGTGGGAACAAAGGTTTCAACTTCGAAGGTGTATACACTAAAGACGGCATATGGCTTCGACTTTGCCCCAAGTGCTATGCATACTGGAAGAACAGTGGCCTTCTGAAATAGAGAGAAGCTTCACAGCTTCGCTGAAGAAGAAGGAGAAGGTGTATATTAAAACTTCTATGCTCGGCTTCCCTTTTGGGAGTATAATATATTGGCAAATAAATGTGTTTCTTCTTTAGAATGTTCAAAAGACGAAGTTATATAAGAAGTTGTATTGAACTTTGAATGGAAGAAGCCACGAGAAGGGGAAAGTGACCCAAAAGATCTGGACTAAACTTATCTAAAAATACTGTTCGTAGAGAACACTTAAATATCATTTGTACTACAAACAGCATTGTAAAGAACTTTGGCTAAATACAAGAAGCATGAGTTTCGAATACCTTCGGAATTTGAAAAGACCTGGGAACAGTTCATAGTCGATATAAGGAGAAGAGGTTTCACATTAAGTGAAGGCGTAAGAAAGGCCATTGAGACTTATTTAAGAGAGAAAATAGAAATAAAGATTTCGCCTTTGAAAGGGAAGTTCCTTATGCAGCTACCGCTCGCAGAATTCAAAATGGGGAATGAAAGTAAATGCATTATTTGTGGTCGTGAAAGCCACGTTATTATTCAAACTCCCTATGGCAGCTATGGCTTATGTGAAGGCGCATGGAAAAGCATAATTGATTTAGAAGAGGAAGATGTTTAGCTTGGTCTTTATGTTGTAGTCATCTTTATATTCTTCTTTATCCACATATTTCTTTGAGAGGGATGAACAGCATGGAAGTAGAAATCCATATAAAAGGACGTAAATTCATTGCCACTTCAATCGAAGAAGTGGATGCTGCACTTAAGTGGTTTGGACCTGGCAATGGGAAGTTTCAGATGCCCCTAAATCTTAAAGAAACCAATAAAAAGGAAAGAGGAATACCTACAGAAAAATGGAGAACTACCACTCTTACGCGGAGGTGGTACCATGGGAAGAGGAGGAGGACCGTCTCTTAGAGAGAGAGCTTTCCGAAATCAAATTCATGCACATAAATTGTTGTCTCTACGAGAACTTAAGCCCCCTTACAATTGTCCTCGCTGTCACTCTTTGAGGTCTCTAGGGGTTAAAGAAGAAGTAGTCAACGACAATAGGGTCTTCCGCTTCTGGTGCAACAAATGTAGGATGGAGACGAGGATTACTTTAAAAGGAAGAGTATTCACATCTCTCGATGCGTATAATAAACTAGTAGATAGGTCTTTTTTGCCTGAGTGAGCCCATGAAGCCACTACAACCTATTGCTTTTGATCTCTTTCCCTTTCTTCCTTCTCCACCAGCAGCAGCAGCAGGTTGTAGTGGCATGAAAGGCTTGAACTCCTATTAGTAATATAGTCGAATATAGGGTTAAGATATACTTTGTAGCTACATTTATATATGACGTTAGCAGTATGTTTATATGAGGAATGAGCATATGGAAAAGGAACAGCATGCACAAAAAGATGAGAGGTCCTTGGACCTACTGATGTGGGTAGGTTCCAGCTTCTACACCATCGAGTCATTTATCAAAGAAGCAAATAGGTACGGAGTCTGCAAGAAAGTAAATGGTATACCGTCAGATATAACAGTCGGAAAATCTCGAGTCTTCCTAGTGCACGATACAAGCAACAAAGAAAAAGCAGCGAAGAAGAGAGGAGTTCCAAGAATATTCGGCTACTTCACAATACAATCAATCCTCGTGGTAGGAGCTAAGGACATCGCAGAAAGAGAAGGGATAAAAATACAGCGTGTAGCGGAAGCAGAAATAGGAAGTTTCGAAAGAAGAGGATGTGGCCTACTTCAAATCGGAGGAACTTATCTTGTTTCTGACGAAGATATGAAGAAGCTTCAGAAACATGCTGACATGGCTAAGGGACAACTGCAACTCATAACTCCGCCCGTAGAGGTTCCAGAACTCCAACGATTCAGAGGCTACAAATACGTGGATGGAGATGCTATCCTAAGTCGTCTCCCAATGGAACAATGGACTGCTAAAGTTAAGGCAGCTAGAACTAAGCCTAAGATCACAAGAGAAACCTTTAGACAAACCGTGTTGCGGATACTATCCACTGAGAAGAAGATAAAGCTAAGAACTCTAATCCAAGTAGCCATAATGCAGAACAGACCTACCTCAAAGAGGCCTGAATGGGTCTACAAAGATGTTGTGCGAAAAATAATAAAAGATGGACTTGCACAAAAGATGAAGATCAAAGGAGATAGAGTGGTAGTCCAAGCTCGGGAGGAAAAGAAATGATGAATAAAAAGAAGGTGGTAAGAGGTCTACTGCCGCTGACAATATTGTCTTTTATTGAAAAGGAACCGATACATGGCTATGGGATAATTGCTACTCTCAGGCACAATTTAGGCATATATTTCGGTCCAAGCGAAATATATCCTATTCTTGAAGAATTAGAAGAAGAGGGCTTCGCTACTTCTAGCTGGATTTTCAACGGCGAAAAACCTAAAAAAATATACAGGATAACGGACAAAGGAAGTACGATGCTTCGTTCAATGAGAGGCTCTTTGACTTTCATCCTTACCAAAATAGGAATGAAAGAAGAAGTAGAAGTGAAAGAGGTTATAACTTACGGAGTTGCGTCGGAATAGGTACGATTTGTACTTCGATATACTAACGTTGGCACTCAAAGGCTGCTTGAAAACCCATTTTATGTATTATTGTAAGTTGAGTTTCACTCAGCTTGAGAGGTATGTTTCTGAACTATTAGAAATGAGGCTTCTTGCGGCAGAATTGCAAGTAACAGGGGTTTCTGGACCTGGAGAACACATAATCTATCGAACCACAGATGAAGGGAAAAAGTATCTAGAGAAGATGAGGGAGCTTAAAGCGTTTTTGAAGGGAAATAGGAAGATGTAATATTTTCAGTTTCTCTACGTTTCAATACTCCCATTTTCAAGTGGAGAAAACTATAAATTTGCTTCGATGTATTTCTATTTGGCAGGAGAAGTGTGAAACGTTATGGCTACTGTT
>JAIMAA010000133.1 GCA_023512225.1 Candidatus Bathyarchaeota archaeon
GACTGATTCCAGAAGTTTCACCGGATCATAGCCACGGCCCTCTTTGAAGACTATTTCTACATTTCTGATATCACCAATATTTTTGGCCGGATTGCCCTTGATAAGGACTAAATCGGCCAGTTTACCCACGGCAATGGTGCCAAATTGGTCCAGGGCACCGAGATAAAGAGCTCCATTGTGGGTGGCGATTTTAATGGCCTCGACAGGCGAGAAACCAGCTTCAACCAGCAACTCAAGTTCCCTCTGGTCACCAAAACCAGGCAGAACACCACCATAGCCCGTGGGATCAGGTCCGGCGAGAAGTAAACCGCCCTGACGGGCAAAGGCCAGTTCGAATTCCATTTCTTTGGCCAGCAACTTCTCCCAGGGAGAATTTTTCGTTTCTGCCACCCTGGTCCTCTGGGTAAGATAGAGAATTCTCAATTCAGGTGCCATGGCTTCAAGAACGCGGGGATCAAGGGGTGGTCTACCAGGAACTGAGATTTCGAAGACAGGTAAGGTTGAGGTAATGGCCACCTTATTTTTAACCAGTTCCTGGATTAAGCTTTGAACCTGGGGGCTGGATATTTCCAGATTTAAAAGGGAACTGCGGACATCCTGGGAGCTTGGACAGAAATCAGGTTTTTTCCCGGGAACAAAATCAGTGCTGACAAGCAGGCCATGCTCAAGATTATCAATGCCAAGCTCAATAGCCTCCCTGAAAGTAATTGAACAGAGATGGGCTGTGACCTTTTTCCCCAGACGATGAATTTCTCTGACCGCTGCCTCCAGTTCATTTCTCCTGATTCTCGTATAGACTTTAAAATCGTCCACACCTTCAGCCGACCAGTACTGAACAAAGCGGATGGCGTCTTCCGGCCCATCAAGCTCATTCATCTGAAGGGTGAAAGCTCCAGGCCCTTCAAGATAGGGGCTGGTGACATACATCCGCGGGCCAGGGAGCCGTCCCTCGTTGATGGCCTTTTTCAGGTTGAGCTCAGTGTAGGGCTCTAAGCTGCCAGTTGTTCTGATAGTCGTTACGCCGCAGGCTAAATAAAGACGAGGAGCACTGAGTTCAAGGGTATTATAATGGGCGCCGCCGGCCGGATAGAAAATATGATTATGCATACCCACCAGGCCTGGAATAACCGTGTATCCAGGTTTATCCAGAATTTTAATGCCCGGCGGCAGGGTAATCTTATCTGCCGGCCCCAGGGCAGCTATCTTGTTACCAGAGATGATAATGGTCTGATCCTCAAGTGGAGGGCGGCCAGTGCCATCAATTATTCGGACATGGGTCAGGGCAAAAAGCGGCTCATCTATAACCAGGAAAGCTTTAGCCGCAGGCGACAGCGAAACCTGGGCTAATCCCTGGCCAGAACCAGCAAAAAGGGCGAGAAGAAAGAAAAATAAGAGAATTAAATTATTTGATTTCAGCTTTTTCATTTTGGATTCCCCTCCTCTTTTTCCTTTTTTTAATTTTGGCTCTTCCGGCATTTTAATGGGTAACAAGATGAGATAAAATGGCTCCGAAAGGAGCCAAGTTATGGAAGTTAAAGAACTTTATCGTCAGATTTTGGGTATTGAAAAGCCCTGGAGAGTGAGTCAGGTGGAGCTGGACATCAGGGCAGAACGGATAGATGTTAAAGTGGTCCATGATGAAGAGGTTCGCTGGCCGTGTCCCGAATGCGGGCAGCTTCTTTCGGTTTATGATCATGCGCCGGAGCGGGTCTGGCGTCATCTGGACACCTGTCAGTTCAAGACTTATCTTCATGCGCGGATACCTCGGGTTAAGTGTCCGGTTCATGGGGTCAGGCAGGTTAAGGTGAGCTGGGCCGAGGCCCATTCTCGATTTACAGTGCTTTTTGAGAGACTGGCGATAGCGGTTTTGAGGGAGGCGAACATAGAGGGTGCGGCCAGGCTGCTTCGGGTTAGCTGGGATGAGGCCTGGAACTTGATGGAGCGAGCGGTCAGGCGTGGCCAGAAGAGGAAGAGCAGGCGGGTAGTGAAAAAGATGGGCGTAGATGAGAAGAGTCTGGGCAAAGGACATAACTATTTGACCCTGGTTTATGATCTGGAAGAGGCCACGGTAGAGTATATAGCAGATGACCGCCGAAAAGAGAGTCTGGATGGGTATTTTAGCCTGTTGAGTTTGGCTCAGAGAAAGGAGATTGAAGCTATCGTCACTGATATTTGGGATCCGTATCTGGCCTCGATTCGGGAGCATGTTCCTGGGGCGGAAGATAAACTGGTATTTGACCGTTATCATTTGATGAGGCACCTGGTCGAAGCTGTGGATAGGGTGCGCAAGCAAGAGCATCGGGAGCTGAAGAAAGAAGGCCTGGAGGTTTTGGCCGGAACCAAGTATCTTTGGCTTTATTCTCAAGAAAATCTTCCGCCTGAGAAGAGGAGTTTCTTCACCTGGTTGAAGAAGAAGCGGCTGAAGACGGCTCGAGCCTGGGCTATCAAAGAGAGCTTCAGAGAGCTTTGGGACTATCGGTCTCTGGCTTGGGCCATTAAACACTTTGAGTCCTGGTATGCCTGGGCTATTCGTTCCAGGTTGAACCCCATCAAGCAGGTTGCTCGGATGTTTCGTAAATACCTGCGCAATATTCTGACTTATCTGAAGCATCGAATCACCAATGCGGTGAGTGAAGGACTGAACTCTACTATCCAGACGATTAAGAAAATGGCCTGTGGTTTTCGTAACCGAGAACACTTTAAAATCGCTATCTACTTCCATTGTGGCGGCTTAGACCTTTATCCAGTTACCCATTAAAATGTCTGATGAGCCAAAAATCCTTTGCCTCAAAAATCCTGCTTTATCTAACGGGCACCGCCACCTCCACCTCCGACTCCGCGACCGCCACCAGCCGATGATGACGACCGGGTGGAAGCGGCGACAGCGCTTGCAAAGGCCTGGGAGAAAGAATTAAGCGAAGAATTAAAGCTTTCAAAAGCCGCAGCGAAGTCACCCTTAGAAACAATGGCCGGGCTCATCCAGGTAATTGAATCCAGGGGAATCTGGAGTTCCTTCATTGCCCGGAGAACTTCCTTGGCAACTCCCAGGACGGTGCCAAAAACGAGATATTTTTCCCAGATGACGATGGATTCAGGGGGATATTGAGCAAGCAGCGAGAAATCCTTTAGAAACTGGCGCAGAGCTTTTAAACGCAAGCTGAGAAGTTTTCCCTCCGGCTTATATTGACGAACAGCTTTCAGGAAGAAAAGGCCCAGAAAGATGTTGATGAATAAGGCTGCCATCGGCAAAAACAACGTTCTCGCCTCAGGCAAAGATTCAGGTGGTGAAGCGAAAAGAAAAAGAGTCACAAAGGAAAATACGACCAAGCCAATCCAGATAATGGTCCATCGCAACAAAATCTTTTCTCCCTGACTGTTAATCCAGCCATTCTTTCCGTAGACTATTTTCTTGACCTGTTTATCGAAACTGGTTTTAAAACCGGATAAATCTCTTTTTTTCAGATCAGAAAGCAGGATGCCACTTTTCCCGGCGAGCTCGCGCCATTTGGCTAAAAAGAGCTTAAGCTCAGGTGTCAGTTCCTCCGGAGGCTCTTTTTCCCTCAGAACTATTTTATAATCCTTAATTTTTTTCCCGAAAAAACCCTCTCTTTCTACCTCTTCAATCCTTAAAAACCCCAAACGAGCCAATTCTAAGGTGGAAGCCACAATAGCTCGAGGGGAAACCTGCTTGGCCTGCGAAAGAAGCATATCGGCCTGGGCCGGGGAGATGCCCTCAGGAACTTCGCGTTCATAATCCAGTTGATAGGCAACTTTTGGTTCGCGGCCATAACGAAAGTATGTCCTTAAAGGAATAATAATTCCAATCAGGAGGAAAGCGGCTGCCAGCGGCAGCGCCAGTGCTTCCAGAAATTTAAGGATTTTTTGCTTCTTCGCTTCTTTTGTCTGCCAGCTCTGCTCTTCCTGGAGAACTTTTTCTCTACCCGGGCCTTCAACCAGTAACACGTTAGCCGGGTTGAGCGAAGCAAGATAGGAACGCGGAAAGATAACTCTGACCTCAACCCATTGCCGGGCCGGGATATTTCCCGCATAAGCTATTATTTTCTGGAAATCCTTGGAGATACCAATTTGACCCTCTATTTTTGGATGAAGCCAGTAGTTGACTTCTTCTTTCGCCTTAATGAGGGAGGGCAGACTTACTTCCACCCAGAATGCAGGAAGATTTATTTCCCAATCAGCTCCCCAGACTTTGAAATAAAATTCAGCTACATCCTCATAAACTTTAAGTCCTTTCAGGATTTCATAGCGCAGGCGAAAAGTCTTTTTAGTATCTGTTGCCCGGTAAAACCAGGCAAGACGGTACTGCCGGCCATCCTGGGTAAAATCAAAAGTCGAAGGTGTCATTTCAGGCGTTTCTCGCTGAAAACGATAGGGAATTTCCTCCTGGCCGCTGAGCTCGCTTACTTCTGGCCTGGAGACAATAAAATCCTTCAGGGGAAGGGTAATCCAGGCCGTCGAAAAGCTCCCGGAAAACCAGTAGCTCAAATCACAGG
>JAIMAA010000013.1 GCA_023512225.1 Candidatus Bathyarchaeota archaeon
GGCCGGGGCCGGGATTTGAACCCGGGCGCTAGGCTCCACAGGCCTATAGGCTACCAAGCTACCTCACCCCGGCCACTCGCGATTGGCTTCGACCATTTTTAATTAGTTTGATGTTTATTTACGTTTTCGAAAGATGCATGGATGTTTTTATAGGATATCATACATCTTCAACATTAACAGTCACTGGTGATTGGTGTGAAGGAATATGACTTGATAGTAATTGGCACGGGTTCCGCAATGGAAATTGTGAATGCAGCAATCCAGAAGAACCCACACATAAAAGTTGCTATCATAGATAAAGATGAACCGGGCGGTATTTGTCTCACACGAGGCTGCATACCATCAAAAATACTGTTGTACTCAGCCGAGCTAATAAGAACCCTAGAAAACGCGGAAGAGCTTGGCGTGGATGTTGAAGTTAAAGAGGTAAATTTTGGAAAAATAATGGATAGGATGAGAACTCTTGTCAACACAGAAATAAACGCCATAAGAAATGGACTTTCCCATTCCAAAAACGTAGATTACTACCCTGCCAAAGCAGAATTTGTCGCTCCTTACACGTTAAAGGTCCAAGACAATACAATAACCTCAAAAATGATTATCCTATGCACAGGCTCAAAACCCACTATTCCGCCAATAAAGGGCCTCGAAAAAGCAGGCTATCACACAAGCGATACAATCCTCAAAATGAAAAAACTACCCCAAAGCATTGCCATAATCGGAGGAGGATATATAGCAGCGGAATATGGGCACTTCTTCTCGGCAATGGGAGCAAAAGTCACCGTGATTGGCAGAAACCCCCGATTTTTGCCAGAAGAAGAACCGGAAATTTCGGCACTTGCCGAAAAAGAGTTAGGAAAGCACATGAGGATAATTGTTAATCATGAAGTGCGTGAGGTAGAAAAAACATCATCTGATGAGAAAAAACTTGTCGCTTTCGACAGGGAAAGCAAAAGAACAGTCGAAATAACAGCTCAAGAGATACTGGTTGCTACTGGAAGAAGCTCAAACACGGACATACTTAATCCAGAAAAAAGCGGAGTGAAAGTGGACAAAGACGGGTGGATTCAAGTCAATGAATATTTGGAAACTTCACAACCAAACATCTGGGCGCTTGGCGATGCAGACGGCAAATATCAATTCAAGCATGTAGCAAACTACGAAGCACTCATCGTATATTATAACGCCATATTGAAAAATAAGGTAAATGTAGATTACCACGCCGTCCCTCATGCTGCCTTCACGTACCCCGAAATCGCAAGCGTAGGCCTTAAAGAAAAAGAAGCAATAGAAAAATATGGTAAAGACAAGGTGTTAATCGGCTTCCACAGGTATCAGGACACAGCCAAAGGAGAAGCCATGAATATAAAAGAGGATTACTTTGTCAAGATAATCGTGGAAAAAGGAAGCATGAAAATCTTGGGAGCCCACATTATAGGGCCACACGCTTCCATGCTCATACAAGAAATAATAAACGTAATGTACGTCCCTGAACAAAGCGCATTACCCATAATGACTGCAATGCATATTCACCCAGCTCTAAGCGAAGTTGTACAAAAGGCGGTTGGTTCCCTCATGAACCCGGACATATACCATCACATCATAGAAGAACACTATCAGTTATCAACCAAATAAGCACAGCAAAATTTGGAGGACACATGAAAAATTCTTAGCAAAGTTTTTCTTACGCCCGATTCTGTATCTATATGAGAAACACATGTCTAAGCACAATGTCGGCGAGGCCTTCTCCGCAGGAATCGGTTTGGCTTTAGGACTAACTATGGCACAATGCATGTCTCAAGCTATTAAACCGCCAGAAAGAATCATCAAACAAGTTATCGTCTGCTTACGATGCGGTAACAAGAACCCGGTTGAAAACAAGTTCTGCGGACAATGCGGTCAATCCTTATATCCACCACCGCTTACTCAATGCTCAAAATGTGGAGCAACTGTTCCTTCAAACATGAATTTTTGTGGAAACTGTGGCTCTCCGTTAAAAGAAGTAAAGAAAACTAGAAAAAAGAGAAGCTAAACGCGTCTTTAGCCTAGTTTTTCTCCGCAGTTGCCGCAGAACTTTGTTCCGGCTGGATTCTTCGTGTTACATTTTGGACAAGTTATTTCGTTGGTAGCTGGTTGAGCAAGTGGAGTGCCACAGTTTCCGCAGAATTTCGTACCCGCAGGATTCTCAGCCTTACATTTGGGGCAAATAACCTTTGCTTGCGGGGCCAAACTTGCACCGCAGTTACCGCAGAATTTGGTTCCAACTGGATTTTTGGCACCACAGCTTTGGCAAATTATTAGCTGTTGAGGTTGACCAGCTTGTGCTTGCTGCATCTGTTGAGCCATCATGTAGGGCATTGTTAAGCCCATTCCAGCGCCTAGACCCGCAGCAGCCGCGCCTCCTCCTTCGCTTCCTTTGAGTTCTGTTGCTGTTTCTTTCATGTATTGCATCATCATGGCTTGGGCGCCCATTCCAGACGCGAATCTTCTGGCTTCTTCTGGGATTTTGACGCCTTCGAAGATGCAGTCTATAACTTTTAAGCCGACCCTTGCCGCTTCATCACTTATTTTTAATGTTACTTTATCCGTGGTAGCATCAACATTTTTCACAACCGTGAATATGTCATGGTTGCCAAACTCGTTTATTATACGTTCATTTATGAAACCGCGAATGTAGTTTTCAACATCTCTGGATGAGCTAGCGCCGCGGTTGCCGAAGAATTCAACAACGAAAAGTTTAGGGTCTTCGACTTTGTAGAGCATGTAGCCAAAAAATCCCAGTTCAGCTTGATATTTTATGTCGCCGCTTGGCGCCGAGTAAGCTGTGCCGCCAAAGTTTGCTCTAAATTGGCTGTTGCTAACGAAAACAACTTCACAGTCAAAAATGTCACCTATAATACGTAGAGCTTTAAGCGCTGCAGTCAAAAGTGGAATATTATTGCTTGTAATTGTGTGTCTTCCCGGTCCAAAAACATCATACGCTTTGCCGTCTCGGAAGAAGACAGCCCACTGATTTTCCTTAACTATGACTTGACTTCCATATTTTAGCGAAAGATTCGGGAATCTGTAGGCTATATCTTCTGCGCCTGCATAGTCCCATGACACTTTCTCAATAACTGGCATTCACCTTACACCTCCAACGGTCTGAACTGTTTTTCTCTTTCATCCCATTTAGACTCAAACGTCAGTATTAAGGATTTAATGTTCTTAGCTTTAGCTGCCGCTTCTGTCCAGTTTTCAGCTTCGCTGTCCTTGTGGAGTTCGTTCACTGCGTTCACTACTGCTTCGATATCATCGCTTAATGCCTTGTCGTAATTGAAAACTCGCGCTAACTCGGTTTCTCTTATGTGTCCCTTTCGGTCCATCAAGCCGGCATATCCATAGTCTGCGTGGTGAACTTTTTCGGCGATTCTGTCTATGATTTGTATGACTTTTTTGAAGTCGTCTGTGGCTTTTCCAGCGTTTAAAGCTGCCAAGTAAAGTTCTTCCCATCTGTGGCGTAGCGTTTTGAAGTCAGAGTAGTATAGGTCTCGGAGTTTCTTATCTAATTCGCGTATGTCTTCTTTTGTTGCGTATCCTAAGCCGAACACGTTCTGGATTTTAGCAAGTATTCCCTGCTTGTCTTTCACTTTTTCTATTGTTTCTTTTTCTGACATTTTTTCATCCTTCTAACCGATGCTAAATAAGGGTCTTCCTCCACCTAAAACTTTACCTTCGCAACCATCTACTGCAATAACGTAGTTTTCTCCCTTTAAAGTGTAGTGGACAAACCAGACCGGTGCGTGTACTAGTTCAGCTTCTCCAAGAGTCACGTTTACACTACATGTTTCGAGAGTGTCAACTTTACCGCTTGCAATTAGCCGTTCTTTGGCTTCAATTTCCGTTCGAATTTTGGCTTTAGCTTCTTCCTCGTTTAGTTCTATGTTGAGAAATTCAGCGTCCTGTGGAACTTTGCCCACATCAAACGGGATTTTTCTAGCGGCTGGTACATCATAATAGTTAATCTCGCTTATCATTGTTCGCCTAGCTAATGTTGGCCAAATGTAAGTGTTGGAGAATGAGTAAGAAACATGTCTTGGCGATTTGTCCTTTTGCTGCGTCTCAGCATAAGCCTTAGCTCCAGCGAGAATTAGTTTTCCAAACTTTGCCAGTCCGCTTGACCGTTTGTCGCTTACGGCTTCTTGTGCTTGGTGAATTTCTCCCATGACCCCTGTGCCAGCAACGCCTTTCAAGAACGTGTTTGTCGTAGCCTGGCAAACCCAGAAGGGAACATAACGCAATTTCACATCTATAATTTGAGCGTCTTTTGAAACGCCAACCCTGAAAATACCCTTGTCCATGTATTTTCGTGCAGCGTCAACTGCTTGTTGAGAAAGAAGACGATTCTCTAACATACTGTGAGCTTTTAGTTCTTCTCTTGAAGCCACAGTCATTGTGAAACCGCAATATCTACATGTAAATATCAAGTCTTCTTGCGTCACAGTGATTGGAGCGCCACATCTACTGCAATTGGTAGGTAAAGGCTGTGCGGGTTTGGGAGCAGGAGGCGGAGGAGCAGTTTGAGGAGGCATTACAGGTGCGGCTGGTTGTGGAGGCGTCGGTGGTGCGGGTATTTGTTCGGTGTGACTTTTGAAGGCTTGAGGATTCTTAGCTGAAGCTAGAATTGCGTCTTCAATGATGAACCACGCTTCTTGGTTATCTTCTCTAACGCCGGAAACAACAAAATCGTCTGGAACGCCTTTCACGCTTAAGGTTTCTTTTGCTGCAAGCATACCTCCCTTTTTATACTCGATTAGAAAACTGGTCTCGCCAGTCAACACGCGCTCTATTTTGTAACCTTGCTTTTCCATAGAAGACTTCAGTTTTTCCAGAAGAACTTTAATGTCTACACCTAATCCTTGATAACGAGCCATAACCTATTCGCCCTCCACCAGAATTTTCACGGTTCTTTTGTGGTTCATCGATGTAGTTATACGTTAATCTGTTGAGTTTTAGCTGCATCTCCGCCTTTGATGCAGAGAATTTCTTAAATGGACTCATCATTTCGCTTCCGTTAAACCATTTATTAATTGTTTTTTCAGAGCTTTAAAACTTATGAATTAATGATTTGTTAGTAGGAGATTGCCACATCTACGTTATTATCAGTTGGTAAATCTCTTTAGTGACGTATTCCAAGTACTTTTCTTTGTCTGTTAAATTGAAGATTGTTACTGAAGCATCTCTTGTCACGCCCACAACATAACCGTATTCTCTTGCTCTTGCAACAACATACCACAAATCACCATGTTTGCAGTAATCTTCAAAAAGCGAAGTGTTAATCAAGTCTGGACCGTAAAGCGAAAGCTTGTTCACGTTTGGAATGTCAACATTGTCGAAAAACGTGATTTTCGTGTCTTCCGGATTTTTCAAGTGAAAATCCTTGAGAGTTTCTGGAGGAATTCTAGCTTCTAAGATGCCGCCCACTTTTTCGAAGAGTATCTCACTCAGTTTGTTAGCGATGAAGTTGGCTATGCGCTTCTTTTCAACAACGGTTAAAAAAGTATTGCCTTCACACCGTGAGAAGCTGAAGAGAGCTTCGACAGTGCGGGGTAAAGGCGCCACCTTGCCTCTGTGAAAAACGTGAATAACATAATCATGCGAATAAACACCTCGAAGCATGTCTTCCTTTTGCAGAAGCCCAACTACTTCGGTTACAAGAGTAAACTTGTAATCGCCTTCCTCGTAAGGCTCTTCTGTGTGATAGCCTTCAAGTCGCGATGCGATTTCAGCTATGGAAAGTGTTTCAGAAAGCCTAAAGACCTTGCCAGCAACAACCATGCTCAAATCCAACCTTTAAACGTGTGTAGTTAGTCTGTAAATTTATATGTAAAACTTTTGTCCTTCAGAGATTTGCTTTGAGTTAAAGTTTGCCTAATTGCTTTAATAAGAGACTTTTCACCTCTATTACTACTGCTAGAGAGGCAACTTTCCCAATGCTGATTCAGGAGGTCATCCTAGAAAACTTCATGAGTTACGAGTATGCTAGGGTACCGTTTAAACATGGCGTAAACGTCATCTGTGGACCAAACGGTTCTGGAAAATCCTCCCTTTTGTTGGCTATCTCCGTAGCATTAGGACAGTCGTATACTGAACGCTCCAAAAAACTCAGCGACCTAATCCGATGGGGGAAAGACCAAGCCCGTGTAACACTTATTCTAGATAATACACGAAAAGGAAAGAGCCGCCCAGTTCAGAAAATCAACAAAGACCAAATTTTTCTCACACGTGTTCTGCGCAGAGATGGGCAATACTGGTTTGAGCTTGAAAATAGAGCGGTTACAAAGCAGGATGTTGAGAGACTTTTGGATAAATTGGGCGTCGACCCAGACAACATGCTTATCATCATGCACCAGAACATGGTTGAACAATTCACTGTGCTTTCCACGCAAGAAAAGCTTCGCATGGTTGAGGCAGCAGTTGGATTGGAGCCTTACCGCGAAAATGTTTTACAAGCACAGAAAAAACTCACCCGCATACTAAGCCAAGAAGAATCAGTAAGCAAGCTTTTGGAATCAGCTGAACAGACGCTCAACTATTGGCGAGAGCAATACGACAGATTCCAAGAGAAAAAGCAGCTGCAGACAAAAAGAAGATTTTTGGAAAGAGAACTTGCATGGGCAGAAGTTACTAGAAAAGAGGAGGCAGTCAAAGATTTAGAGGAAGAAATGAAAAGAGAAAAGGATGTTTTTGAGCAGATTGAGGAAGAAACACGAAAAGTAGAGGAACAATTGCAAGTTCAGCAGAACACGCTTGAAGAACTCAAAAAAGAATGGAAAACACTTTTCGACGAACGCTTAAACCTTGAATGTGAAAAAGCTCGAAATGAGTCGACAATCGTGTTGTGCGAACAGTTATTAAAAGAAATAACTATGCTGGAGAACCCGCATCTCCAAGCGATAATGAAAGAACCCTTGCCCATGCAACCTAAGCTTCTGAAAAGTGAAAATTTAAAGGAGCTTATGCAGAACTCTGCAGGTCACTTGTCAAAGTTAAACACGAAGATAACGGAAATTCAGTTGAAAACGAAAAGTTTGGAAGAAGAGACTGAAAAAGCCAGCAACCAGATTTTAGATAGCCGAATCAAATTGGCACTGCTCCAATATCGCAAAGAAAACGCAATCAATAATCTGAAACGATTTGAAAATGAGTTGAAAACTGCAAGAATTCACTTAAACGAGGCAATAGAGAAAGCAGAGCAAACCGGCTCCAGAATTGCAGTGATGAAGGGCGTCAGCGAAATTTTAGATGAAATCCGCGTTACAGATGGACATTTAGCCGCTCTGACGGATGTTTCAGAAGACATAGAACGCATGTACGAGTCCTACTCAAAACTCTACTTAGAACTTAAAGAAAAAGCGCAATTAGTTGCCGAAAACCGAGAAAAGGCGCTAGAAGAAGTTAAAACGCGAATGCAAGCATGGCGAACAGTCATCCAAAACCTTCTAGACCGTGTGAATCTTGAATATCAAAAGATTCTTGCTCAAGCCCAAGCAGTTGGTGAGGTTAGACTCGCTAATGGGCATGACATGGAAGTTGCGGGATTAGAAATTTTAGTAGGCTTTAAAGGCGGAAAACCTGTACTGCTGGATGCCTACACGCAAAGCGGAGGAGAAAGAACCACTGCAACAATGAGTTTTTTGTTAGCTTTACAGCAGCACGTCCGCTCACCATTCCGCGCCGTTGACGAATACGACATCCACATGGACCCCAAAAACCGTGAGTTAATTGCGAAAATGCTCATTTCAACGGTCAAGGATGCTGATGCTCAATACATTGTTATTACACCAAGTCAGATAACTTTTGCAGAGGAAGAAGCAAATATAATCACTGTTCAAAATATCGAAGGCAAATCGATAATCAGAGAGGTTGCCTAATGCAGTCGAAAAGAGAGCGAATTCGCAACGGTAAAGAGAAACTTCAACGGATAATCGAAATGTGCAAGTCTGTTGAAGAACACTCGCTAGACCCCTTTTTAATAGATGTCAATGAGGTCATAAACGTAATTAAAGAGTATTTTCCAGATTGGGAAGTTCCAGAAGACCTATGTTTAGACGCTGAAACAGTTCACCGTTTAGCCTCAGTTATAAAACTTCAAAGCGAATGGGTCAAGCATCGCTCAACCTCGCTTTATACAGACCCTTTCTTATTGGAGGAAAAACTCGCTCGCATAGGTAAAGAGGAAATAATTGAAGTTTTCTTTAAAGCTTGGCATCCAATTGTTGAACTGGAACAGATTTCGCTCCACAGCATAGCAGAAGCCATGAAATACTGGGAAAACCTTTTACCCCTCAAAGAAAGATGGAAAGAATTTCCAACAGCAGAATTTGAAACGGGCACCGCAACGAGAGACGAGCTTGTTAAACAAAAGATTTTGCGTGACAAAGCCTTCTCTGAAGAACTAGAAAATTTCTGGCAGGAAATGAAAACTAAAGTTAAGGAGAAAGGCGATGATGAGAAAATTCCTTACTGGGATTTTGTTGGCGCAGAAACCTACGAGGAAACCGTGCATAGGGCGTTCATGACAAGCTTCCTGATAACCTATGGTTATGCAACATTAGAGGTTTATCCGTTAGAAGAGGAAATTTTCATCAAACCATACGATAAGCCAACAACAAAAATCGGCAAGAAACAATTGGTTTCCATTCCAATAGCCGTTACAACAGACAACTGGATGAAATGGAAAAGAGGAGAGCTAAAGTGAGCAAACGAAAAGGCTACTACGCAAGTAAAATCAAACGCGCAACCCACATGCTCTTCTACCGTAGACACGCCAAGCCCGGAGTGAAAGGCTGGGAACTTCGAAAAGCCTTAGGCGCAGACTACCCCAAAGTTTTGAACATTTTAGATAACTACTTAAAAGCACTTGATTTGCAAATCAAAATGGTTTTTGAAGAAGAGAAAACGGTTGAGAAGCCAACGCCAGAACAGCTGGATAAAGCCAGATTTTACATAACATTGCGAGGTGAGCTAACGCCAAAAGAAGCTAAGATGATAGGATGGCGAATAGATGACTTGGCTGGACTGGCAATAACAATAGCTTACATAATTTCTAAGAAGGGAAAAGTTCCACGAAAAGAAGTTGAAGAACTTTTACGCGACAAACTTCCTGGATGGAAAGTGGACATTAACATCGACCGTTACATTCGTTACGGATACTTAACACAAGACGAGAATGAACAATTGTACTTGGATTGGAGAACACGCGCAGAAATAGACCAGAAAGCATTGATAGATTTGCTTTTAGGAACAGAAGTGAAGGTGTAGATGCAGTCGCTATTTTCGTATTTTGTGGTAAATGAACGCGATAACGTCAATAATTAATATGACTGTTAGAATCAATAATGGACTACCAAGAAACTGATTTACAAAATCGTTCATTTTTGAAACACCAAATCAGGTAATACTGACATTCTGTATTTGGAAGTATCTTTTAGCGAGAAAACGCAAACGCTCGGCGTTTTTACCATTTTTGCCTATTGCGACACCTTTGTCTCTCGGGTTAACGGCGACAACTGCTATTTTTTTTCCATCAGACCTTTCTGTCAAGCGGACTTCCTTAACAAGAGCTGGTTTTAGTGCATTCTTTATAAACTGTGCAGGGTCTTCCGAATATTCAATTATCTCGTGTTTTTTCCCTGTCATTCTTTCCAAAGTGTGAATGTTTCTTCCGCCTCTTCCGATGGCTACACCTACTTGTCCTTCGTTAACAACAAAAATCACACGTCCTTGTTCTTCGTCAATTATGCAGTCTTTGACGCTTGCGCCTGTTATGCTTTCAAATAAAGCGATATAGCGCATTTCTGTGCTTGTAAATTTTATTCCACTTGTCATTCGCTTCCTCCGCTAGACTCTTCGAGTTCAGTGCCCTCTACTAGTTTGAGAATTTCTGACTCACCCGGCTCTCTTATACTTAACGCTGAAATAGCGAAGGGTTTGCCGCAAACAGCAGCTAAATCAAGCGATGAACCTTTGTAGGTTACTAATGGAATATTTGAAAGTTTACAATAGTATGCTATATCTTCACGTGTGATTGTGGGGCAGTTCGAAGCCAGAATTATCATTTTGACCTTGCCAGTTTTCGCGTTTTGTATAGCAGAGTTTGTCCCAAAAGCTACTTTGCCAGTCTTTACAGCCGCCGCAATTGCCTTGTCCACGTCTATCATTCCTTTTTCTCTCCTTTAGATTCGAACGTTGACATGTACAGCTCCACAAGTCCAGTACCGATTGGTATTGACTGCCCTACTATTACGTTTTCGGTCACTCCTTCTAACGGGTCGCTTTCGCCCTTTATAGCCGCATCAACAATGTTTGGAACAGTGATTTCGAAGGCTGCTCTTGCCAAAACGCTTGATTTCTTGCCGCTTATACCATGCCTACCTATTTGCTGCACTTCCCCAGTTGACGTCATCATGTCTGCGACAAGCATGACATGGCGTATATCAACATCCAATCCTTGCTCTTCCAGAACGCCCTTAGACTCGTTCATCAACGCATTTCTAGCTGCTTCGATACCAAGAGTTTTAGCTATCTCATGAACGTTATTTGTCGTTGTTCTCGAAGTATCCACTCCATAAACTTCCAAAACCTTAGGAAGGTTGGAGCCGTCAGTTCTTATGACCCATTCTCCACGTTCTTCTGTAACAAGAACACGTTTTATGCCTGATACTCCTTTAATGTGAAAAGCGGAAACCTTATCGAGCAGTCTCTTTAAGGCTTCAGCTTTCTTAGGCTTTATATGTATATGGTTTCCCTTCATCTTTATAGTGGAATTCTGTGTTTGCAGTTTTTCCTTCAGTTCTTGTAAAGCTACTCCACGGTCTTCCATCATTGTTTTATTAAGCTCAACAACTATTTCCTCATTCACTGGGTCTTCATAAATTGCCTGCGCCAAATCCTCCAATGTAGTGTAAATTATGCTGCGTGCAATTTTTACGGCGGATTCCTTGCTTTTCCTATGCACTTCGTCTAAGTAGATTGTCATTATAGGCGTGGATGGAATTCTCCTGGCGTCAACAATTTCTATTAGTCTTGGCAAGCCTAAAGTAACGTTTTGCTCTCTCACTCCAGCATAGTGAAATGTTCTAAGAGTCATCTGCGTGCCAGGCTCGCCTATGGACTGAGCTGCCACTATACCCACCGCTTCGCCGGGCTCCATTAAGGCTCGTTTATAGTTTTCAACAGTTAATTTAATCGCTTTATCCACACATGCCTTGCTAAGTTTCGTCTTAGTTAAACTTTGTTTTAGCTCATCAACAAGTATGGGAGTAAGTTCATTCTCAACTTCTTTTAGCTGCTTCTTAATGTAATCTTCTGATGCTGGTTTACCTTTCTCTTCAGCTATCCTAAGTTGCTCAACAAGTCTGCTCACGTTAACAGCCTTTCCATGGTCACTTTTTGCTGGGTCAACTCCATCCTCACCGTACTTGAACTGAATTATATCACCAGCAGAGTTTCTAACTGTTCCGTCATACTCCAAACGTATATGCTCAAGTGCGTTGATCAGTCGCCTTTGCATGTATCCACTCTGCTGCGTTCTAACGGCTGTGTCAACAAGTCCTTCACGACCACCCATAGCATGGAAGAAAAATTCAACCGCGTCAAGCCCGCTTTGATAAGAGGAATACACGAATCCTCTTGCCCTTGGCGTCGGGTCACCAGACTTGAAATGGGGCAAAGCGCGACCGAGATATCCACGCAATATCCTTTTTCCACGTACTGATTGTTGCCCTACACATGCGCTCATTTGTCCAATGTTTAGGCTTGAGCCTCTCGCGCCTGTTCGGGTCATAACTATGCCAGCATTTTCAATAGTAAAATCTTCGTCAGCGATTTTTCCAGCGTCATCTCTGGCTTTGGCTAATTCGTTCATTACATAAATTTCAAAAGATTCTTCAAGTGTTTGCCCTGGAAGCCTAGGTAGAGTACCCTTGCGGTAGCCCTCTATTAACTCCTCAACTTTCCTCTGAACCCGTTCCATTGTTTTATTTATTTTGTTCTCTGCAACCGGAGACAAAACGAGCTGTTCATATGAATAAGTGAAGCCACGCATTGTTATGAAAAGCTTTAACAACCGAGTTATCTTATTCAGAAATTCGCGTCCTGCTCGTGTTCCATAATCCTTTATTATCCTATGAAGGAGACTTTCAGATTGTTCAGCACCTATCGAGCGCCGATCTATGACGCCGCTTACGAGCTCACCATTTCTCACGACTACGTAAGCGTCATATTTGCAATCTTCCTCTTCACATTTGGAACACCCTTGACATATATTTGCCTTTAAAACGTAGTTCATGTCTTTTGGCAAGAACAGACTGAAAATTTGTTTACCTGTCCAGAGAGGTTGTGGTTCTTTGATTTTTGGCTCTGGTAAAGGTCCATCGTATCCCGCTGCCAACAACAACCTGTTGACTTCTTGTTTTGTTAAGTAGTTTGATTTCCTTGTAAATAGGTATGCGCTGGTTATAAAGTCTCGAATGGCTCCTATTATTGGACCTCCAAATCTTGGAGAGAGTATTTGATCTTGAACTTGCATTAACAGAAGCGCTTCTGTTCGTGCCTCTTCACTTTGTGGTATGTGCAGGTTCATTTCGTCTCCATCAAAGTCTGCGTTGTATGGCGGACACACGCATAGGTGTAGACGGAATGTTTTGTATGGCAAAACACGCACGTAATGAGCCATAATTGACATGCGGTGAAGCGATGGCTGACGGTTAAAGATAGCAATATCACCGTTTTTAAGATGCCTCTCCACAATAAAGCCAGGCTCTACAGCTTCAGCAATCTTTGTCCTATCGATTACAAACTCAAGCCTTATGCGTTTGCCATCAGGTCTAATAATGTAAAGAGCGCCTGGATATTTTTCAGGTCCATTTATGATAAGCTGGCGCATTTCTTCAATGTTCCATTCTGTCACCTTTTCGGGCACAGACAAGCGCATAGCAACTTCAAGTGGGACGCCAACCTCGCTTATGTCAAGGTTTGGGTCAGGAGAAATAACCGTGCGCGCAGAAAAGTCAACCCTTTTTCCAGAAAGATTACTTCGGAATCTTCCCTCTTTCCCCTTCAATCTTTGTGAAAGCGTTTTTAACGCTCTTCCAGAACGATGTCTTGCTGGCGGTATACCTGAAGCTTCATTGTTAAAGTAGGTTGTAACATGGTACTGGAGAAGTTCCGACAAGTCTTGAATGATAAGTGTTGGAGCTCCAGCTTCCATGTTCTCTTTTAACCGTTGGTTTATACGAATTATATCCACAAGCTTGTGAGTTAGGTCGTCTTCAGAACGGATGCCCGATTCCAGTGTTATGGAAGGTCGAACATAAACAGGAGGAACGGGCAAAACTTGCAAGACCATCCAAGCTGGACGTGCAGCTTTGGGATTAAACCCTAAAAGCTCAAGATCCTCGTCGGGTATGCGTTCTAGTCTTTCTCTAACCATGCTTGGCGTTAAAGGTTCTGAACCGCTTTCGGGAATTTGTTCACTAAACTTTGTGGGTTTTTCAAAGACTATTTTATATTGGATAGCACCACAATGAGGACATTGTTTATTTTTTGTTTCTTGAATGATTAATTTGTAAACTTCGTCTGGAACAATGCCGAGAAGTTGACGAGTTCTATCAACTCTTGCATGGACTTTCTTAATAGTCTCGTCTGGAAGTAATATACGCCCACAGTTTCTACAAGTCGCCCTTAAAAGATCATGTATTATTTTTGTAAATTCAATGTGTATTATTGGAACTGCAAGTTCGATATGCCCAAAATGCCCAGGACACCGAATTGCCGTGTTACCACATGTTTTACATCTCTGTCTGGGTTCGAGTGTTCCGAGTCTACCATCCATTAGTCCTGCGGTAATCGGAGCGCCGTCTTCGTCATACGTATCTGGCGTTTGAATTTCAACAACTGAAAGTTTGCGCATATCTTGTGGTGAAAGTAAGCCAAAAGAAATTTCGTCAACCACTTTATGGATTACTTCTTCTGTTGCCATGTTATGCTTTCTCCTTCAATCTTAACTTAGGCGTTATACAAAGGCTCATTAGCTCCTGTAACAGAAGTTTAAACGCATAAGAAACTATTACTGGAGAAATCTTTGCCTTGTCTTCGCAAAGTCTACAAAGATATTTCCTCTGTTTCATGTCATAATAGGCTATGTGACCACAATTCTCGCAAATATAAAGCGTGTATTTGTCTGACTCTTCCAATAATCTGTCTTGAAGGAGCATCGCAGCGCCGTGTCCAATTAGGCAGTCACGCTCCATCTCGCCGAATCTTAGACCTCCACCTCTAGCTCTTCCTTCAGTGGGTTGTCTTGTGAGCATCTGTACTTGTCCTCGTGCTCTGGCATGTATTTTGTCAGCAACCATGTGATGCAATTTCTGATAATAAACGATGCCGACAAATATGTCTGCAACAAACTTTTCTCCGGTCGCACCGTTATAGAAGACCTCACTTCCAGTGTGGCTTAGACCTAACTTAACCAAAGCTTTTCTAATTTCGTCTGGTTTTTCGCTTATGAAAGGTGTTCCATCAACTGGTTTTCCTCTCATTGCGGCAACTTTTCCAGCCATTGACTCTATAAATTGTCCAATAGTCATTCTTGATGGGATAGCGTGCGGATTGATTATTATGTCTGGAACTATGCCATCTTCGGTGAAAGGCATGTCTTCTTGGGGAACAATTAATCCTATTACACCTTTTTGTCCGTGACGAGAAGCAAACTTGTCACCTAACTCTGGAATACGCTGGTCACGAACTCTAACTTTTACGAGTTTGCTTCCTTCTCCTGACTCCGTTATGAAAATTGCGTCTACAATTCCAGTTTCTGAAGGGCGCATGTCAACAGACGTGTCTCGCATTGAAGGTCCTTTAACCTCAAATTCCTTATATTCCTCGAGAAATCTTGGTGGGCTTATTCGGCCAATGAGAACGTCTCCACCTGCAACATTCGCTTCAAGACCAATAATTCCATCAGGCTCTAATAATCGATAATATTGTTCTCCTCTGAATCCGCGTGTTCCAGGCTCAGGCAAAGTAAATTTGTCTTTTAATCCGCCTAAGTACTGGCGACATTCAGCCTCGTAGATTCTGTAGAATGTTGAACGCCCTAAACCTCTCTCTATTGATGCCTTGTTGAAGATTAAGGCGTCTTCCATGTTGTAACCTTCGAAAGAAAGCACAGCTACAATACAATTTTGTCCTGACGGTCGTAGTTTGTAGCCCATTGTTTCCATTAACGCAGTTTCCAAGAGAGGCACTTGTGGATAATGCAAAATATGCGAACGTGAGTCTACACGTTGGTTAACGTTTGTCGCATAGAACCCTAAGGCTTGTTTTGCCATTGCCGCTTGATAGGAATTGCGTGGCGACTGGTTGTGTTCTGCGTAAGGTATTGTTGATGCGCAGATTCCGAGAATTGTATATGTGGCAATTTCTAAGTGCGTGTGTTCTGGAGTTACCTCTTCAGGGGTTATAGCAATGTAAGCGTTTTCCTCTTCTTCGGCATCCAAATATTCAATTATTCCGTTTTTAACCAAATCTTCCCATGACCATTCTCCAGAAGCTATTTTCTCAATGTATTCCGGCTGAAGCCTTGGAGAGCCGTTTTCAACGATTATGAGGGGCCTTCTGACTCTTCCCTCGTCACAGTTAACGTATATTTCTTCTCTTTCGCCGTGGACTTTTGAGAAGTGAACTATATTTACTTCTGTTGAGATTTCTCCTCTTCTTCGTCTTTCTCTGAATTCTCGTGTTAATTCTTCTGGATCGTTGCAGTATCCGATGATGTTGCCGTCAACAAAGACTTTTGCTCCAGAAATCTTCAGGGCTTCATTTGCTTCGTATACGGACACTACGCCCATCCCATAAAGTACCTGCTTTATTTTTTCCGCGTTAACACCAACTGAGATACATGCGGATAAAGCCAAGTTTTTGACCAGACCACAGTTTGAGCCTTCCGGAGTTTCATTTGGACATAAGCGTCCCCAATGGGTTGGGTGCAAGTCTCTTGCTTCAAAGTTGGGTTGACTTCTGCTCAAAGGCGACTGTAATCTGCGCAAGTGACTTAGAGTGGATATGTGGTTTGTTCTATCCAGAAGCTGAGTTATACCAACTCTTCCTCTTCCCCAATTTCCCGTAGCAAGCGCATGTTGGAACCTTTCCGTTATTATTCCAGGACGCACCGCTGCCGACACGGTTATTATTGGACCTTTTACACCTATTCGTTCAAGCTGATATTTTATGTCTCTGCAAAGGTTTCTAAAGGCTACACGGAACAAATCGGCAAGCAACGGCCCAGCAAGTCTAAGTCTTTTGTTTTTGAAGTGGTCCTTGTCGTCAGTTTGCCTTCTTCCCAGTTTTAGTTCGATAACTCTGCACACCATCTCGCCTAAGAATAGAGCTTTGTCTCTTCTGCTTTGACTCGTTCTGCCTATGTGTGGTAAAAAGTTCTTGTCTAATGCAGTTTCAGCCTTTTGTATTCGGTACTCTTCAACTTGTCCGTGAGCTACGCGGTTTCCAATGAAAATGATTGCGTCTTTTGAAGTATCCACGCCTATTGCTTTTTCAAATGAAGGTTCCAACTCGCTTTGTATTTCCTTCTCTAGAGAAACCGCTTCAGCAATCTCTTTATCTGATTCTAAGCCCAAAGCACGCATTATCACAACAAGTGGAATTTCCGTGGGCACGCCGGGCATTGTAACATAAATGGCTTCGTCTGACTTCATTTTCAATTCTGTTCTAGCCCTAAAGCCAACTGTGGTTGAGAATATTTTCGCTTGATGTACAGGTGCTGCTCCCTTCTCGTCTATATCAACTATTATGCGATTAGGCGCTAAGTCTTCCATTGCTACTATTACGCGTTCCGAACCGTTGACAACGAAATATCCGCCAGGGTCATCTGGGTCTTCTCCACATGCTATGAGCTCTTCTCGAGAAAGCTGTGATAAGAAGCACAGTTTTGATTTCAGCATCACTGGGATATTTCCAATGTAGACAAGCTCGGTGTCTTGTTCTCTGCCATCTATTACAGGTGTCATTTCCAAGGCTATTGGCGCTGCATACGTCAAGTTTCTTAGTCTAGCTTCCATAGGGTAGATTTCATGTTTTGTGCCATCTACTTCTGTTGTGTAAGGACCAGTGATTCTTGTCTGTGGGTCTATTATCCAAACTTGGCCAAGCTTCACTTTGTAGGGACTTTCAGGAACTTCTATTGGAATTTCGCCTACTTCATCTATTACTTCCTGCAAGCCATGGTCTATAAACTCGTTGTAAGAATCTAAGTGCTGGCGAACCAAACCTTTTTCTCTAAAAAAGGCTTTTAATAGCAGATTTGTATCTTCTTTTGAAAATTCAGTCAATTACAACTAACCCCCGCAATTTTACATTTGAACATACGTTAATGAACTCGTGTGATGCGGGTTTTCTCAAACCTTCAATTTCCTCCAACTGTTGGATCATCCAACCGAAAAATGGTCTCCAATTTTAAAGAGCTAGAAACGTAAACCACACAGCTCTCTAATAAACTTTTTCATACACTATTCCGTAATTTCCGCACATTTAATCGTTTTCATTAGTTTTTAAGCTTAGTACCACAACGGGTCATTACAGTTTCGGGAAATAATTAATAAGAAAGACGCTAGGCTTGTTATTTGTGTGCAGCGGTAGCGAAGCCAGGTCTAACGCGGAGGACTCAAGATCGGAGCTGCTGGCGATAGCAAGCCCCTATGAGCCATCCTCTCCCGTAGGGGTTCGCCGGTTCGAATCCGGCCCGCTGCACCATTTTTTGTTGGTGTAAGAGTAGGGATAAATGCGGCGATTTTATACTTGTATTTCATTAGCATTGTGGAATGTGAGGAGCATGAGGTTGCCTCCGGGACAGAAAGAAGTTAAAAAGGTTCCGTTGCGCCACATTGGTGTTATTCCAAGGTTTGATTTGGATACGTGGCGGTTGGAAGTTTGTGGAGAAGTGGAAAAGCCGATTTCTTTAAGTTTTGAGGATGTAAAAACATTGCCAACTGTGGTAGGTGTTTCGGATTTTCATTGTGTTGAAGGATGGAGTCTTTTGGATAACAAGTGGGAAGGCATTCTTTTTAAGGCAATTGTTAAGATTGTTAAACCAAAGGCGAACGCGAAATATGTGATGTTTGAATGTTATGATGGCTATTCGACTTCTTTGGCTTTGTCTGACTTGCTTGAGAACAAAGTGTTGTTGGCTTACAAGCTTGGCGATAAGTTGTTGCCACTGGAAAGAGGTGGACCTTTAAGGCTTATAGTTCCGCATAAATACGCGTATAAAAGCGCAATGTGGCTGAAAAGGATAAAATTTACTTCGAAGCAGGAGCTTGGTTATTGGGAAAAACGGGGCTATAGCAATACGGCTGATCCATGGAAAGAAGAGAGATACGCAAAATAGAGATAACTATTTGCTGTGTCTGTTTTCTATAGCCCCCCTTATTTATAGGTTGATGTATGTTTTGGTGGTTGTGTTGTTGGGAGAGGTTTGAGAGTTTTTGGTTTTGATGTTTTTTGTTTGAGTTTGTGTTGTAGTTTTGTTGGACGTTTCTACCACAATGTTTATTAAGACTTGCGATTTAATAGGCTGAAACTTTAAGGTGGATGAAAGAATGAGAAAAAGACCAGACACACATCAAATCGAAAGAAAAGAAGAACTAAAATTCGAAGTATTCATAGACGAATTTTTGGTATATGAAGCCCTAATCAGAAAAAAGATAGTTTAAAAGAGGAAATAGGGCATAAGACGCCTCTAATCTTTTATAATTGCATTCTTTATTTATTCAGAAACAAAAACAGAAGGAAAATACAGAGTGGCTAACAAGAATCTTGTAGGCAGATGTGGATTATATTGTGGAGCTTGTGGAATCTATAGAGCTTACAAGGACAATGGTGAATTTTTAAAGAAACTTGCAGAAGGCTTCAAATGTTCACCAGAAAAAGTAAGATGCGAAGGGTGTATGGCTTTAACGCCGGAATGCTGGGGAAACGGCTGTAAAATTGTTCAATGTCTCCAAAGTAAAGATTTGGAATTTTGCTATCAATGCAGTGAGTACGTGAAAGACTCTTGCGAAAAGTTTAGAAAATTGGCTCAACGTTACGCGAAGATTGGTGTGGATGTGAGAGTAAATCTTGAGAGAATTAGAAAAGGCGAAACAGAAGAATGGTTACGTGAAAGCGAGAAAAAATATAGATGCCATTCATGTGGAAAGCCATTGCCTGTCTATGGAACTGAAGGAAAATGTTACCACTGCGGAAAAGACGTTCCAGAACGGTTCATTTAAGGAACGTGCGGTTAAGCAAAGGATATATCTTGCCATTTGGTTAGGAAACTCTACAACACTTCAATAGTACATCAGAAAGGCGAATTTCAGTGGAGTTAACCAACAAGATACTCAAGCTGAAGAAAGAGAAGAAAGCCGTAATTTTAGCTCACAATTATCAGAGACCAGAAATACAGGACATAGCGGATTACGTTGGCGACAGCATAGAACTGAGCCGAAAAGCGATGAACGAAAAAGACGCGGAAATAATAGTTTTTTCTGCTGTGGATTTTATGGCGGAATCAGCAGCAATTCTAAATCCAGAAAAGAAGGTGTTATTACCGACTCCGGGCGCGCGTTGTCCTATGGCGCAGATGCTCACGGTAGATGAGATTAAAAAATGGAAGGCTGTTTATCCGCTTGTTCCTGTAGTTCTGTACGTGAACACTTTGGCTTCAACCAAAGCCTACGCTGACATATGCTGCACATCTGCAAACGCTTTGGAAGTAATAGAATCTTTGAACGCTGAAACCGTGCTTTTTGGACCTGACCGTAATCTAGCGGAATATGTGCAAAGAAAGACAGGTAAGACTGTTATCCCGATTCCAGAATGGGGATTTTGCCCAACTCATTTGCTTTTCCAGCCTGAAGATGTGCAGATGCTCAAATTGAAGTATCCAGATGCTGTTGTTATGGTTCATCCCGAATGCACTTTTGAAATGCAGGAGACAGCCGATTTCGTTGGAAGCACATCGCAAATGTGCCGTTATGCAAAAGAGAGCAATGCTAAAACTTTCATCGTTGCTACTGAAGAAGGGCTTCTGCATCGCTTAGGGAAGGATAATCCAGAAAAACAGTTCATTCTGGCTTACGAGGATGCTATTTGCCCGAACATGAAGTTGAATACTCTTGATAGGCTCTACATGGCTTTGAAGGAAGAAAAATATGTGGTTACGGTTCCCGAAGCGATAGCAAGAAATGCCAGAAAAGCTTTAGAAAGAATGTTTGAAATAACAAAGTGAATGGTTTAGACGGAGACAACCATTGTCTTTAGCATTTTTACTCCTCGCTTAGCAGCTAGTTCATCGCTTAATTTTCGAATTTCAGCGGCATCACCCTTCACCGCTATTGCTTCTAGGCAGTCTCGTTCGCTAAGGTGAGTGTGCATTGTCGAAAAAATTATATGAGCATAGTGATGTTGAACATCTGTTAATGCACTCTCAAGCCCTCTAACGTCATGGTCGTAAAGTAACATCAAAACGCCAGCTTGAGTTCCTCTTTCTCCATGAAGCCACTTCTTCTCGGAAACAAACATTCTCACAGCATCTTGAACGGCTTTTGAACGGTTTTCGTAGCCCATCTTGCGGATGATTTCATCAAAGTCTTTGAGCAGGTCTGGAGGAAAAGTTACTCCAACACGCACTATTTTTGTCATACAGTTCCCATCTTTAAGGTTAAGGAATTAACCATAAAGCTTTTATGTGCGGCGGTAACACTAAATTTCACAAAAGTATTACGAAGGTAATCTCATGCATATTCCAGACGGTTATTTGAGTGTAGAAATGTGTATTTTAACCTACGCGTTAGCTATAGTATTCTTAGTTTGGTCGTGGAAGAAGGCAAAAGCTGCATATTCACAGTCGATTGCGCCCTTATTGGCAATCTCAAGCGCTTTCGTCTTCGCAGCACAAATGATAAACTTTCCAATAACGTACGGAACAAGCGGGCATTTAGTGGGCGGAACCTTCCTCTCGATACTTCTCGGACCTTACGCGGCAATTCTCAGCATGACTATTGTTTTGATGATGCAAGCAGTATTTTTTGCAGACGGCGGCATATTCACGTTTGGAGCGAACGTTCTTAATATGGCAGTTATAGGCGCACTGAGCTTTTTCCTAATACAACTGCTTATCAAAAACTCTAAAAGAAAAGGTTGGCTTTTCTCAAGCGTTTTCGTTGCATCGTGGCTCTCCGTGGTTTTAGGAGCATTAGCCTGCGGATTAGAAATAGGATTCTCCCCAGTCTTTTCTAATGCAGGCGGCATAGCAGTTACTGTTCCAGCCATGCTTTTTTGGCATGTTCTAATTGGATTAGGAGAAGCAGCGATAACAACAACTCTCATAACACAGCTACATAGGCTGCAAACTCCAATCCTTAATAGCTTAACATTCCTTAGAGGGAGCGGACAGAATGAAAGGATACCTTAAGGCATTAGTTCTCACTTTAGTTTGTCTCGCAATTCTAATACCGTTAGCTTCAAACGCTCCAGACGGACTGGAAAAAGTGGCTGAAACTCTTGGAATAGAAGAGCATGAGCCAATCTGGAGTGGATTAATGCCTGATTACACCATACCAACAATCGACAACCCGTACTTATCAACACTTTTGGCTGGCACCGCCGGAGTCTTTCTAGTTTTATGTGTCACATTCTTGCTTGGCAAGGCAATCGCTAAAAAGTGAAACACAAATGACCAGAACAAAACATTTTACAACAGTAGACATTGCGTTAGCTGGCGTATTTAGTGCTCTCTGGGCAACCCTTAGCTTAACATTGGGAAGGTTGAGCTTTGTTTGGTTTCGACTTCCGATACTCTGCGATTTTGCAGCTTTCTTAACACTGTTGCTTGTCACATGGGCAACTGGCAAGTTTGGAATAGCCTCCCTCGTTGGTATTCTAGGCTCATTAATAGTTTTATTATTCAATCCTTCTCCCCACATAATCGGTTTCGCGGCTTCAGCAGTACTTTTTGATGTTTTAATGCTTGCAAATCGTCATAGACTAAACGCAGAGGTACGCAACATGGCTATAGCGGCTTTAATGACCGCTATATCTGCTTATTTTGCGGGTTTGGTTATAGGCATCTTTTTCATGGGAAAACCGCTTGACGGGACAACACTGCAATGGGCGTTAACCGTTTGGGGTGGGTGGCATTTAATAGGTGGGGTAATAGGCATAGTAACAGCATTACCAATCATAGTCATTCTGGAGAAAGCGCATGTTGGGAAGATTAAGAATGCCTAGTGAAGAAGAGAAACTCAAGTTGCTGATAGAAGATGCAGAGAGATTTCATGGACACTTAGGGCCCTTTTTGGTTATTGGCATTAGAATGGGAAGACTGGCTGAAAAAATTCTATTCGTAGAAGGAAAGAAAAATATCAAGTTGCAAGTGTATGCAAAGCTTCCGTTGTTAACGCCCTTCTCATGTATTCTTGACGGAATCCAAACCACAACAAAGTGCACCGTGGGAAACCAGAAACTCAAAGTAGAAAATTCACAAAAAGAAATAACTGCACATTTTATACTGCAAAAACCAGACAAGTCGCTGAAAGTAACCGTTAACCAAAAAATGATAGAGGAACTAACTGAGAAGATTTCAAAAGGCTTCTCCAATGAAGAGCTAGCATGGGAAACGGCTCACATGCCCGAAAATCGACTGTTCATAATAGAAAAGCAATAGCAATTTATTTTAAACACGCCACATTGGAAAACTGAAACGACATGCAAGATTTAGAAATAGCTAAACAACATTTAAAAGAAAAAAATCTAGCACTCTCCATAGTAAAAAATAAAGAAACAATTTTTGAGACAAAATCGCACGGAATTTCCGGCTTTTTAACAGCCATTGAAACGCTCGGAAACAAGCTTGACGGAGCTTCGGTTGCAGACAGAACTGTTGGAAAAGCAATTGCATTATTATGCGCCTACGCGAAAGTTAAAGCAACCTACGCAGTGACTATGAGCAAAGAAGCAAAAAACGTGTTTGAACAACATTCAATTTTTTATGAATGTACAAATTTGGTTGAAAGCATCCTAGATATTAACAAGATGAAAACATGCCCCTTTGAAAGCCTAGCAAAGGAAATTTCAAATCCAAAAGACGCTTACATAAAACTTAAGGCTTTACAAAACTCCCTAAAAAACACTGGAAGAAAACCACATGAGCAGTGAACACGAACACTTTATATCAAAGGAAGACGAAGAATTGGAACGTATCAGAGAAAAGAAACTAAGAGAACTTGTAGAAAAGAAGGAGAAAAAACAGGAAATGAAAACAGAACCTGTTCACGTGACAGATTCAAACTTCGACGAAATAGTAAGCAGGAATCAGCTGGCTTTAATTGACTGTTGGGCGCCATGGTGCGGTCCATGTTTGGCTTTGGCTCCAGCAATTGAAGAACTGGCTCAAGAGTATGCTGGAAAGGTGCTTATTGGAAAACTTGATGTTGACGAAAACCCAAGAACCGCGGAATGCTTCCAGATTTTCAGCATCCCCACAATGCTGATAATGAAAAATGGAAAAGAAGTTGACAGAATCGTGGGACTGGTTCCAAAGAAACACGTTGAAGCCGTATTAAAAAGGCATTTGGGATAGGAGACTTATGGATATTTTAGAACGTAGAGTAATAGGCGCGCTGCTGCTTCTTTTAGGAGTATCTGCATTAGCTGTAGCCATCCACACAAACCAGTTAACTACAACAGTAGAAATGTTAAAAAACGCCTTTAAAACAGTCATCATCTAAAACCCTTAAAAGCTAACGCCTAATAGACTCTTTCTAAATAATTCCTCATACTAAGAAGTGAAGAAAATGAACCCGCCCATAATCGAAAGCAAAAATGGAGAAAAAGAAGCACTATTGGAAGCAGCTAAACTCATGCTTGTATCCTCAAGAACAGCGCCAAAAACAGCGGGCGTAGACGACACATTAACCGCGATTATCTATGGCAAAGAAAAAGACACAATAGCCCAAAAAATGGAAGAAATAGCGGAAGAACGAAAAATTGAAGGTTTTCGACGAGACGCAAAAAACGTCAGAGACTCAGAAGCCATTATCTTAATTGGCGTTAGAGGAAACAAGAGCATTGGAATAAACTGTGGAGCCTGTGGCTACGCGAACTGCAAAGAATTTGAAAATGCAACTAAAAAGCTTGGACAAGATTTTATTGGTCCAACGTGTCTCTTCAAAACTTTAGACCTTGGCATAGCGTTAGGCTCAGCTGCAAAAACAGCCAGCATATTAAACGTGGACAACCGCATCATGTACCGCATTGGTGTAGCCGCATTCAAACTGAAAATGCTGCCAGAAGCTTCAGTTATTATGGGAATCCCAATTTCAGCTAAAGGCAAAAGCCCTTACTTCGACAGAGCCAGATAGCCTGCTGAGTCTAACTTTTCATTTTTTCATACATTTTCTCTAGTGTCCAGCGAATACTTGATTTGAGTTCTCTTATGCGTTCTTGATCAACATTTTTAATGTTTATTTCACGGATTATGTCGCCTTCTCTAACAATGTTATACGAAAACATCTTTTCTGCATTTAACTGCCCTGTCCTAACTAGTTCGCTGTCTTTTTCCTGCATCCTCGTCAGAACCTTATCCACCAGAAAATGCGTGAAAGGCGGCGTGTTAACATTAAAATTTTTACCTTCCGCGGGAACCACACGCAACGAATCCTCGGTTACATAAAGATTCGCCAAAAGCTCGCCGGTAACAGTCTTAAGTTGCACAACACTCTCATATTCAGTTAAAAAATGTGGAGCAGAGGGTTCAGCCATCGCCTCTTCTTTTGGCGGTGAAACCTCCGCTTCAGCAGGCGGCTTGTCAATTTCAGCTCGTTTAAATCCTTTCTCCAGCAGCACTGAATTTACTGCCTCAAGCATTGCTTGCAGTTCTTTAAGTTCAGAATCCAGCTCTTCAACTTTTTTTTCAAGTTTTTTCTTAAATGCTACGAGCTTTTTTATTTTGTCAGAGTCCTGAGACATTGTTCTTTCACAAAAGGATATTTAGAGAGTTTCCCTTTATCAAATCTTTGAATTGTTCAGCACTGCGAATCATGCGAGCTCTGCAATAGTGTAGTCTTCCGTGCTTGTCTTAAAGAGCGAAATCGGTTTAAGTTTAACCTTAAACTCCTTCTTTAGGAAGCTCTCAAACTCTTGAAAAACGGGGCTATCCGTATTGTTCAATTTAACACACAGGTTTTTTCCTCCCAGCATAGGACTCAAATCATAGAGAGCTATTCTTTTGGAAAAGTCAGAGTTTTCAAAAATTGTGTGAACCAAGTCTTCTGGAGGCGTCTCCATCAGAAGACAAGCAGTATAAGAGGCTTCCACGACACGATAAGACAAGCCTTCGCGAACAACACATTTTCTATTAGAAGCTATCTTCTTGAAGGATGAAGGGTGAATTTCTCTAGCCCATAGAAAATTGTGATATTTGTCATCAATTTCAACCCAATCTTCGCTTTCAGAAGTTTTCCACCCGCGAAATTTGCAGCAATCCTTAAATTTCTTCAGAATTTCCCAAACTCTAGGCA
>JAIMAA010000134.1 GCA_023512225.1 Candidatus Bathyarchaeota archaeon
GATTTGACCCTATCGTACATAATGCAGAAGAAGAAACTCAAAAGAAAATAGCTGCAATAGCTAAATCTTATGAATGGAACGAAAGAATTTCTATTGGTGTTTTCTATCAAAATGAACTTGAACCAACTTTTGAAGAACGCATCAGCAAAAGAATACCATTCTACCTGCAAAATCCACCGGCAAAACAGAAAATTAGCGATGAAAACGGAAAACCATCAGTTCACTTAAAAACACTTCTAGAAGAGTTAAAAACCTCTTAAAGACAATTTCACGGAAAAATTAAATATTCCCACTAGTCAACTAATGCACGGTGAATTTCTTGCCTATAGATCCAGAGTTTCAGAAAAATAGAAAGGTAGAAGGACAACATCAAGGGCACAATGTTTGGGGACCTGTTGACCCACCTAAAAAGCTTGGAATTCATGGAACTAATGTCGCTGTTGACTGGGATATTTGTCAAGGAGACGGTATCTGTGTAGAAGTATGCCCTGTAAATGTATTTGACTGGTCTGACACGCCCGGACATCCAGTATCAGAAAAGAAGTCTGATCCTGCAAGAGAGCAAGATTGTATTCAATGTTTAGCCTGCGAAACTCAATGTCCAGTGCAAGCCATAAAAATTGCTAGCAAATGAGCCCACGTAACAATGTTTGAAAACATTGTCCCCAATTTACATAGCTCTTTTTCTAAATCAAGCTAAATCTTAGTAATCTATTTTAAGCTCACAACTAATTATCTTCAGTCTAATCTAAGCGAAATAGCCGCAAAAATAGAAAATTCTAGAAGCACAAGGATCCTTCTCTGTATTTTTAGATGAGCGTGTTGCCCCATGCTTTAGATAGTGTTACGAGATCCGCGATCCCTATGACCCACCACGGATAAGCCATGTCTGCGTTTGGATTCCAATTGGAGTCGCCTGGCTTCGACCCGTAGGCTTTAGCTAAAAGGACAAGATCCAATGTATTTACTATGTTGTCGCCGTTTATCTCGCCTAGTATGCGGTCTAGATAGTAGTACATGCCAGTTTCATAATCATTTCCTACAGGTTGTTCATTGCGGTGATTTACGTATGTGGGGACACCGTCTCCATTTATGTCAATGAGTGGATAGTCAGGTCCCGGGATAGCCTGGAAGCGAAGCCCCCGTGTGAAACACAGTATTGCCTATCCAAGCCGTATCCGCAAAATTGTCAATTCCATCATCATGATAGAGAAAATGCAAAGCATCCATAAAAGACTCAATCCATTCAGAAAAACCATCACCATCAGTGTCTGCCCAACTTAGCGACCCCTCATCAGTAGATGTCAAAACCAGTGTCTTAGGAGTGGTTAGGCTTAAGTCTGGAATAAAGCCCCCGCTATAACATGACTCAATAACAACCCATAAAGCACTACAATTTATCCCAAGAATGCCCGCTCTTAACTCATCGTCCCAATAGTATGCTCCGCCCACCTCTACACCTTCGTCCCATGGATCATCCTCATCTACTGGATCGCCTCGACCTCCATCAATCCCTTGAGCACCATGAGAAACGAAGCAGATAAAGACTATGTCTGGTTGTTGCGCATGTGAACGAAGCCAGTTTTCTATTGCCCATCTGACATTGGCTTTGCTTGCTAGAGCATCTACCCCACGATAGCTGGTATCTACATGTAGATAGTAGACTCTATCTTCGCCAATACCCATGTGATCAACCAAAATATGATACATGTATTGCGTGTCGCGCTGCGACGAGATAACAGCGGGATCATTTGTTCCAGAGACCAGCACACACCATCTAGTTATCGTTTTTTGAGCATACGCCACTTCAACAAGCAAGCCAAACATTATTATTGAATGCAGTAAAGGTAATAGAGTAGATGAAAGTTTCATGGATTTCTCCTTCTTCTTAGCCGAAGGAGAAGCGCTTCCATACATAGTTTGGTGCTGGTTCAGGAGTGTATCTGGTGTCTAGGTCTTCGAAGACTACGTGTACAAGTTTGTTGCTTAAATGCTGCATAAGTTTGGGAAAACGCATGGCAAAGACATAGCCGCTTTCAGGATTAAATACGCATGTGTGATTTCCTGGTTGTGAACGCATTAATAACATGGCTAATCTTCCATCGTGTAATATCCATGTTGAGGTTGGATACGTTGTGTTGTCAGCGAAGAGTATAGCCGTTGAAGAATAGAGAAATGGCAAGACAAACCGATAATATAATCATTAGTATGTCTTTCCGGTTCACCCCAACCACCCAACAAAATTGGCGCAAATATACATATTTAAGCTTTGCCACAAACTTTGCAATCAGTTTTTATGGAAAAGTCTTTATTTTCTCCTGCTTTATCTTTTTGTGAGTGTAAAACTTATGAAGGTTAAGCCTGATAAAACGTTAGATTGTCTAGGCTTGTATTGTCCTGAACCTGTTTTTAGGACTAGAATGGAACTGGATAACATGAAAGCTGGCGAAGTCCTAGAGATTTTAGCAGATGACCCCGCAGCAGAAGAAGACATACCGAGCCTTATGAAACGTCTAGGTCACGAAGTGCTAAGTGTCAGTAAAGAAGGAGACACCATACGGGTTTTGGTTAAGAAGGTTAAATGACAGTGTAAGGAAAGGTGAAGAATGGCAGTCGCTAAACGCATCTACATGGATCATGCGGCGGGAAAGCCAGTGGACCCTCGTGTAGCAGAGGTCATGCTGCCTTACATGCAATCCATTTATGGCAATCCTTCATCGTTACATTCTTTTGGACAAGAAGCAAGACGAGCCTTGGAAGAAGCTAGAGCCAAAGTGGCAGAATTAATTAACGCTGAAAAAAGTGAATCAATAATCTTCACTTCCGGAGCAACAGAAAGCAATAACATGGCAATAAAGGGCGTTGCTTATAGATACAAGGATCATGGGACACATATAATAACGTCAAGCATTGAACACATGTCTGTTTTAAATACGTGCAAATACATGTCAACAAGAGGTTTCAAAGTTAGTTTTCTTCCAGTTGACCATTATGGTTTCATAAACCTACAAAAACTAGAGGAAGAACTCACCAATCAAACCATACTTGTCTCAATTATGTACGCAAACGGCGAAATAGGAACAATTCAACCAATAAAAGAAATAAGTTAAATAGTACATCGAAAAAACGCGCTTTTCCATGTTGACGCCACTGCGGCGAACGGACAAATCCCTATAAACGTACAAGAAGAAAACATAGATTTACTTACTATATCCTCAAATGACATTTACGGACCAAAAGGTGTTGGAGCCCTTTACATAAAACCATATGTACGTTTAGAGCCCTTAATTCATGGTGGTGGGCAAGAATCAGGATTAAGGTCAGGAACAGAAAATGTCCATGGAATAGTGGGATTTGGAGAAGCAGCCAGGATAGCAAAGAATGAAATGTCGGTTCAAAATGAAAGACTTACCAAATTACGGGACAAGCTCATTAAAGGTTTAACCAGTTCGATACCTTACTCATTTCTTAACGGACATCCAACTAGACGTTTACCTAACAATGTTTCAGTTAGGTACAGTTTCATCGAAGGAGAATCAATGTTGTTAAGCCTAGAAATGATGGGAGTAGCAGCTTCTTCAGGCTCAACATGCACAGCAAAAACTTTAGAGCCATCACATGTTTTACTGGCAATTGGACTAAAACATGAAGAAGCACACGGCTCCCTATTATTTACGTTAGGCAAACAAAACACTGAAGAAGAAATTGATTATGTTATAGAGATAATGCCCAACATTGTTAAAAAGTTAAGGGAAATATCACCTTTAACACCAGAGGAGTTAAAATAAAAATGTATAGTCAAAAAGTGATGGAGCATTTTAAAAATCCACGTAACATGGGTGAAATATCAGACGCCGATGGTGTTGGCACAGTGGGAAACCCTGTATGCGGAGACATGATGACAATATACATCAAAGTCAAAGAGAATCGCATAGCCGATATAAAATTCAAAACATTCGGTTGTGGAGCCGCAATCGCAACTAGCAGTATGGTAACAGAATTAGCAAAAGGAAAAACACTTGAAGAAGCTTTAAAAATCACACGAGGAGACATTGCGGACGCATTAGAAGGTTTACCACCCGTAAAAATGCATTGCTCAAATCTCGCCGCAGATGCATTGCACGCCGCAATAGAAGACTATTATAAAAAGAAAAAGAGGTGAAGAAATGAACCCAAAATTTATTCGATGCGAATACTGCAAAGCGGTAATACCCTCAGAAACCTGCGCACTTGCAACATATAAAACAGTCATCGAAGGGAAAGAATACATTTTTTGTTGCAAGCAATGCGCACAACGATACCAAAAAAGAAAAGGCAATGATCGCAAATAAAAGACCCTAAAGGAGAATTTTTCTCAAAGTTTAAATTACATCCTTAATGAACATTTTGATTTTCCAAGGGTTCGGTGGGTGGAAGAGGAGAAAGGAGGGG
>JAIMAA010000135.1 GCA_023512225.1 Candidatus Bathyarchaeota archaeon
CAAGTGGAGAAAACTATAAATTTGCTTCGATGTATTTCTATTTGGCAGGAGAAGTGTGAAACGTTATGGCTACTGTTGAGTCAGAAGATATTATCAACGAAAGAATGATAGAAGTTATCAAAGAGCATCGGAGGAAGCGGTATGAAAAAGCCGTAAGCACTTCTTCCGAAATAACTGATTTAACAGTGACTCGTAACGGTAATCTAGAAGTCAGCGGCTTCGTTAAGTTTGCAACCTCAGAAGAAGAAGCACATGGAGCATATATCGACTACAAGCACTTCTCCTGCTCATGCATGGATAACTTCATACGGAAAGGAATTTGTAAACACATAATAGCGTTAGTCTTAGAAGCCTACAGAAGAAGAGAGATATCCATGCTTGAAGCTCTATCACTTTTGGTATGGAGAGTTTGAGATATGAAATATTCCACTGGCTGCCAAGCACTAGATGATCTACTTGGCGGAGGTTACGAGTGCCGAATTCTAACACAGTTCTTCGGAAGCACAAAAGCAGGGAAGACCACATTAGCAGCATATGTTCCAATAGGACAAATATACAAATATTACAAAGAACAAAAAGGAGGATTACCTCCAAATCATAAATTCTTCATAGCTGATGGAGACGGCGGATTCGACTCTGAAAGAGCATGGCAAGTGTGGAGAGGAATTGGACTATCCGAAGAAGACATAAAAGAAGTAGAAAAGAATCTGCTCTACTGGCAACCAACAAGCTTCAGTGAGCAACATAATATAATCATAACAGAAATTCCCAATATTATAGAACCCGCTAAAAAGGAGAATAAGAAAGCGTCCCAACCTGTAGAACCAATATATCCTTTACTCTTAGTAGCTGACCCACTTATCGCAGAATACAGGGGACATGTTCTCACTACTCCTAGAAAGTTCAAAATGGTCGTAATAGGAGAATCCACTGGAAAACTGGATAGGCAGCTAATTAAGCTTCGAAGTTTGGCGGTACGATATAATTGTCCAGCAATAGTGACCTCTTGGCCAGGTTCCATGGTTGGAGCAGCAATGAAGACTGAAGAAGGAACACCTCCTCCAACAGCAGAGCAAGCGATGATAGGTGGAAGAGCGTTTGGGTTCATCCCTAAAACAATAGTTGAATTGCAGATTCCCATCAAAGGATTACCACTAAGGAAAGCGGTTCTCTATAAACATAGATCCAAGCCTGAAGGATTGCATTGTACTTTCAGATTAACTGACACTGGAATAAGCGACTTTGAGGGTTGACCTTAATGGTGCTTATATGCATAGAAGGGCCAAGTAAAAGTGGGAAATCTACGTTGGCCGAAAAGATTCACGAAGCTACGGGAATTCCTATATGGAGAAGACCTAAAGAAATACAGGAATTCAAAGAGAAGACCGCTTCCTGGGACCTTTTCGTCCTCGATGAACTGTCAATACTTAATTCAATAAATTGGAAGCATAACGACTTGATAGTAGATAGGCACCCTGCGGTAAGCGAATGGGTATATGCAGAAATATATGGTAGAAAATCCTTAGTCCCATGGTTTAGAATATCACTTATTCCAGAGGATGCTATATTCATCTTTCTGTTAGAAGACCTGGGACTATTAGTAGAGAGAGGGAACCAAAAAGAAAAGGCCGCGAAAGAGCTTAGAACCTATTTCGAAATTGCTCGATGTTTATCCCCTCATAGAAGGAGCATAACCTTTTTACATCCACAGAAGTTAGGAGAACTGCTCCTAACTTCGTGCTTGAAACTCATAAAAGAGAGCAGAGGCCAATAATATGCGAAACTTTATTCTTGGCGGAGGCATAAGCGGCTTAATCTGCGCATATTACAATCCGTCTTATACGATAATATCGAAGAACACCGGAGGGCAGCTGAAGTCTCCATTTCCTCTTGGTCCCCAATATCTCCATAGAACGCCGGAAGTAGAGGAACTTCTTATGGAGCTCCACCTTCCCACAGATGTAAAGGAAGTTAAAATAGGATACTTTTACAAGGGGAAGTTTATCACACCTAAAGATGCACATCAAAGGGAATACTGGAGAAAAACCAGAGGAAACGCACCCTTCACCGGTGAATGCATGATGAGGAAGACGGAGAACTTCGAAGCTTATACTACTTCTCCTCAATACCTCATGGAAGCTCTTAAGTTGAGAGTTCGCAATGTTATATTGGCAGAGGCTTACCACATAGACTTAGATGAGCGCAAGATATCCTGTTGGGAAGGGGACTTCAAATACGATAATCTAATATCCACAATTCCACTTCCAGAGTTCATGAAGATGTCGAATAGAGGGACTGCTGTTCTATCTTGGCATCCTATACACTTCGAATACGCAGAGACAGTGGAGGATGGCGTTCTAGAAAGGATCTTGTGGAAGGAAGGAAGAGAGTTCGACTTCATCTACTTCCCATGGGAAGGAGTGGACTTTTATCGTATAACCAAACTTCAGGAGCCTTACTGCGTTTTAGAATACACTACTTCTCCGTTCTATGAGGCTTACGAAATTAAGGTGCTGAAGACTCATTCCATAAAATACGGGAAGATAATAGCAGGAGATGCTCCTGAAATAGAAGATGTAACGTTTATAGGAAGATACGCGAAGTGGGATCCTAAGTACTTCATACACAACGTCATAAGGGATGCTAAGAGGATAGGAGAGTAAAATATGGATAAGTTGGAAGAGATGTTTGATATCCAGCGAAGATTCTCACAAAAGTTCATAAATCCAGAAACTGCTTCTGCGGAAGAAAAGGTCTCCTATGCTAAGGAGATGTTGCTGTATATAATATCAGAGGCAGATGAGCTTCTTAGAGCTACAGGAAAGTGGAAGAAATTCAGATACACCTCTGAAGAGACCAAGGTAAGCGGAGTGGAGGAGGAAGTCGTGGATATAATCAAATTCTCTCTCAATATATTATACGCCTACAACAGGTTGAACGCAGATTCCTTCATCAACTCCTTTAGGCGAAAGTCTTTAGTGGTGGAGGAGAGGTTCAGATGGGAGAGTGAAATGAAGAACTTGTCTCCCGAAGATAAAGTATGTGCAATAGACTTAGATGGAGTTCTGTGTAAGTATCCTGAGAACTGGATAGCGTTTCTTAACCAGAAAAGAGGACTAACTGCAGAAAGGCCTATATCAATAGAAGACTTTAAATTTGTTGATGCACCACTTCCAATGATTCCAAGAAGAAAGTATTACGAATGGAAGCACGAGTTCAGAGAACTAGGATTCGAAAGTCTTCTTGTAGATGTGATGGAAAATGCTTCAGCTCTTACACACGAATTGGTGAATTTAGGATATAAAATTATAATATTAAGCGCAAGGCCATACAGGGAGTATAAGCGAATACTGCCTGATACTATTGAGTGGCTTAATAAGAACAACATTGCGTACAACGCAATCTATTGGAGTGAGAAGAAACACATTCACATTCTTAGAGAGATTCCTTTTCTTAAGTTTATGGTAGAGGACAATCCGAACATAGCCGATGAAGTTGCATCTTTTGGCTATCGTGTCTATCTTCTTAATAGACCATACAACATTCACTCTAACATCCAGAATAACGTAACAAGATTTAAGAATCTCTTAGAACTAATACCACACTTACAGGAGGCAGAAAGTTGACCTCAAGATTCGAGGAGATAGAGGAAGTCAGAAGATCTATGCGCACTTATCCTGATGCTGCTCCAAGAGAAGACAAGATCTACTTCGACTTGCACCATTTGAAAGTAGAAATAGTTGATAAGCCGAAGAACCCGTATAAAGCGATGTATATTCTCGTCACAAGCACATGGAGTTCCAGAAGCAAATGGTGGGAAAGATGGGAAGATGCAACTGTAGAGGGAAGAATGAAAGTAGTGCAAGCGGTTCTGGAAGGCAAGACACTTCCCGCTGCTTTAGAGTGTCCAAGCTTCACGTTTAAGATTCAAGGCATGAGCAGAAGCTCATTTGATCAGCTGGCAAGAGAGAGATACAGCGCCATAGGAAGCATGGGCATGAGGGATGATGCACACTTAGATGCAGCGCTGGTTCTCCCACCTAAACTTCTGAAGTACAGAAAAGAAATAGGGGAATGGTGGAAGCATACGAAGGACTTGTACCAAAAAATGGTACAGGACGGCAAAGAAAGCTGGCAGACGGCGAGATTCATAATTCCTATGGGAGTAGAGTGGCGCTTCACCTGGACTATGAACTATAGAGCGCTACAAAACATGTTGTCCAAAAGGATGTGTTTCAGTGAACAGCTCGACACCGTTGCAGTAGCTTGGAAGATATGGCATGAGTTATACAAAGCGTTTCCTCTATTAGCTGCGTACTGTAGACCTTCTTGCGATAGAGCGAAAAGATGTCTTTACTCAGAGGCTTATTCCTTAAGCGAAATGTTCGGAAATCTCTTCCTTCCATG
>JAIMAA010000136.1 GCA_023512225.1 Candidatus Bathyarchaeota archaeon
ATAGTTTCTCTATCCGTTCGGTGCTCAGCATTGAGGTTGAAGGCGTTACTTGCAGCTTCAAAAAAGGAATGGTGAAGAAAGTAACCAATACTTTCCGCGTTTATCAATGGATCGAGAAATGTTCGTGTAGCATCTGTTACCTGATAACGGTAGGCAAAGGGGTCGGGTTTAGAAAGAAGGCCAAGGTCTACAAAAGGTTCGAGCCTGGGAGTTATACTTTGCATTAAAATATTACTACCTGTTGGTTTTGTTTTTGTCCATCTCTCAATCTTATCTGCTGTGTCAAGAAGCCTTTGAATCCTCAAGAGGTCATCGCCGCTTCTCGCCTTATGTCTATATTCCTTGACGATAGCTCGGTAGATTTCTGGAAGATAGCCGCCGGCCTCTCTGTCTGCGATGGGTTCTGAAGCGGCTAATATTTTTTTATAGAGCAACTTCAATACATCCCCGTCTCCTTCTATAAATGAGAAGAGGAGGAGCAATCTTTGGGGTATGGTTAATTGGAAAGGATTTGATCCCTCATTGAAAGGTGTAATCCCTGATCTGACAAATGCCTTTTTCTCATCATCACTTACAAGAGAAATGAAAGACTGGCCTCGAACTAAAAGAGAATAAGTGCCTTTTCTCAGCAGTCCCAGATTAAGGGCTAAATAGGGATACTTGTTCCAATCGTCGTTGATTAGCTTACCGCGTCGGGAAGGAAGGTCAGCATTTGCTAAATAAAAATCTTGGAGTTCAATCTGGACTTGTAGCTTATCTGAAGTATCTTCAATATGTTTAGACGCATTTGTCCGGATGTTTTTATATATTGGGTCAGTAAGTGCTGACCTAATATATTCTTGAACTTGGGGCGTTAAGATAACAGAAACCTTTTGGGAAACAGACGCAATCAATTCCTTACCAAGGGTAGAAAGGTTATTGGTAGCAGACTGAGATGCCCGCCATACTAATGGTTTTAGAAACCCTAGACGCTGCATACAACGTTTTGGATTAGTAAAGACTCGCATAAATTCCATCAGACTCCAAACCCTCCGTGAACGCTTACCCTTGGCCGAACGTCCAGAATAAAAGTTCTGTCCGCTTCAGTATTAGAAACGATAGCTTGACCCACATCGAGTATCCTTAGAAGGTCATCAAAAGATAGGATGCTGTTTCCGTATTTGACCTCATCCGGCAGGGCTGATTTGAGATTACGCCTTATGTATTCAATGTCCCCCTGTACAGTCAGCTTATGCACGATGAGCGTATCCACCTGGGCAAGGATTCGCTGGTCGATGGCGGATGGTTGTTGTGTTGTTAACATGAATGAAAGGCCAAAATTCCTTCCCTCTCTGACCAGCCTGATGAGAATATCAGTCGCCGTAGTTTTGCGCTCTGAAGGGAGGAAGTTTTGAGCCTCGTCAGCAACAATCCAGGTAGGGGGAATCCCTTGATTGATTTTTTCTTCGATTGCTCTTCTTTCTTCATCTGTCAAATCAGGTAAAATTTTTAGATTCTTCTCCATTTCAGAGGTCTCTATGCGTGCCTGCATAATTTTGCGGATCAGAGAGACGATAAGAACAAAACGCAATTCATCAGACATCTTGTGGAGAAGCAAGATACTTAATTGCCCAGGCTTTAAAAGGGAATTCAACGATGTTCCTTCAAGGGACTCATAAGCTTTCAGTTCTTCTTCGGACACTTCGCCTTTTTCCAGCAACCACTTCAAACTCATTGGGATCTTGCGTTTCGGTTGAAACAGGGGGTTTCTCCAGTAGACAGAAAGTTGCTGGAGAACTGCTCTTCTCGTTTCGCTATGATAATTATTTAAGAGCTCTGTGTCACCCTGGATGCATTCCATAAGGTCTTCGATGGCATATCGTGGTTTAGGAGGATAGGTAGAGGATCCGTCTGACCAACCCTCGTTTACCACTTTTTCATAGGCATCATTGAGAAGCTGGCCCATACGATCCTGAAGAATATCTATGCCAAAGAGATAGCCCCAATCAGAGGCGGTAAAATCAGCACAGTTGATGGTGAACTCCTTATGTTGTCTGGACGATGATGTCGTTCCTCTTGGGGCCCAGATCTGCACATCTAAAGGTTCACTTCGGATATCCCATCCTCTTTGAGCAAGTGCCTGTTCCTGGAGGAGTTTCTGAGGAGAATTAGACGATAAGGGCACATCTAACCATTGAAATATTCCGAGAGTGTCGAATAAAAGTGCAGCCCGCGTTTTAGTTATAGCCGATATCGTAGTCTCTGTTTCTCTGGTGCACAGCCCTTCAAGAAAACTCCCTAGGGTGTAGGATTTTCCGGACCCTCTTTTGCCGAAGATAGCAACCACATGAGGAATAGAAAGGTCAAAATCAACTCTAACCAATTGTCCAGCTTCGGCAAGCCTGCCAAGAAAGACATACTCCTTACTTTCATCGTGATTCCCGATTAGGATGCGCCGACCATGGGTTAGTTTGGGTTTTACCGTGAATTTTTTCATTGTGATCATCCAAATATGAGAGGAGCAATCTCATTCACAATATTAGGTTCAATGATAGGTTTTCTCTCGTCCCAAGCTGAGATAGCACATTCATTGACAGCCTTGATGAGATTTCGGGGTAATGCCTTTGTGTGGTCCTGCGAAGCAAACTCGCAGAGCATATCAAAAGCCTCAGCCGTAAACGGGTAGGTCTCAAGGCTCACCCCAAGAGATTCATTTTGAATCTTCCCCTCGGCCTTGTTTTGTTCAACCAATTCTTTTAAAAGTTCTTTCAAGAATATCTCCACATCTCTAATAGAAGGAAGTGGAGGGATTTCAATGAAGTTGTTTTCGCCTATACGGGTACGGACGTCCGCCCTAACAAGAAGTTCTGCCATGTCATCAAGCGTCAGAGCGTATGAAGCGATGATAAAGCCCACAGAAGAATTTGAAGGTTCCGCCAGCTTCCTCAAATAAGTATGGAGGGATTCCGTTGCATCTCCTGTTTTGACATTTTTGAATTGCTCGGCCTCATCCATGAGGAATATAAGCTTCTCTTCATTTCTCTCTGCCAGGCGACCGATGCCCACTAAGGCATTTACCATGTCTCCTGAGCCGAGGTCACCGAGAGACCTGGTAACATTGAGGCGTTCCAGTTCGTTAGGTTTTAATTCATATCCACAGAACCAGCGCCAGGCAAGAAGGCCAATATCTCCACCAGCTCTTAGGTTCTTCGCCGCTTCTGCCATGTTGACGTTTCCAAAGATACTTCTGAGCTCCGTGTCCAAGTTCTGAGTGCGACTGAATAGCCTCTCTATCCAGGTGGAAACGGTAGACTTTCCTAATGTTTCCATCAACTGGAGATGCCAACCTTTATGGTCAGATTTGCTATGCATTTCAAGGTCAAGATGAAGGATTCTGGGAGTCTGGCGACATGCCTCTGGACGTTCATTTTGGAGGTAATGCTCTAAATGAAAAAGGGTCTGAGTTTTACCAGAACCAAAAGAACCGTAAATAACCATCTTAGGCACCCCCGGCTCCACAAAAGAGCGTCTCAATTGTGCCTTTATACGATCCTTAATCTCTTTCCTGCCAAAATAAAACCTTGCATCATCGGGATTCACCTTAGGATCAATCGTGAAACTCTCCCGCCCGTTCAGACAGAACCATTCTTTAAAGTCCATGACATTACCTCCTTTGAAATTTTATTTTCTTTACAAGTTTCGTATCATTGAGCGTTCTCAGTCTTTCAAGCCCCCATCGAGAAAGCTCTCTCAAAATTTCCCTACCGTTTCCTCGTCCATAAATCATCATAGCGATCTCAATATTTTTCTCTATGGAGTTCCGAGTCAGGTTTGCTGAGCCAAGGAGTGCGAAGCTCTGAGATTCATCCTGGCATAGGCAAATGTACAGTTTGGCGTGTAGAGATTCGTTGAAGCGTAATTCGACGTGATCATAACTCATAAGGGTATCAATCGCCTGTTGATGATATTCTTCTTCCGGAGCGCGGGTAATAACATAGATAAAAATACCCTTTTCGACTGCTTTCTTGCAGATATTGTCTAAAGACACTCGGCTCCCTTCAAGAGTGCCAACAAAAGGGCTAATGAGTATAAGACTCTGTATAGGGATATCAGACAAATAAAATCTTAAGAGAAATTTCTGAACAGGTTTAGAGGTAACAATTTCTGCGTATTCAAGTTGCATTGTTAAACCTTCCAAATTATCATAATTTTTTTGCCTTGGATGCCTTGCGCTGGTTCCATTTCTCTCGATCCTTCTCGATCAAGTCCCTGATGATGGACACGATGGAGGCGTTCTGGTTCTGCTTCTGAAGTTCCAGGGCCTTCTCCTTCAGATAAAAAATACTGCTCCTCGGTAAGCTCAATGGTCGTCTTCCTCATATTGGTTTTACTCCCAGCTTCGGCAATGCGGTT
>JAIMAA010000137.1 GCA_023512225.1 Candidatus Bathyarchaeota archaeon
CATTTTTCAATACTTTACAAACGTTTTCTGGAGCTACGACAAACATTTTGCTAAGTGGCCATCTTCTCTTCAGTTTTGCAGACTGCCGAGCGGAGTAAACAAGCGATATGCATTTAAAAAGCATTTCAAACTCTTCTTCCAAAATCGTGTTTCGCAACTTCCCGTCGGGTTCTGGCCAGCTTTCGAAGTTCACTGATTCTGGTAATGTGGGGCTAAGTTTTCTGTAGACCTTTTGATATAGTGCCTCGCTTAAGTATGGCGTAACCGGATTGTATAGTAGCGTAACGGTTTTGAGAACGTGCCACAAGGTTGCGTATATGGCTAGTCTTCTATTGAGCGTTTCCGGGTCATCTGTCCATAGTTCTTTTCGAACCATTGGCACATAAAGTCTGCTCAATGTTTCAATTACATAATCTTCTAAGACTGCAAGGGCGAAGTTGAATTCGCACGTTTCTAGCTTGGCAGTATAAGCCTCTATAACTTGCTGAAGTTTTGAAAGCAACCATAGGTCTGGATTTTTGAGCTGTTTTTCTTTTTTCGCCCATTCTAGCGTATGCTTCTGAGGATTAAAATTGTCGTATTCCGCGTTTTGCAAGAAAAACTTGTTTAGATGATACAGCGTTGAAAGCACTTGGTAGGGGCGTTTGGTTAATTCTTGAAAGTCAAAGTTCATGAAGTCCACTGGCGCGCATTTCCGCAACATGTAGAACCTGCACAAATCTGCAGAATACTTTTCTAGAAGCTTGTTGGCTTCCACAACATTTCCTAGGCTTTTGCTCATTTTTCTGCCTTTGGCGTCTTGAGTTAAGCCCTGAAACAGAAAAGCCTTGTAGGGAGCTTCCGCCTTTCCCGTCAATATGACATGTTCCAGCAGAAGCGAGTTAGCCCATCCTCTGGTTTGGTCTATTCCTTCTGTTAGAAAATCTGTTGGCACGTATTTAGCGAACTCTTCGTCAGTGAATCTTGCGTAGGGCGAGGCTCCGCTGTTGTGCCAAGTGTCCAGAACAAAATCTTCTCTGTGCATTATGCCGTCGCATTTTTCGCATTTTAGTTTTATGCGGTCAACCCATGGCTTGTGCAATTCAAAGCGTCCATTTGGTTTTTCTAAAGCTTTTGCGAGTAATTCATTCTTGCTTGCTATGAGCGTTTTTGCTCCGCATTTTTCGCATTTCCATATGGGCAGGGGTGTGCCCCAAACGCGTTCTCGGGATATGCACCAAGGCTTGCCTTCTTTGAGGAAGGAGAGGAAGCGGTTTTTTGGGCTTTCAAAGAAGTATTCAACTTTTTCGGCGGCTTCCACAACTTTGTCGTTTATTTTGTCTGTTCGCAGAAAGTATTCTTTTCTGGCAAGCCATACCAACTTGTGGTGCGAACGCCAACAGGTTGGATACTCGTGTTTTATGGTTTTTACTTCAACAAGTAAGCCTCTTTTGCGCAGTTCCTCAACAACCATTTTGTCCGTGTCACGTGCAAATATGCCGCTGAAGACTCCGGCTTCGTCAGTGAATTTGACTTCGTCGTCAAAAGGCGCAAATATTGGAACACCACGTTTTTGCGCTGCAAAAAAGTCTTCTTCGCCGTTTCCTGGCGACTGATGCACTACGCCCGTGGCGGTGTTTACGTCTACAAAGTCTTCGCAAACGACCTTGTGCACTAGAGGATGCTTGTCCAGTTCGGCTTGTTTTGGTATTAGGTCCTTGAACGGATAATCATATTTTGTTCCTTCAAGCTTCTTGCCAAGCATTGTTTCTGTTACTTCGTATTTGTCTATGCCCAATTCTTGCATTACTGGTTCGACGCGTTGTTTGACAAGTATCCATGTCTCATCGCCGACTTTAACTCTTGCGTATTCAGCGTCGGGATGAACAGCTAGTAGCATGTCTGTTATGAGCGTAAAAGGCATGGTTGTCCACACTAGGAAGTACTCCGTTCTGCTGTTTGCGACTTTGAATTTGAAGTATAATGATGGGTCTTCAACTTCTCTGTAGGAGTCTTCGTAGCCCACTTCCGCGCTACTTAGGCTAGTTTGGCAGCCAGGGCAATAAGCTACCACGTAGTAGCCTTCTTCCAGCAAGCCTTGTTCCCATGCACGTTTAAGATATTGCCATTCGCGTTCTATGTAATTATCTAAGTAGGTCCAGTAGGCCTTTTCTTGGTCTATGAACACGCCGAGCAGCTCGTCTGCTTTAACCCATTCACGGTGATATTTCATAATGGCTTTTTTACATTCTTCTATGAAGCGTTCTTCACCTACGCGTTCGAGAAGTTCCCGCTTGTTCTTGACGCCTAAAAGCTTTTCAACTTCAAGCTCCACTGGTAAACCTTGCGTGTCCCATCCGGCCCAGAAAGGCATAAAGTAGCCTTGCATGGTTTTCCAGCGGTAGCGTAAATCTTTCATTACACGTCCTCTGGCGTGCCCAACATGTGGTATGCCATTCAGCGTTGGTGGACCTTCAACCCAGCCTGTTACGCCCTTGTTGTTTTTCTCGCGAAAATCCATTAACTTCTTTTTTATGCGGTTTTGGGTCCAGAATTCGCGTGTTTCTTTTTCAAGTTCAAGCGGGCGATAGTCCATGCTGAGCCATTTGTTAGAATCAGCTTTGAATTTGGCGGTCACCTTTCATCACATTGCACCCGCAAATACACCAAAATAGCCACAGCCACATATAACCTTTACCCATAAATTTTGGGATATATGGCATAAATGGCGATACTGCTCATTTTCTTTTTCTGAATAGCATTATGTTCTCTGGTGTTGTGCACACGTATTCGAATCCTGACTCTATTAGCTCTTTTGCTTCGTTGCTTGTTTTAGCTGTGGCACAGTAGAAGTCATCTTCTTTTTCAAATTTTATCAGTTGTGTGTAAAGTAGCGTGTTTTTGATGTTTTTGTGACCGAGGAACCGCATTACATATAAGATGTCCCTTGCTTTTGCATATTCCATCGTAGCCTTCCCATGGCGAAATATAGAAATGTTAAAGGATAATTGCAAATTAGTGGCTGAAAAAGCAGGTATGAGCAAGGAGAAGCTGATGAATGTTTTAAACGAGGTTTCAGCCGACATCGAAGCAATAGAGAAAACCTTCAGCATAAAACTTGGACCTAGAAGCTCCATTGAAAAGAAACATGAAAACTTTGCAAACAACTTCATAATATCCTACATAGACGGCGACAAAGTTGGCACCTCCACTTCACTTATTGAGGCGGCCAAGATAAGAAGATGTCTCGGATGAAAATAGAAAACAAAATATACTTGCCAAATTAAAAGATTGAGGGATTAATATGGGAAGTGTGAAAGATCTAGAAGTTGTGAAGAAGCCTACAAAGACACGTATGGGTGTTGGACGTTTCCATTTTTCTGACCGTTATTCGGTTTTTGATTGGGGTGAGATGCCAGACCACATTGATGGGAAAGGTGCAGCTCTCTGCCTTATGGGGGCTTACTGCTTTGAAAGGCTTGAAGAAAAGGGCATAAGAACCCATTACCGTGGGTTCGTGGATGAAAGAGGTAAGCTTGTGCGTTTCAATGAGTTGGAAAAACCCGCCAACTTCATGGAGTTCCACCTTGTAAATGTTTACAGGCCTAGGGCTTATGTGGAAAATGACAAATTAAAATATGATTACAGCGTTTACACGCCAAGGCTTAAAAATTTCCTAATTCCATTGGAGATTATCTACCGAAACGGCTTGCCAGAAGGCTCATCAGTCTTCAAAAGACTTGAACAAGGCTTAGTGACCCTGGAGGATTTAGGCTTAGACCACTACCCCAAGGTTGGCGAAAGACTGGCAAAACCAATCTTCGACGTGAGCACAAAACTAGAAGAAGGCGACCGATACATAACATGGCGGGAAGCCCAGCAGCTGGCGGGATTAACAGACAGCGAAGTTGAGGAAATTAGGGAAGTTCTTCTCAAAGTGGATGGAACCATAACTGAGATATCCGCAAAAGCTGGTTTGGTGAACGAGGATGGAAAAATAGAGTTAGCCTTTGACAACGAGAGAAGGCTTATGGTGGCAGATGTTGTCGGCACACTTGACGAGTGTAGGTTCACATATCAAGGGTTGCATGTAAGCAAAGAGGTAGCCCGCATTTACTATAGGCGAACGGAATGGGCTAAAGAAGTGGAAAAAGCCAAACAAAAAGCAAAGGAACAAGGCATAGGAGACTGGAAAAGGTTGGTTAAGGCGAAACCGCCAAAACTAGACCCGTCACTAAAAAATCTGATAAGCGAAATGTATATGGCGGTGGCAAACACCCTAACAAACCGTAAGCTATTTGATGCCCCAAGCCTTGCGGAAACCATGAGGAAATATGAGGGATATGTAGGCGATAAGGTGTGATTAACAAGCGGACAATTGATAAGATAATTGGC
>JAIMAA010000138.1 GCA_023512225.1 Candidatus Bathyarchaeota archaeon
TGTTATGGAGAAGGAGGCATTTTTGGATTTTTCCTTCAACTTTCTTGCAACCTCAGAAAGGTCAAATATCTCTATACCCCTTTCTTTTAATGTTTTTTCGAGTCGCTGAGAAGCACGGCTTAGTGGTAAGTAGCAGACTTTCCTGAAGTTATTTCCCAAAATGCTCTGTACATACTGCTCTTTGGTATTCGTGAATGCTTCTACTATATACTTATCCCAACTCTTGGGCCATTTTTCCTTGCTTTCAATCCATCCTTTAACCTCTCCCCATATTTTGTCCTCCGTTTTGGGGTTGACTGCCAGCACATCTATATCAGCAAGAGGTTTTGCAGGGTCGTACCTAACAGATAAACGAACGAAATATCCTTCAGTTTCCAAGAAAAGACCAACTATCTCCGTGTCAACATCTGCCATACAACTAACCCACCTAAGATTTTATCTGAAAAGTATTAGGGCTACAAAATTTGGGGCATGTGTTGACGATATCAACTTTATGTCAACAACTTCTTTCTTTTCCCGTTCAATGGCGTCATTTATATCTTTTTCCAATTGTTTTGTGCTACTGCTTGCAACTACTCTGCAATACATTACAAAATCACCTCTATTTTAGAAGATATTTTTTGTTAGGAACAGTTACTAAGTTACATTTGTTTGTTTAATTACGTTTTCGCTTATTTCTTTTAGGTGTTTGGCTACTTCTACGCCTTTGTCGGTGAGTTTGTTTATTCTTCTTGGTGTTTTGATTTGACTTTAAATCAATCCTTCCGTATGTAGACCATTAATAATTTCGCTGCACCATTGTTCTGTTATGCCTACTCGTTTAGCAATCTGACTGTTCTGCAATGGCCCCTTCTCTAAAAGTGCAACCAGAATCCTCTGTTTGACTGTAAGGAACATGTCCATTCATGATAATTTTGCTTGTTTATTAATGATAAACCATTCTGAAACAAAACTTGAATAAAAAATAAGTAAGGCTTTCTTAATCTTTCTGAACAGTTTTTGATAACTGGCGATGCCAGCTTGCTAATTTCTGTGAAAATGCATCAAATTATAAAAGCAACAAGTGTAGAGATAGGATGGCAATAATCTCTTATCGTGGGTGCGTATAGTTCATGGTTCGAGTTTATTTGGAGCTTTCCGCGTTGATAGCCTTAGCTAATCCGCATGATTTATTTCGTAACCAAACAAGAGGGTTCTTAAATGGGATTGAACGTCTCGGTTTTGAGGTGGTATCGTGTAAGCAAGCGGTGGAGATGGATTTAGCCATAGGTGTAGCCAAGAGACCATTAAGAGTGACTGATGCGCTTAGAATATTGGAGGCAATAGATGCTTATGGAATTAAGCTTCTGAGCCCGCCTTCAAGGGCTCTTCTTTTGCTCGTTAATGAGTATTTGAAGGAGACGTCTCTAAAGATTGGCGACCTATTGCACTATGCTGGGGCAACACTTTTGAATGCTGAATATCTCACTTCATGGAACACGGATGATTTTAACTCACGCTCCGAAAAATCCATAAACAAAGTCAACAGGAAGAAAAATCTAAAAACTATAAAAGTGGGCACGCCAACTATAATTTTAGAGTGGTTATCATGAGCAGTGCTGAAATAGCAAAGCAGATACATGAAAATGTAGACCAGATACTGAAGGGCTTGAGCGTAGAGGATCAAGAAATAGTGCTTAAAGAAGCCCACAACATAGTTGAAAGCCTGAAAAGAATAGAGCGGATAACAAGCAAGGTTAAGGCTCAAGCATAAACCTAACTGCTGAAAATAATAAGCCACCTTCAAATTTTAAACCCTTGCAACTGAAAATCCAAAACAGAAAAAGATAGAGGCTGAAATTTTAAGGCTTAGGCTATGTAATAGAAGTGATTTCGCATATGGCTGTTGGTCTCTTGATGCGGGGAACTACCGCTTCATAGACCTTAAAGTGATGGTTCATGTCGACTGTTTGCATGTAGAAGGTTTTTAGGTCTTGGGCTACGCATAGGTCTGCGTTTTCCGCTCCGCTCTTGATTAGTATGGCGCTGTCTGCTCCGCCGTCAGAAGCCTTAAGCTGACTGCTTATGTAGATGCTGCCCTGAATAAGCTCCTTGATTCTCTCGATTTGGCTTATGCCCGTATTCGCAATAAGCGTGTGAGCATCCATGAAAGCGCTCGGCTGAACAATCAAATCATACGGAGGCGGATAATACTTGTCAAGCAATTTCTTAGCTGCTGCACGAACATCGTTAAGTGCATTAGGGCTTGTCGCCCACGCTCCACCGCTTGCCTGCGTCTGCCTTCCCGTGGCAGTTGTTAAGCCTTCTATGCCCAGCATTGGTTCACCAGAGATTTCGCCGTTTAAGATTAGGCGGTCTTCTTTTTGAGCTACTACGAGGGCTGCTGATTCTGCGTTCGCCGTGTCTAATGGGGTTCCAAAACGCCTTGAAGCTTCTAAGTCTCGCCAGTGGATGCGGAAGTCTTTGTGCAGTATTGGCACTGTAAGGCTTTTTCGCGTGTAGATTATGGTGTCTTCTGCTGGTGTTTCTCCGTACATGCTGATGTGCGCTTGGCTCATTTCCGATAGCTCGTCCCAATCCACGGTCATTACGCCTACGCCTGCCAATTGCTTAACTGGCAAGACACGACGTCCAACCAAGACTGGCTGAGCAACTCTCACAACAGCTTCGTCAAGCTGTTTCCATTCCTCTTCGCGGAGTGGCGCTTGGGCTCTTCCAACAAGAGTTAACGGGTCCATCTTAAATCACCAACCTAACCATGATAGATTTGTCAGCAGCAGAGGCGTCAACGCTTTCCTCAGCGTAAGCCACGATTGGTCCGTAGGGTGGAATGCTTCCGATTTCTGTCAAGTCTGGTTGAGCAGCGTTTGAAGTCACGTTTGTGGCTCCTGATGGAACGCTGACTGATATGGTGGCTGCAGCCTTCAGTTTCCCGTTTGCAGCACAAACCAGTGATGCACCTTTGACAACGTTGTTTCCGCTTGCCAAAGTGGCTACCACAACTGCAGGCGCCTTCAAAACGCGAACCGGATGCTTATCTGGAAAAGCATTTGCAATTGGATATCTTGGGTCTGCGTCCAAAACGCCTAAGGGCTTTTGTTCTCCGTCTCCTGCAAGCGTTACTTGGTGGTCTGCTGTGCCTTTCTTAACGAACAAGCCTGGTTTGCAGCTTGTGCCTTCAGTTATGAGCTCTTCGACGATTGGGTTTCCGCCAACCAAAATCTTGTTAGAAGGTTTAACAAAAGGCATGGCTCATCACTCCTTTTTGTGGTAGAGGCAGCCAACCGTCAGCCTGTTTTCATCTTCGCTTGTAGTTGCTCCTGCACTGCGAACGTTTTTCACCGTGCCTTTGACGCTGTCGATGCCTTTCTGGACAAGCCTTAATTGCGCAAGATCCAGCTTTTCCAGCTCGTCTTTTGAAAGCGTAGTCTTCTCTAAAATTGATTTGATTGCTGCTTCCCTTTCTCTTTCAACATAAGCAGTCAATGTTTTGGTGGCTTCAGTCATTGTAGCCTTGAGTTTTTCATTTTCAGCTTCAAGTTCAGCAATCTTCGCCTTCAGTGCTTCAACATCTTCTGTTGGTTTCTCTTCACTCATTTTCTTTCACGAGAATAGCCATCTACATCACTCAATATGGGTTCAGCGAAGTTCAATGCGGTCAGACTGCAATGGGTTTTATGGTTTAATAGAGTAGAATTATTATGGAGAAATATTCAGCAAACTGACTGTCATAAATCAAGTTGTTATTATGGAACATAAGCCGTAACAGATATTTGCTCGGAACTCTTATGCAAAAGGAGGTGTGAATATACATATTAGTAAAGCGCAAGAACGCATCTTCACTCATCATGACGTTAAAATCACAGCAATAAGGCATCTTGAACGTTTAGGATATAAAGTTTTAAAGACTGGAGAATATCCTTTACCTATAGGTGCATACAGACGCTTCCCTGATATCTATGCGACAAAAGATGATGAAGTTATAATTATCGAATGTAGGGGTGGACCCGAAGCACGGTTTCACAGTGTTATAAACGCTTTGGGTCAAGTTTTAGCTATAAAAGCTCACTATCCAAAGATCAAGGTTGTAGTAGCAGTTCCAAGCACATGGGGAGACGATTGTCTTTCTGAACAAATCAGAAAAACATACTCCGTCAAACTGTGGCTTGTAAACCCGCTTTTAGACCTTGTAACGGAATCTTAATGCACACGGTGAGAAAGCTTCAACAAGTAGAAAACGTATAGCTTACTTAAATTCTGATGCCTCTTTTATCGCTTATATCGAAAGATGAATGTGCTTTACTGATTTGAATTTGCCGTTGTCAACTGTTTTATAAGAGTTCGTACC
>JAIMAA010000139.1 GCA_023512225.1 Candidatus Bathyarchaeota archaeon
AGAAAGTAAGCGCCTCAAGACTTATTCTTTAATGAAACGCAGAAAAAGAAGCTCTTTTAGTGGGTTTTCTCGAAAATGACACGGGAATGAAAGGAAGTTCATTTTGGTTACTTGTATGGTGCCTTACATGGTGATAAACTCGCGCTCCAGTGGAATATGTCCGTTTTTAGATACTGTCCATTAGAGGCCTCTGCAAAGGATAGTGTCCTTTGCTGGGGGCAGAAAATTCTTGTGGTTTCATCGCAAGCATTTACTGAGGCACAACAAGTGAAGGCTCAAAAGCGACTACCTCTCAAGAAGAAAATGGACATAAGCCCTGATGTTTGGCAGAGGCTTCCATTTTGGGTTAAAGAGCTGCTGAAAATGCTAAGAATTCTGGTTCATAGCGGTGCTGGATGAGTTGGCACTTGTAATTGTTCCATTTTAGGTTGAAATATTATATTCTTTAAGTTTTTTGGCTAGAATTTTCTTAAATTCTTCATCTTTCATTAGAATGTTCATGATGTTGTCCGCTGTGGTTCTTGCTTCTTCCATTTCGAATGCTGCCTTCACGTCTAGGGCTAAGCCGCATTTCATGCAGAACCTCGCGTCATAAGCATTTGTGGCTTTACATCTCGGGCATATACGCGGTGTGAGCTTTGGCTTCTCTTCGGTTTGCTTTTTAAGTCCATAAACGCCTAGAATGGCGTCGTCGACATCTCTTCCAGAAAGGTGCACATATATGCTTGGCATTTCTGAACCTTGCTTCCACCCAAATATCTGGTTCATCTGAGCTTCTGTAAGCTTACCCGCCAGGAAGGTGGCTCGGCTATGTCGAAATTTATGAGGTGTGACGCGCTTCTTTATTCCTGCCTTTTTGGCAGCAACCTTCAGTATTTTGGCTAGGGCTGGATAGCTCATGGCTTCGTAGCGGTTAACGGTTCCCATGTTAACCCATAGTGGAGCTTCGGGCTTAGCCCTAAGCGGGTGGTTCTGTATCCAAGCTTGAAGATATGGTGTGGCTGCAACAACAACTATGCGTCTTGAGCCAGTCTTTCCCTTCAACATAAGTGCTGTGTAACCCTCCTCAAAAACGACGTCACTAATCTTCATGGAGCCAAGCTCGCCGATTCTTGCTCCGCTTTCATAAAGTGTAATTATGAAGGCCTTGTCTCTTAGGCTGTCCGAGGCTTCAACAACTTTCATAACTTCTTCCTCTGTTAAGAGTTGGTCTGGCAGTATGGCGTCCTTCTCCTTAAACGTGGTTTTGATCCATTTCACCTGTGGCGGGTAGTCCTCGCCTCCTCCTAGCCAAAGGTAAAAACGCTTCAAAGCCACCTTATAATCGTGCTTTGTCCATGCTGAGTATTCACTTCGCTCCAGAAGGTTTACGACACGTTCCACATCAGCCCTATCCGCTTTGTCAAAGTCCTTCCTAAACCATTCGGCGAGCTTCTTAAGAGACTGTAGGTACTTGACAATCCTGGCTTTGCCTAACCCCTCAGAAAAGCAGTATTGCTCAAACTCCCTAATGAGCTGGGCATTCCTTGCTGAAATCGGGTTTTGAGCATCTATCTTACGCTCAGCATCCCGTAGCCTTTCATCAAAGTTGTGTATGTCTAAACGTTGCTTCATAGCCATCAAGTATTAATATAGAATTAAAGCGCTTTTATACTTTTGGTTTAAAGCCTCGGGCGGGATTTGAACCCGCGACCACCGCCTCTCTGGAAACTTTACCAAGGCGATGCCCCACCGGGCTAGGCTACCGAGGCGTTTTCAAGAGAAGAAAACGTTCATAATGGAATTTAGAGCTTTCGATTAGAAGTGTGTGTTATGTTTAATTGAGCGTGGGGTTACTTTATTTTTTGTTTTCGTTTTTTATTAGTAGGTGTTCTGCTAAAGCTTTGAAGGTTAGTGGGCGGTAATGAACGGTGTCTTTTAGGTTTATTAGGAAACTTTCGATTGCGGAGATTTCAAAATATGGAAATTGCTTTAGCGCATTTACGTGTTCCAGATAATTTGCATAGTCTTCGCATAGTGCAACAACTACGCCATCATACTTTAATCCTAATCCTCTCTCAAGCATTATTATTCCAAAGCGACTTTTTTCCAACTTTTCTTTTGCGATTTGCCTTGCCTCTTCGATTTGTTCGGGTTCGAGTGTTTTGCGAAGTTTGAGGAAGGTGATTCCCATGAGTTCGTAGCCTAGTTTTTCAAAATCTGGTATTGCCGTGTATTCCTTTATGTATCCTTCTTTTTCGAGTTTAGTTCTCAATCTGCTCACGGTTGGCTGTGAGAGCCCTGTGGCTTTTGCCAGTTCTCTATCGCTTCTGCGAGAGTTTTTTATTAGTTCGGCAATCAACTTCAATTCAGCTTCTTTCAAGGCTCTATACCTCAGTTTTTACGCCTGCTCAATTAGAAATATTCACTTGAAACTTGGGCTTATTAAGTCTGAGGCTCTGTCCTACTTTTAGATCATGCTAATATCCTTATGTGTCTCTTCCAGAGTTAAGTAAATATAAAAGGCACAAACTTCACTTCTAAACTAAACTTGCTGCGGGGGTCGCCAAGCCTGGTCAAAGGCGCAAGGCTTAGGACCTTGTCCCATAGGGGTTCGTGGGTTCAAATCCCACCCCCCGCACTAAATTTTGGCTTATTTTGGATTATTTGGATTAAATAAGCTTGATTTGAGCGTTTTTTCACGATAAGGTGCAATTGCGGACAGAAATGTCGGAATATGGATGTGTTCTTTGAAACTTTATAATCACCTATTTACAATTCTATCAACAACTATGAGGTAAAAGGAAAATGACAAAGAAGTTACTACTTATAAACCCGGTCAACACCAGTCGCATAGGATTGACGGTGAATCCAAGCTCTCGCTTTCAACCATTGGGACTAGGAATAATTGCTGCATTAACGCCGCGTAATTGGCAGGTCGAAATTGTTGATGAAAATTTTGCTCCTTTCAAATTTCAAGAAGCCGATCTGGTAGGCTTAACAGCTTTTACGGCGAATGTCTGCAGAGCGTATGAGATTTCTAGCCTTTACAGAAAAAAGGGAATACCAACAGTATTAGGTGGAATCCACGCTTCAATGTGTCCCGAGGAAGCTCTGCAGTATGCAGATGCCATAGCAATCGGTGAAGCGGAAAGTGTTTGGGCAAATGTCATTTCCGATTTTGAAGCAGGCAAAATGCAAGAAATCTACAAAGGTGATTGGTTGGATTTACAAGAGATGCCTCAACCCCGCCGTGACTTATTCCATCCAAACTACATGTTCGGTTCGGTTCAGACTTCACGGGGATGCCCAATGAATTGCGAATTTTGCTCTGTCACCGTCTTCAACGGCCATAAATATCGCAAGCGCCCAGTAGACGCTGTTCTAGACGAACTTCAGACTATCCCTCAGAAGATGGTTTTCTTTGTGGACGACAACATTATTGGTTTTGGCAAGGAAGATGAAGAGCGAGCCATCGCCCTTTTTAAAGGAATGATTAAACGTGGAATCAAGAAGGATTGGTTCTGCCAAGCGTCTATTAACTTTGCTAACAATGATGAAGTACTGGAGTACGCGGCGAAGAGCGGTTGCCGAATTGTATTTCTCGGATTGGAAGCAGAGAAGACAGATGCGTTAGAAGAAGTGAACAAAAGAATGAACCTAAAGATTGGAGTAGACGCGTATGAAGAAACTTTTCGTCGCATTAATCGACATGGTATTGCTGTACTTGGAGCTTTCATCTACGGAATGGACCGTGACACGCCAGAAAAGCTTCATCAGCGTACAAACTACATTCTCAAGTCTGGGATTGATGTGATGCAAATAACTTATTTGACGCCTTTGCCAGGAACCAAAACATTTAACAAACTTAAAGATGAAGGGCGACTGCTTTACACTAATTTTCCATCTGACTGGATTCATTACGATATGACTGAAGTTACGTACAAGCCTCTCTCGATGAGCCCTGAAGAACTCACAAAAGCTATGCAAGAAAGCACTCAGCAGCTTTATAGTCATTGGACAATTCGGAGAAAGTTCATGAAGACACTGCGTGCCACTAAAAGTTTTACAACTGCAATGTGGGCTTACAGTTCTAATAAGAACTATCGCAATGTGGCTTTTGGAAGGGAAAATAGGCATAAAAACTAAAAACACTATGCTATTAAGCATATTTTTACCGGTAAAATAAGGTTGAAGTTCCTCTCCGCATCATGATTATTCCTTTCTGTTCGCGTATAGAAACTTAGGGTTCAACCTATTTATAAGGGGGGATAATCAGCGCAGCACACAGGAG
>JAIMAA010000140.1 GCA_023512225.1 Candidatus Bathyarchaeota archaeon
CTTCTTTAGCTTGTGGAGCACAAGCAAGCAGTATTAGCGCTACCAATAAAAGGCACGCTAACACTAGAAAAACAACTCGCTTCATAAACATCGACCTCCTTCCCGTTTTATATGAGCCTTACAAACTTTGTCTCATTGACTAATTTCAATCCCGAATCTTCTATAATCTCACCCCCTTTGTTATATGGTCATAAAAATAAATAAATACACGTCTCCTAGGGTCGCATAGTGCTGTTACGGAATCTAACCCCCACCATCGTGCACTCAATTATATTATACCATGCAGTGTCAAGTGCTGATTTTGTAGGATAGTGTATCATTTATTCAGGCTTTTCTTTTACAGAGGTGATTCACCTACCTTGTGTTAAGCCTGCTTTTTGTTTCCCTTTAGTTTACCACAGTCTCAAGCCAGTCTTGCTTTGCCATCCGGGCATTTTCTTTAGCCAGCCAGATCCTTAAGAAGTTAGCAGCTCCTGTTGGTGACTTAAAGCCATCCATAGGTCTGGTTCTTCTACGATATTCTCTTATACCTCTTTCTAATGGTGACGTCGTTTTTGGTTCAGTAGATTCTATTCTTGTCTTGCCTTGGCTTCCTTGATAATTTGTCTTACTTTTTCTGGGTTATTGGGAAATAATTCCTTTGCCTTGAAGAATAGATTGTGCAGTTTATGCCAGGCACAAAGCCGACTCTTGGCTTTGGGTAAGATAAAACTTAAGGCAGAAATAATAGCCTGGTCACCATCATGTACCACTAATAATCCCCTACCAGCATCAGGAATCTCCAAAGCTTCAAGAAGACTTATCCAGGAAGCTTCACTTTTATCCGGAGATAAAACTGCTCCAAGATAAGCTCTTTTGCCACTCTTACCCTCACCCAGGGCTAAAAGGCTCCAGTAAGGCTTCCCCTTTACCTTGGTATAAGCCTCATCAAGGTAAAGCACCTTTAAAGTTTCGCCTAACCCTGAGGAAGAAGCTTTCTTTGCCATTTTCTGAAAGCGACGCCATAAGCTCATCAGCCCACAATCCCATTCCATAGCCCTATCCAATATAGCTTTCACTTGCCGGTAGCTAGCTCCAGAAAGGTAAAGTTCAGTTATTTTACGGTCTAATTCTATCCAATAACGTTTCCTTTTGGGGAGGAAGAGAGCATCTAAGGTTATTTGCTTTCCACAAGAAAGGCACTCAAGTTGAGGAACTCTAATACAGATAACACCTTCCTTAACTATAAGATAGCGTCGGTAATGTCCATTGCGCTTAACTTGATTACTTTCTCTTGGACCACATCTAAAACATATCCAAGGGGTAGGCTTTCTTTCCCTTATCTTTAGCCATTTAGGACCGTGGTATTTAGTTACTAAATGTTCCAGGGCCCCTTCAATAAGCTTTCTTTTCCATTCCCTTAAAGTAGCTTTAGCTTGTGAATCGACCAGATTTACTATTTGCTTATGAGTATTGCACTCAACAATTCTCTGTGTTATTGTCATCTTGGGCTTACCTCCTTGTGCTTGTTTGGTTAGAGACTTAAAATCTATCACAAGGTAGGTGAGCCCTAAACTTTATCCCCTTAGAAAAGCCTGAATAAAAAGAACGCTACTGGGTATTTGCGCCAAGAGATCATTACCAGATTTTTGATGAATCTCTGGAAAATTGGTTGACTAGGGCTGGTGTTCCTCCTATAAAAGAGGTTTGGCAGAAAGCTAGGGAGGAGCACCAGCTATGGATATATCATACAGGGAAATCTACATGTTGAACAGGGAAGCAGCCAGAAAACAGATTGTAAATAGCTATCTCGCCTTAGGGAATATCTCAGAGGTAGCCAGGTTGTGGCATACTTCTCGCAATGTGGTTCGCAAGTGGGTAAAGAGATTTGAGGAGAGAGGTGAGGGAGGACTCAAGGACAAGTCTAAGAGACCCCACTCTTCACCAAGAAAAATAAGCAACGAAGTTGAACAGAAGGTGCTTGAGGCAAGGAAAAAGACTGGCTATGGAAGAAAGCGTCTTGCCTGGTATTTAGCCAGGGAAGAGGGGATAGTCCTTTCACCTAACACTATCCGACATGTTTTAGGGCGTAATGGCTTCAAAGGTAAACGGAAACCGCGGAAAGTATTTTATCCTGCCTTCTGGGTCTGGGAGACGGAGAAACCCTTCTCACTGGTTCAGGCAGATACCAAGGATATTCTGGATAAAGGAACTTTGGGCACAAGGCTATGGACTCACATGCTGAGAAAGAGATTGCCCCGGTATCAGTGGACCTGCTTGGAAGGTAAAACAAGACTGCGTTTTCTGTCTTATAGTCGGGAACTGAGCCTGGCTAGCGGACTTTGCTTTATGTTTTTGGTGATGTTATGGCTGAGGAGGTATGGGATGGATAGTGAAGTAGTATGGCAGACTGATTGGGGAGAGGAGTTTGGTGGCAGTAATCCTGAAAAACTAACTATGCTTGAAGAGAGGTACTACCAACCTTTAGGAGCTCATTTAGCCAGGATTCCTAAAGGGAGGAAAGGCTATAGTGGCCGGGTGGAGCGAAGCCACCGCTCCGATGATGAAGAGCTGTATCTTCCTTTCCTTGGTAGTATCTGGAGTGAGCAGGACTTCCTGAGAAAGGCATTGGGTTGGGTATACTTCTATAACCTAGTAAGGCCACATTATGGAAAGGACATGAATGGAAAGACACCGTTTGAGAAGCTGAGGGAACTGGGCTATGGTTTACCTGAGGAGTTTGCCTTGTTTCCACCGATTATCTTAGACACTATCAGTACTGACTGGCTGTTGGAGACTGGTAACGATCTCCTGGCCCATTACAATCCGAGAGCACAGAAATTCGTGACCAGGTGGCAACCATCGTTCGGCTGGGCGCTGATGGGCATGCTGCATGGAGGAAGGAACTGAAGCCTTTCTGGAACATGATAGGCGATGCTTTTGGCGGTGCTATCCTGACCCGCTCACCACCCCACACCGCAAGACGATGTCCGCAGTGCGATGGCTCGATATCAAAAAGTGGTTCCTTGTTCCTCGAGAGATCAAACAGAGGCTGGAAGGAAGACACGAATGCTGGTGGCAGTAGCGAGAGGGGCGGTCTTTAAAAAGACCGCCCCTTGAAGCGATGTTCTCGACATCTGTGCTCAGTCTGAGTATGTGACCTCAAGTACCACGTTGGACCATTCTATGAATTCGGCGACGCTATTGCCGTTGGTCACCCTCAGGAACAGTGCCTCTACCTGAAAACGAGTAGCTGCCGCCGCCGTAACCGCCTTGATCTCATAGGTCACATCTACCACGGTAGGCGGGCTGTTAAGGATGGCGCTGGCACCGGTCAACCTGCTCCCTGTATACCAGAACTTGGGCAGCTTATCGCCATAAGTCACCTTCCACAGTTGCAGCCCACCGAGTCCTGTAGTGCTGGAAAATGGGTCTCCCACCACTGCTCTGGTGGTGAACTTAAGGTTGGCATTCTGTATGTTCCTTCCATGCAGCCCATAGACATCGAAGCTGAAGTAAGCACAGTAGCCCACATTCTTAGCATCGTCGCCAGCCAGCATTCTAGAATTGTCTTTATCCCCCTCGGAGTCCACAGTACCCGTCTCCTCTGCCACCAGCGGTATGGTAACCGTCTTCACCGTCGCTGCTACTGTGACCATGACATTCCCCTTAGTCTCACCGCCTTTACCGTCACTCACCAGCACCGTGATGTTATAGTTGCCGCCTCGGTTCGGTGCCACCCAGGTGACCTTATTGCCCGTCCCGGTAATTGTGCCCTCGCTGGCTGACCAGCTATATCTCACCACATCGCCATCGGGGTCGGAGGCAATGCAGGTAATGACTGCAATACCACCATAGATCACCCCAGAAGGGTTAGCCTCCAGACTTTGAATAACCGGCGCCTGGTTAGCCGTTACCGACATGCTGAGGCTCTGCTGCGTTGAGGCACCTTTGCCGTCCTTCACGGTGACAACTATAGTATAGACTCCGTATTTCGATGGTGCCCGCCACACTACGATTGGACCGGCACCGCTGAAATCACCGCCGGTGCAGGCCCACTCAAAAGTTACCTGGTCTCCATCGGGGTCAGCAGCATCACACTGTATCTGAACCGTCCCCCCGGGATAGACCTGCGGCTGCGCCGCCACCAACCGGGATATCACCGGCGGCTGATTACCAACAGTCGTGGTCGACGGTGGTGGCGTTGCCTGTTTCGGTCCGCAAGCAACACCAAACATCGCTATCAAAGCTATAACAACCACCACAATGA
>JAIMAA010000141.1 GCA_023512225.1 Candidatus Bathyarchaeota archaeon
CCTACTCCCCAAACATTCTTGCCCTTGCCGAAATAATAAAACAAAAAAAGACGAGCGTAGAGTTTGTCGGAACGCCATGCCAAATTCGCGCAATAAGAAAAATGCAGATGGCAGGATTAAAAAAATACACATTGCCTCTAAAACTTCTGATAGGACTTATGTGCTCTGAAAGCTTCAATTATGAAGGCCTAATGGAAAAACACATCCAAGAAACATTAGGCGTAAACTTAGGTACAATAAAGAAAATGAACATCAAAGGAAAAATGCTTGTCACAACAGAGTCAGAAGTAAAAGCCATTCCACTCGCTGACGTCAAGCAATACGTCAGAAAAAGCTGCGGATTCTGCGACGACTTCAGCTCAGAATTAGCAGATGTCTCCGTCGGCGGTCTCGGATTGGATGGCTGGACTTTTGTAATAATTCGCACAAAAGAGGGAGAAGAAATTTTTGAAGCAGCAGAAAAAGCCGGAATCTTAGAAACCAGACCCGTAGAAAAAGGCGAATTTGCTCTTAACTTGCTCGTTAAGCTTTCAACTAAAAAACGCAAGACACCAAGCGAACAATTGGCTTCGCCTAAGCCCCCGCCCAACTGTTAAAAGCGCAAATTTCACTTAACGATTTTCTAGGCGTAGGTTGAGGTTTTTCATCCGCATATCCAAGTATAATCATTGACTGCGGTTCAAATTCTTCTGGTAATCTTAGAACTTCTTTGACAGTTTTTTGACAGAAAAGTGGCGCGCAAATCCAACATGCGCCAAGTCCATAATGATGGGCTAAGAGAAGCAGAGTTTGAATGTATGCTGCTACGCTTTGAGTAGCCATTAAGTATTCCGCTTTTCGTCTCCGTGCGTCTAGATACTTGTGCATGTCTACCATCGTTAGACAAGCGATTATAACGATTGGGCTTTTTGTAATTCTGTCCAAACTCTCAACTTTCACAATTTTTTCAGCTTCTTCTTTTGGAACGCCATCCTTAAGCATGTCAAAAAGCCATGCCTCACCCATTTTAGTGGCTAACCTTTTCTTTACTTCGTCATTGTCTATTACTATTATACGCCATGGTTGAGCGTTGTGAGCTGAAGGAGACCACCGTGCTAAATCTAAAATGGCATTCATAAACTCACGTGAAACTTTAGTGGACTTGAATCTTCTAATACTTCTTCTTGACTTTACCAACTCGGTAATATCCAAACTCATTCCTCTTTTATGCTCTTTATTTGAATCTTAAGTTTTTAAAATCGCGGTTTAGGGTCAGCTTTAAGAGGGAAAAGGAAGGCTTTACTTTTGTGATTGTTTATGGGACTCGTGGTAGCTCTTGCGGGCGGAGTTGGCGCAGCCAAACTACTACGCGGTCTTGTAAAGATAATTCCACCGCAAGATTTGGTGATTGTTGGCAACACCGGCGACGATATAGAACTTTATGGACTTCATATAAGCCCAGACCTAGACATAATAATGTACACATTAGCGGGAATTGTTGATGAAACAAAAGGGTGGGGCATTTCTGGCGACACATTCAATTGCCTCGACATGCTAGCTAAGCTCAGGCTTGAAACATGGTTTAAGCTTGGTGACCGAGACTTAGCAATCCATATTCTGAGAACAAAAATGTTGAAGGAAGGCATGACGCTTTCAAAAGCCACAGCGGAACTCTGCAAAATGCTAGGAGTTAAAGCTAAACTTGTGCCAATGAGCGATAACCCGGTAAGAACTAAAGTTTTGTCGGGCACACTTTGCCTCGAATTTCAAGAATACTTTGTTAAAAGACAAACTAGGGACATAGTAACTGGCGTATTGTTTGAGGGAGCAGAAGAAGCTAAACCCGCACCGGGTGTAATCAAAGCAATAAGGGATGCTGACCGAATTGTCATGTGTCCAAGTAACCCTGTTTTGAGCATATCGCCTATACTTTCAATTTCGCCAATTAGAAAAGAATTACAGAAAACTGATGCATACATTATTGGCATTAGTCCCATTGTGGGTGGAAAAGCGCTTAAAGGACCTGCGGACAAGGTTATGGCTAGTATGGGACTGGAAGTTTCAGCATACGGCGTAGCCAAGTTTTACGAAGATTTGCTTGACCATTTCATAATTGATAAAATGGATGAACAGCATAAGAGGCGGATAGAAGAATTAGGTATGAAGGTAACTGTTGCTGATACAGTAATGAAGACACTTGAGGATTCTATTCGCTTGGCAAAAATTGTAATGGAAACAAAGTGAAACTAATTATATTTCACGAATTTCACATTGAAGTTTCTTTATGATTTCTTCAGCCTTTGCGGGTTCAGCCTTCAAAGTGTAAAGCTTCTTTGGCGTGCGAAGCTTCAATTTTACAACGTCCTTTAACCTTTTAACTGCACAGTAGTCTGCACGTTCACTTATGTTGATGAATTTTTCCTCGTCAAAGATTTCAGATGGCATGAATTGTCCCACGTTAGACACTTCTTGAGTGACGCCACATTTTTATCTGTTTTGGTTAAGCATACCCTCAACGTTAAGAGTAAATGATATCTGCATTTTCCAACAAAGAAGAACACAAAGGAAGAGGGAGCATGGCAAAAAGAAAGCTTGATGGAATTTTTGTTCCACATGTAACGCCTTTCAAACGTGACGGCAGTCTTGATGAAAAAGCGTTAAGAACATGCGTAAGGTTTTGGCTGGAAGGTGGCGTTTCTGGACTAGTGTCTTGCGGAAGCAACGGAGAAGCGCCCTATCTGTCTAAGGAAGAAAGAAGAAAAGTCATCAAAACAGTAATGGATGAGGTTAAAGGAAAAACAATTGTTATCGCTGGAACAGGCAGCATGAGCACAAAAGAGACAATTATGTTCACAAAAGATGCAAAAGAACTCGGAGTTTATGCAGCACTTGTGGTCACGCCGTTCTATTTCAAACCTTCAAACAGAGAAATATTGAAGCATTACTCGACTTTGTTGGAGGCTGTTGACCTTCCAATCATTCTCTACAGCGTCCCAAAATTCACGGGCTATTCTCTCGAACCAAGCTTGATAGAGCAACTTGCATCCGAATATGAAAATGTTATCGGAGTGAAAGATAGCAGCGGAAACCTTGGCACAATAACTGAAACAATAAAGTTGGTAGGCGATAAAATTTCGGTTCTAGCTGGAACTGCTGAAGTAACTCTTCCCACCTTGACCGCTGGAGGAAGTGGTGCAGTCATAGCCGTTGCAAACGTGTTCCCAAAAATGTGCGCTGAACTGTATGAAAGCTTTAAAATGGGAGACTACAAAAAGGCAAGCAATCTGCAACGGCAAATATCACATATAAACGAAATACTCGTCAAAAAACACAATCAACTATCATCCATCAAAGAAGCACTAAACATTTTAGGACTGCCCGCGGGATATCCACGCATGCCAGCTTTATCACTAAAAAAAGAAGAAAAAAAGAAAATCAAAGATTTTCTGAAAAATTATGTTTAACAACACTATTGAAGAAAGTTTTGGTGGGCCGGACCGGATTTGAACCGGTGACCTTCCGCACGTCAAGCGGATGTCCTAACCGAGCTAGACTACCGGCCCGCTTCGGCGTTCTCTATTTGATTAGGGTTCTTTTAAAATAGGTTTTCGGTTCGCAAGAAAACTAGGCGACAAGTAAACATTTTAAGACGTGAAAGGATTAGATGAGCATGCTATTAATGCCGGGATGGCGGAGTGGATAACGCGCAGGCCTTGAGAGCCTGTGGACCCTTTGGGTCCGCATGGGTTCGAATCCCATTCCCGGCGCCAATGCCGAAAAATCCATTTTGTTTCAGAAATGATTAGTGAGAGAAGAAGCCAAGTTCCAGCACGATAAGAATTACGTTCATGATAACTATGATGATGGTGAGGTATATCAGTGTTCTTTCAACTCCGTGAATCATGCTCAAATCCTGCAATCTAAGAATCCCGTCTAAAGCACTGTCATAAGAATTTAGAAACTCGAGCTCTCTAGATATATTATTCATTGCGTCTTCCAAACTCAAGACGCATTTTTCCTGGATCTTCACATTAGGAATCAAGCCATCTTTCAAACTACTCATTAACTGCTCTTCCGAACACAAAAGCCGATAAAGCATGGCTATCCGCCTTTTAAGTGTAAAAACTTTGTTGACAACGGCTTTTCTAGAAGGTTTAGCCATCGCCTCCTCCTCTACTCTTTCAATCATTTCTCTCAGCTTCATTACGACATCTAAGTTTCGATTCGCTGCTTCCCGCAATAATTCAGAAAGAACAAAGG
>JAIMAA010000142.1 GCA_023512225.1 Candidatus Bathyarchaeota archaeon
AACTTTTCAGCTGTTATTGGCGACTCTTTCCAGTAAAAGGGCGAAAAGTCAGGTGGCTCCCATAAATTCCCGCAGTCCCATATTGGGCTTGTCGTGTGGGCGTATTTCTCGTCGATTCTAAGCGTGTCCGCACATATTATTGTGTATGGATGCTTGCTGAAAAGTGCCATGTTTACGAGGCATGCCCTGTAAAGCGACAGGTCTATTTCTATGCCGAAGAGAACCAGGGGCGCCCCTGGAAACATTAGGCTAGCCCCTATGAGGAACCTTCCTGTGCCCACTGCGGGATCCAAAACTGTTTTGGGCTTAACGTAGGCTTCCAAAGTTTTGAATGCTTCTTCAACTGCGTTTCCAGCCCAGAATGGGAAGTAGCCGTATCTTTCAGTATATTCGTTAGCCCATAAGATCGTTTCCGAGTCCGTCCACACTTGGTCTTGGCTTTTAGTGTATTCAGGCATAACCATTTGAACCATAAGCTCCACAACACTTCTAGGCGTCAACATCTGCCCAAGATTTCGCCCTTGAAGCCTCTGCTCCATAAAAATCTCGCCCAGATGATCCCAAGGATTAGCCCTAGCACACGCAACATACATTTCCACAAGCTCCGCACAGTGCTCCTTAACCTTCAAGGCTCTTTCAGAAATCCTGAAGGACTGTTTGCTGAATGCTTCCCTGCCCTTAAATAACGGTTCATTCTGGAACCCTGGAAGCGAGTACCGCCATGGATCCTTGATTATGCCTAAGTAGTCGGCGATAAGCTCAACCATAATGTTCCAACTGTCCCTTCCACTATAGCCTGTTGAGTGCTCAATCTCCTCAAGCAAAGCGTAAAGCGTCTCTTTTGGGTCTCCTTCCCTAGCCCTTGAAAGCCTAATCCTATGCAGCAAAAGCTCTATCTTGCTGTTATCCATTAAAACACCCCAAACAGAAAAGAATGAAACTTTGTAGACTAAGTTTTTTTGAGAATTAGCGTTAAAGTAGCCAGGGACATGCTTACTAAGGGGAAGAAAAGCCACTCTTCTAAGGGTAAACTGAGAATCCAGATGCCGACAATGGTTTTGGGATTAAAACTCCACAGCATAAAAACGTTAACCGCGACCCAGTCCCAGATAGCCCCAATCACCGTTCCTACAGCGCCAACTCGGAGAACAGTGACTCTGAAGTCTTTCCGATAAACACCATAAACTGCTAATGGAACAGCGAAAACCACCAAAGTAAGTAGATACAACATTACATTACACCCCCAAACAGAAAAGAAGAGAAAGAGTGGTTAGTCTATGTACGTTCTGATGTCTACCCGTATGTTTGCCAAAGCAAGTTTCTGCCTCACAAACCGACAGACCTCTTCTTCGTAGAGCATACTCTGCGATCCAGGAATGTTTGGTCTCCACCACCATCCATTACTCGTTTTGAAGAGTCTTCCAAACCAGCCCTCCCACCAGTCATCTCCCTGCTTCCTATCAGCCTGCCTTTGGAACAGCTTGATTATTTCCCTGTGGTCGTTCCAACGTAAAACAATGTCAGCTGTCCCGCAGGGATACCATTTTCCGTCAGGATAATCGTAGTCGTGAATGATACTCTTGGCGTATTCTTCGGCTTGCTGACAGATTTCCCTTAATATCGACTCAAGAGGTCTGTTTGCATTCCTCATATGCTCTTCTGTGGTGACTTCAACCGCGCCTCCATGTGAAGCTACATAGACTTTAGGGTTTCCCTTAAACTCCTTAACCTTCAAGAAAACACCCCAAAAAGAAAGAAAAAGATTATGGGAGTTTGAGAAAGAATTCTATCTGCTTGTCTGTGTAGCCTTCAGCTTTGGCTTTCTCTCTGAAATCTTCTTCACGCGTCTTCTTATAATGCGGGTAACTCATGTTCCAGATTTGTTGTAGTCTATCAGCCTTTTTAACGCCGCCAACCATTCTAACAAACTTGTCGTTTAACTCCTGTTCAGTCAAATAGCCCACCTCATTCAAGGACAGGAATGTTCTCTGGGCTAGCCTTCCATTTCGGATACTTTTCTAGAAGCCTCTTGCCTTCAGCTATCTCATACTGTTCCTGCGCTGCTATGTCCTCTTTCAACTTCACCTTCACATTCCTGAGTTCCTCAACATGTTTTATTAGTGGTTTAATATTGTGGGAGAAGGCTATGATTCCGCCGTAGGTTTCTGGAACTGGCTTTCTATCCAGGTAGGTTGTCTGTTCTTCAAGATAGAACATTCCAATTGGAACATGCCATCCGATCTCGTAGACATACTCCCTGTTGCCTTCTCGGATATGCTCTGAAACAAGCCTTATGCCCCTTGCAGCCCTATTCTCCATCAGAACCTCCATCATACTACACCCCAAAAAGAAAAAGGTGCTATGGCAGAGAAATGACAATTGGACATTTACCAAACTTCTTACGTAAAACGCACCCATGACAACCATGTTCAACATCGACAACATTTTTACAATATTCAAAGTCACCCTGGAATCCTCTAGGCGAATGTTATCAGGTTTATAACGACCAACAATCTCTAAGGCTTTAGATTCTACCAAAAAAGAGAAAAGGATGTTATTAAGCAGTATTTTCCATGGAATATCCTCTTGACTGGCGCGATGTTGAGCGTAAGAAGAAGTATTATGAAGATAGAGGGAAAAATGTGGAATTGGTGTGGATGACGCCTGCCGAGTTCTTAAGTAAGGTTCCGCATATTTCAACACCACTGGTTTCAAGTTTATTCGACCTACGCGAGGAATTTTTCTCTAAGACATCTTTGGGATATATTCGCAAGGCATTTCTGTCCAAGATGAAGATGGAACCTCTTTTACTCGACTATACAGCATTGGTGGATGGATGGCCATCACATGAAGGAAGACATCGCGCTTATATCGCAAAAACATATAATATAGAAAAGATTCCTGTCTTGGTTGTAACTAGCCCTTAGGTTTGTTGGATGAACAGTTTTAAGCTAGGAACTTCTTGTGGCAAAATGCTAGTAGTCCTTGAGGGTTAGACGGTTATTGGTTTTGGCGTGAACTCAGCCTTTACACGATTGAATACTACACCCTTTGCGGCTTCGTCGGCGAAGGCTTTCTCAATTTCTTCTTTAACCTCGTCGTGGGCTTTCTGAACCTTCTCTTTATCCCTTTCAAACTCTACGTCGTGATAGTAGGTTATGTCGCATAGCACTATCTCTTTACGTCTCTTGTCTTTCGCTGTTAGCCTAAAGAAGTATCTGGTTATAGGAACTCCATGCTTTGTGGTCTTGCGTTCCAACCGCTCAACTATGCCGACAACGTTGATGTTCTGGACCTTCAGGTAATCTATGAAGTCCTTAAGTTCTGGAAACTGGAGATACAAGTAGGGCAACCAATCACCCCAAAAAAGAGTTAAGCATTGAATATTGCGTGGAATATTGGAAACCTCAAGACGCCTGTGCTGTCCGACTGTTTGTAGTATTTCACGACAACCCGCAAGGTTGTGTCCACAGCCACGTAGTCTTCGCCTACAACGTAGTCTGGGAATGGCTTAGCCTTCCTTGGTGCGTCGCGGAGGATATCCCAAACCTTGTAAAGCTCGAGGGAGTTGAATCCTGAGCCGCAACAGCCAATGTATTCGCCGTCCTTTGCCAAGACCAAGGAGCCGAAGAACTGGCTTCTGGCGTTTTCGCCTTTAGTGTAGCCCACAACACTGCATATTTACCGGCTATTTAGTGAACCCGAACATTTTTCTGATAAGCTGAATATACTCTCCCTCTAAAAATAGAAATATATCCTTCTTTCTTTATCTCTTCCCAAGCTTTGAGTATTTCTTCGTCACTAAATTTGCGTGAACCCAATTACTCTCACAAGATATAAAACGTCATGAGGTTCACTAAAATAGCTTTCGGTTCTACAGTTTTTAACCTTAAGCCAGTTGAAGCTTCTCCTATACTCGTATAGGCTGTTTAAACGTTTAAGGATGAGGCCTTCTTCGCCTCTCTGAATTACGTAGTTCCAGTTTTCTTCAAGGTTTAGGCTGTAAGGAACATACTCAAGCGTTGAAGCTTTGTTGTGTGAGAGTAAATCCTTTAGGACTTGCTTCCTCTGGATGTAGGGCAGAAGCGTCAAGTCCTGTCCGTTCAGCATTATAATGTCGAAAACCATAGCCTTAACGGGGTAAAGCCTCTGGAGCCAAAGGACTTTGCCGATGTCCTGTGTGGAGCAGCGGC
>JAIMAA010000143.1 GCA_023512225.1 Candidatus Bathyarchaeota archaeon
GAGACATTAAGGGAAGTGTGAAAATCAAATTTATTTTATTATGCCTTACTTAGGGGTTATCCGAATTCCAAAACAGGTAAATTTTCGTCTGCATTAGGAAGCCGCACACTTTTATTAGGTGTGCAAGTCTTTCGAGGCTGGCTTCAATTACTGCCTTTGCGTAGGCTTCTTTTCTACCGAAGGGCATGTGACAGAAGAAATATTTCATAAAACGTGCGTGGCTATGTTTGATGAAGGCTTCTTTGATTTTGGCTACATCTTTATGATTTAATGTTTGCAGCTTGTTTAGAACGTATTTTTCGCTTCCGAGAAGGTGGATGTTGAATCCAAGTTTGCTTAAAACTTCGGCAATGGCTGAGGCTTCTTTTGGCGGAGGCTGCTCAACTATTTTCTTCATGCCCGCTTTTTCTGCGAACGGATTATATTTTGCCATGACTGCTGGCATTTCCACGTACCGTGTTCCAGATAATGGAAGAGTTTCCCTAACAAGCTTGACTCCTAAGCCTATTGTCCGGTATTTTGGGTGAACGACTACCCTGGTAATTATGCTCAGTTTTTCATTCAACTCTTTCATCGACATCTTAGGTAAGACAAGTCTTCGTCCAAAGCATGTAGGCGGCGGATAGCAGTAAACTATAACTCCGCACAACTCTTCTCCACGTTTCAGACAGAAGATTTTGCGCGGCGCAGCTATCTTGTGACTGCGGTAATGAAAGCCTGCGAGTTTTCTCCAATCTTCTGTTGTGCCTTCAACTATTCGCATTTCCTTTGTTAAACTGCATTCTTTTGCTGGATTGTTGGGATAGTAGCTTACGGTTATCTCCTTTCCAAAGCGCTTGTGAATGTGAATGCTTGGAGCCAAATCCTCGAATAGGTCTGTGTGAGTTGTTGCTGCTATGACTGCTTTGCCTTGTTGGCGTGCAATTTTCTGAAGGTTATAGGCTACTATTTTGGCTGTGTCTCTGTCAAGTGTAGCTGCAAACTCGTCCATGATCCAAAACTGAGCGCCAGACTCGATCATTTTTGCGATTTTATAGCGGTATTTCTGCCCGTCACTCAACTGTTCATATGTACGTAGAAAAAGGAACGCATCGTTTAAGCCTACTTTGCTTAGAAGCTCCAAGGCTTCTTCAAGAGATTTGCCTACCGTTTCGATTAAGGGCTTGTTTTGTTCTGGCTTAATATCTGCAATGTTAATGTGGCTTAATTCCATGTCTTGTCGAATGTCTTTTTCTAAAGCCTTCAGCAGAACGGATTTGCCGCTTCCTGAATCGCCAGTAATATAAACAATGTCTTGTGAATTAATTTTCAGCTCTACATTGTCGTAGATGACGAATTTTTGCCATTGGTCGATTCCAAGTCCGAAGCCTTCTGCAACTCCTATGACTCTTTCTGTTGGTTCTGGTGCTGCTGTTTCGTAGCTTATGTTGATTATGAATTTGCCTGTCTCTCGGTCGTATTTGCGGGCGTATTGGCGTATGCGGAAAAGCTCTTTGGGTTTTCTCATCTCGTCACGCCTGTGGCTTTTCGTTTGTGAAGCTTGTCTCTCAGTTTCTTCAGCCTATCCTTTCCGCTCATGCTGTTGCACCTCTGTAGGCTAAATCAGTCGTGGTTGTTTGTGTCGGCTTAGGTGGTCAGTTTTTCTCCGTGCTGCAAATAGGTAGTCAGCGAGCAATGGCTTTTGGCGTCCAAGGTTTAATGTTATTTCGAGATACTGTTCTTTGGCGTTTACGTAATAAACCGCGCTGAGCACGACCCAGTCGGCGTCTATGTTCTCGTTTGGCAATGTTATGTGGATTTTGTCGCCTGGCAGAATGGGAGTGTTCCCGTAGTCTATGACTCGGGAGATGAGCGTCATGTATTCAATTGGGTCTTTCCAGTAGGCTAAAAGAGCCTTTGCACGCAGGCTACATTCGTTATTGCTGTAGAGTTCCTCGTCGTGCTCGATTTTCTCTCGTTTTCCATATAGCCCTTGACTTGTTACATCTTCTTGTGTGGCTTTAAAGAAGGCGCCATTAAAATTGAAGCCGTCAATGTAGAAATTGCCTAAGCCGTTTCCGTATGTCCAAAACTTTGCTGCTGCGACTCTTGACCAGTCAAAACCTGATTGCACAGCCCATTCGCTGGCGTTTGCTTGGTTGCATGGCACGTGCATGCTGACCCATTCGCCAACTGCCAAAGTCAAGTATTTGAAAGCCCATTTTCCAGCGTAATCATACAAGAGAAGGTTGAGGCTACCGTTTCGGCTACTATCTAAGTAGATGCGGAAATCGAGAAATGTGAATCCTGTGCAGTCAGCTTCTTGAGGAAGGTTCAGCAGAAGGATTCCCCAGTTGTAAACGCCATCGCAATAGCATCTGATGCTTCCGTTGCCAACCATTTTCGTGGCTGTTTCAAAATAGAGTTTACCTTCAGTAGCCAGCCAATCTCCGTAAATGATGTCTCCGACTGCTCTGTGGTTCTTTGAATAAACTGTGTCTGCTGCGTTGTCCGTGAGCGTGTAATGCCTTATGGTTACATCTTTGCCTATGTCTCCAATTATTCTGTTAGCCCCAGTGAGGACATGCTGCTTCAACTCGTAACCTGTGTTGCTGAAAGCTTGGTCAGTGACTATGACGGTTTCAGCTCCGCCTTCCTTCTGATATGTGATTTTGTATTTTCCTGAGCCTCCGCTTATTCTGCATTGAAGCTCAACGACGTCAATGATGATTTTGGCTATTGGGCTGGGGTCATACGTGACTTCGCCTACGAGTTGATAGGCAGTGTTAGTGTGCGCGTCTTCAGCGTCGTCATTCATGAGCCAGTCAGCTTGACCATCGCTCCAGCTATCGCAATCGCTTGGCAACTTGTAATCTTGTGCACCATAAACAGTAATCTTGTTTCTAACACTGTGAATATCTTTGTCATATTCGGTGCTTTCGAGCTTTTCAGCGAGGCTAATGGAATTTGTCTTTGAGCCGCGCGGGAAAAACTCAAACTTGCCGTCAGGCGCAACTCGGAAATCATAACCGATGACGCCTGCTTTGTCTGCACTTCCAGCAATAAACTGCAGAATGTCTATGACCGGCGTGTCTTCATACTTAAGCAACTGATAAGTAGTGTCAGTGTCCTCAACAAGCTCGGTTCCGCCTCTGTTATGGCTTAAACCAGCGTATGAATCCAACAGGTCTTTAACAATGGCTTCTCCCTTCATGTTAGCGTAGGTTTTAGTCACGAGAGCACGGAAAAGCCGTTCATCCCAGCCACGCCCAGAAACCTTAACATAATGCGAAACCGCATCAGACATGAACCTGACTTCTTCAACCTTACACGTAATCAGCTGCGGACAATTAACTCCTCTACCAACGTCAATGTGACCATCAACACCTACATTTATCGCATTAGCCTCGCCTGGAGAGTATTTCTTGTCCCAGTTCTGCAGAAGAACCTCAAATCTGCTCGCTTCCTCAGTGCATGCCAACGTGATTCTCGCTTCTAAAACGTCACCTTGAGGAATTCCAATTGAACCGAAGGCAAGCGCCATCTTTGGAATATCTACACTCATAGTCTAATCTCCTTTGGCGTAGATGTCCTCTTCGCCTTTTCTGAGAATGTTACGCCCTGCATAGGTTGATGGTGCTTGCATGGCGCTGGTTGCTTCGTTGAATTGGTTAACGCTTGCCGTGGCTGCGTTCATTTGACTGGTGAAATACCACATGGCTGCAGCAGCTGAAATAATAACTGCAATTCCGACGCCAGTTAAAGCCAGAAACGTGGCATAACTGATATTCAATGCGTTCTGAGCAGCCGTTGCGATCCAGCAGGCTGCTGCATAGACTTTTTGAGCTACGGCTACGCCCCAGCTTGTGCGCATAAACATGCCCATCACTGTGACAACCATCATGGCACTGTTGAAAACCCGAGCCTGTTGGTCATTCAGTAAGCCGAATTGATGGGCTATGTGTCCAATGGCTGTTCCAGTCGCTCCTAAACCCGTGATGGCTGCGCCTAAACTTTTTATGCGAACGCTGAGGGCTTCTGCATCATTTTGTATTCTGGTAAATTCGTGGCT
>JAIMAA010000014.1 GCA_023512225.1 Candidatus Bathyarchaeota archaeon
GTACATTATGGCGATTCTGTCAGAAATGTATTTAGCGATTGCTAAATCATGGGTTATAAAAAGATAAGTAAGATTCAAATCCTTTCTTAATTTCAGCATCAAATCGATAATTGTTGTTCTCAAAGAAACGTCAATCATCGAAACCGGCTCGTCTGCCACTATAAACTCTGGGTCTAGAATTAAAGAGCGCGCTATTGCCGCCCGTTGCCTCTGCCCTCCACTCAACTGATGCGGGTACAAGTCTGCGAACTGTTCCGGCGGAGTAAGGTCAACGCGTTCAAGCATCTCTAAAACTTTTTTTCTTTTCTGTTCATGTTTTGCTAATCCATGAATCTCAAGCGGATGTCCCACAGCATCTCCAATTTTCATTCGTGGATTAAATGACGCATAAGGGTCTTGAAATATGATTTGCATTTTTCTCCTAAGCATCCTAAGTTTCTCCGTGCTAAGCGTCGTGGTTTCTGTGTTGTTGAAGAAAATTTTTCCAGATGTAGGCAGTACTAATCGCACGATCAATTTGCCTGTTGTCGTTTTTCCACAGCCACTTTCGCCAGCAAGAGTAAAAACTTCTCCTCTACGAATTGAAAAACTTACGTCATCAACCGCTTTAACAAAACTCTTTGTGCGCGTTAAAAGTTTTTCAAGGAAGCTTTTCTCCACTGGAAAATACTTTTTTAAGTGTTCAACTTTTAGAATCTCGCTTTGGCTCACGCTTTTTTCACTCCTTCATACGCGAAACATCGAACATAATGTTCCGCGTTAGTTTTTACCAATGGAGGTTCTTGTATGCGGCATCTTTCTTTTGCACGATGGCACCTAGGCCAGAATCGGCAGCCTTGTGGCAGATTAAGCATGTCAGGTGGAGAGCCTGCTATGGCTTCAAGTTTTTGTTCGGCGAGCTCAATGTTTGGAATTGACCTTAGGAGTCCCTGTGTGTAGGGATGCTGCGGATTAGAGTAGATGTCTAAACTGCGGGCGTACTCAACCATGTGCCCCGCGTACATAACTAGGATTTTGTCGCTTCTTTCTAAGACTAAGCTCAAATCATGTGTTATTATGATAAGAGTCAAGCCGTAAGCTCTTCGTAAAGCATCTAGAAGATCTAGAATTTTCGCTTGAACTATCACGTCAAGAGCGGTTGTCGGTTCATCAGCGACTATTAAGCTTGGATTAAGCGCCATTGCCAAGGCTATCATAACTCGCTGTCTCATTCCTCCGCTGAGCTGATGAGGATAATCGTTTACGCGTTCTGGCTGAATTCCAACGTCTACAAGAAATTTTTTTGTTCTTTCTAATGCTTCCTTACTGCTAACTTTTGGCTCATGAGTTTGAATAAATTCAGCAAAATGGGCGCCAATCCTTTTAACTGGATTTAAAGAGGTCATGGGGTCTTGGAATACGTAGGAGATTTCTCTTCCTCTAAGGTTTCGCAACTCGTTCTTTTTAAGTTTCAAAATATCCTTACCCTTAAGAATTATTTGCCCTCTTGTTATTCTGCCGGGGTAGGGAACCAGCAGACCTAATGATAAGCCTAACGTGGATTTTCCGCAGCCTGACTCGCCTACTATGCCTAGTGTTTCCGCTTTTCCTACAGAAAAAGAAACATCTTCTACCGCACGTATTTTTCCTCGCTTAGCCCAGTATTCCACCGTTAATGCTTCCACGTTCAACAATTCATGAACCACCGCTCTCACCCTAATCTTCAAGTCTAGGATTCAAAAGTTCGCTTAGCCCTTCTCCCATGAACGTGAAACCTAAAGCCAAAAGAATTACCATTAAACCTGGAAAGGTTATCACCCACCATGCGCCGCTATTCAGAAGTCTTCGTCCGTTTGTTAAGTCCCATCCCCAGTCAGGGACATCTACTGGAACACCTAAACCTATGAAAGTTAATCCAGCAGCCGTTAGAATGGCGTCTGCAAAATTTACTGTTAGAATCACAACTATGGATGGAACAACATTGGGAAGAATGTAGCGGAACAATATGGTGCCGCTTTTCGCCCCAACCGCTCTCGCTGCTTCCACATAGGGCATTTCCTTTATACTAAGCACTTGACTTCGAATGACTCTGAAATAAGAAGGAACATAAACCACGGCTATTGAAAGAGCCATGTTAACAACACCCTTTCCCAGCATTGCAGCTATCGCAATGGCCAAAACCAAGCTTGGAAACGCATAAACACTATCCATTATTAGGCAGAAGACACGGTCCGTTATGCCTCCAACATACGATGAAAACAGACCGAGCGGAGCACCAGCCGCTAAACAGATAATCACAGACAATGCAGCAACTTGAAGCATTATTCCGCCACCTGAAATAACTCTACTAAGCATGTCCCCTCCCATATCGGTAGTTCCAAAAGGAAATTGAAGACTGGGAGGTGATAAAGGTGGACCAATCTCAATTGCAGAAGGATCATGAGGCCTTATCCAAGGGGCGATAAGAGTCATTACAACGATGGATATGACTATGATTGCACCAAAAAGTACAAGCCAGCCAGCCAAACCTTTTTTAGTCAAAGAAGTTAAGCCTGGAATTACGCTTGAGAGCATGCTTCTCTTAATTTTGGGCTCTCTCATTTCGGCACCTCAAAGGCGTATTCGGGGATCAAGGTAAGCGTAAAGCAAATCAACAACTAAACTGACTATGGAGACGAAAATTCCGAAAACAACAATTGCGCCTTGAATAGCTGTGTAATCGCGAAAGTTTATTCGGTCAACAATGTATCTGCCGAGCCCAGGCCAAGAGAACGTGGTTTCCGTTAATATTGCTCCGCCGAGAAGCGTTGCAAATTGCAGTCCCATCATGGTCAGCACTGGAAGAAAAGCGTTTCTTAAAGCATAGCCATAGGTCACAACCCTTTCTTTTAGCCCTCTCGCTTTCGCAGCTGTTACAAAGTCAAGCCGCAAGGTTTCCAGCATGTTGCTTCTTGTCAACCTAATGAAAACTCCAGAAAGGACTAAACCCAAAGTTAACGAAGGTAAAACAAGATAGCGGAGACTTTCTACAAACTTGTAGATGTTTCCCTCTAAAAGGCTGTCAACCGTGTACAGACCCGTAGAGAGATTAATACCGCCTATGTTTAATCCGACAGGAACGTCCATTGTAGGGCTTTTTCTTAAGCCAACAGGCAATAAATGCAATCCTACTCCAAGAGTGATTTGGAAGATCATGCCCAAAAAGAAAACTGGAATGGCATAGGTTACTATTCCAAAGATGCGAATCGCATGGTCCTTGGGTTTATTATAGGCTTTAGCTGCTTCGACACCCAAAAAGATGCCTATTAAAACAGCGATTATCATAGAAAAAATTGCCAATTCCAAAGTTGCAGGAAATGCTGAGAAAATTTGTTGCGCTACAGGGTAAAAGCCTGGCGCCATAGATTTGCCTAAGTCGCCTCTTAAAAGTCCTGAAAGGTAATCAAAATATTGAATCCAAAGGGGTTTATCAAGACCCAATTCGCGTCGCATTTCTTCCATGGCTTCAGGGTTCTCTGCTTTCTCAAAGTGAAGCAGAACAGGGTCGCCTGGCAAGACTCTTACCACAATAAATACCATTGTTAATAAGATGAAGATCATGGGAATGGTTAGTAAGATTCTTGAAATTATGTATGTGCGTAGTGTCATTTTTTATCCTACCATTACTTTGAATAAATAAAAAAGAAAAGGGAATTAAACTTTGTTTATTCTTCGGCGTAAACCATCCAGTGCCGCCAAGACTGCGTTATGTCAAGATAAATTCCCTTGACATTGGTTTTTGTCACTGCGTAGGCTGAGCCTTGATATAGTGGAACTAATGGGCAATCCTCAACCAGCAAATCTTGGATATCCTCATACAAATTGCTTCGTACAGTCGTGCTTGTGTTGCCTCTTGCCCACGCTATAAGCTCATCCATTTGGGTGCTATTATAGTTATGGTGAAGCCATGATCCGCCTGAAGAATGAACGAATGGGTAAATGTAGTCGTCTGGGTCGATGTAGTCTGGATACCAACCTAAGATGAAGGCTTCCATTTCTTCGTTCCGTCTTTTCTCTCTGTACGAAGCCCAGTCTGCGCTATCAAGTGTTACGCTTATTACTCCACTGGCTTCCAAGGAGGCTTCTAGTGCTTGGGCTTGCTGTGGACTTTGCGGATAATGCCCTGAACTTTCGTACCACAACTTGAATGACAATTTGTTGGCTTCGTTGTATCCGAATTCGCTGAGAAGTTCTCTGGTTAGTGTGTAGTTTGGATCGCCGAGGGTTTGGAACGCGTCAGTGTGGCTGAACATGCCTATTGGTATCATACTGTAAAGTTTTTGAGCTTGTCCGAGGAACACTGTTTGAACTATTGTTGTTCTGTTTATTGCTGCTCCTATGGCTTGTCTTATTTTTGTCTCGTTGAAGGGTGCGTATTTCTCTTGTAGAACAAGGTATTGGATGAAGGCTCCTGTGCCTTCCCACACTCTTAAGTTGGTGTTGGTTTTCATGGAGTTAATGTCTGTTGCTGAAAGCTGTCTAAAGGCTATATCGATTTCTAACGCGTTCATTGCCGTTGCGAGTGCTGTGGCGTCGGCGTACATTTTTATTATGATATTTTTAGTTTTTGGATAGCCTCCGCTTGCATTCCAATAGTTGGGATTTGCTTCTAAACGAATCTCATCATCTTTACCACCCACTCTGGTCCAGCTTTTGAGTTTGTAAGGACCCAGACCCATTGGATGGCTGGCTCGCGGATTGGTTGCATTGTATTCCACAACGGAATCTATGGGCGCGTACTTAGGGTCAACAATGTATGATGCTTGGCAAGCCATAAGCGATAGGAAAGCTGCAAACGGGATCTTAAGGTAGAATTTCACAACATACTTGCTTACTACCGTGACGTTTTCTATGATGTCGCTGTAGCCTATGCCTACGAAGGGTCCGTCTTCGTCTGCGATGCCTATTCCTCTGTCAAAGGTGTATTTAACGTGAGTTGCGTTGAACTCTGTTCCGTCGTCGTACTTAACTCCTTCGCGAAGGTTAAAGGTCCAAACTAAACCGTCAGATGACACGTCCCATGAAGTCGCTAGAGAGGGAACTATATCGTCTATGCTACCTGTTGCTCCAGCACGATATTCCACTAATCCACAGCCCAAAGACTGAATTATCTCCCAGCCGAAAAAGTCGTATGCTCTTGCAGGGTCTAAACATGATTCCACTGAATCTGTCGTTCCCATTATCAGTGTGTCTTTCAACCGAGTTTTCGGCATCGTTAGATAGTAACCAGCAACTCCGGCAATGATGATTATAACGATGACGATGCCTATGATTACCATTTTGCCAATGGCTTTTTCTCTCATAATTTCACCGCAGATATATAGGTCAATTCAATGAGTATATAAGATTTTAACCCAGCAATGCTGCTCTGAAAGTCAACGATAACAATAATAAAGGTTTACAAGCTTTACATGGACTACGAAACGCATAAATCTAATCATTTTATTTTACAAGTTTCGGTCGGGCGGTAGCTCAGCTTGGTAGAGCTTCCGAGCCTGCTAACACGCTTAGCTGGCGGAGACGCTGTAGACGCCTACCCAAGGTGGGTGTCACCCAGCCTATCAAGCGCACAGAAACCGGAGTGTCGCAGGTTCAAATCCTGCCCGCCCGACCAAGGTTCATTAAAATTTGATTTCTTTGAGTACTCGTTTGATTTTTTCTACATCTTCGCCTAACACTTTGTCTTGTTTGAGCATCGGCACATGTTTTCTTATGAGCGCGTAAGTCTTCTTGGTTCCTTTTCCAAGTTTTTCTGGTCCGCGAAAATCTACTGCTTGAGCTGCACATAACAGTTCTATGGCTATTATGTATTCTGTGTTTTCCAAAATCTGCATGGTTTTTTCTGCTGCGGTTACTCCCATACTCACGAAATCTTCATAATTCGCAGATGTTGGAATAGAGTCTACACATGCGGGGTGCGCTAGAATCTTGTTTTCCGAGGCTAAAGCTGCTGCTGTGTACTGTGTTGTCATAAAACCGCTATTCACGCCAGCTTTTGCTTCTGACGGAATCAAGAAGGCAGGCAACCCGTTGTTTAGTTTGTCGTCAAGAAGCCTTGCAATTCTTCTTTCAGAGATGTTACCAACCATTGTTAACGCTATTCCCACTAAATCCATTGCAAGAGAAATTGGCTGCCCGTGAAAGTTTCCCCCAGAAAGACATTTTTCTTCTTCCGGAAAGACCAAGGGATTGTCTGTTGCCGAGTTAATTTCAACTTCCACAACTTTCTTTGCATAAGCTATAGCATCTCTTGCGGCGCCCAAGACTTGTGGTGCGCATCTTAAACTGTAGGGGTCATGAGGACGCTGTCTCTTTTGCATAGCTTCGTTTCCCGTCTGGATAAGTTGGCTTCCAGCAATGAGCTTTCTGATGTTTTTTGCTGTAGTAGCCTGCCCGTTGTGTGGTCTTGCATTGTGAATTTTTTCGTCAAAGGCGTCTGAAACTCCAAGCAAAGCCTCAAGCGATAAGGCGGCTGCAGCTTCAGCTGTTTTAATCAAGTTTTCGGCATCGTGGACTGTTAATGCCGCGATGGCTGTCATCAGTTGTGTGCCATTGTTGAGCGCTATTCCTTCCTTAAACTCGAGCTGAACTGGTTTTATTCCAGCTTTTTCCATGGCTTCTTTTCCGCTCCATATTTTGCCTTGGTATTCGGCTTTTCCTTCGCCTATGAGCACCAGAATCATGTGGGATAAAGGTGCAAGGTCGCCGCTGGCGCCAACTGACCCTTTAGCTGGAATTATTGGATGCACGCCCTTGTTAAGCATTTCAACAAGCGTTTCTAAAGTTTCTAAGCGCACGCCCGAGTATCCCTTAGCCAAAGTGTTTGCACGCAAAAGCATTAAAGCGCGCACTACATCCGTGCTTAAAGGTTTTCCAACACCGGACGCGTGGCTTCTGATGAGGTTGACTTGTAACTGTTTAATATCGTCTGGCTGAATTATTATGTTGCTCAAAGCTCCAAAACCCGTGTTCACACCATAAATGACGCGTTTTTCTATGACTAGTTTTTCCAGAGTCATACGGCTTTTCTTCACTCTTTTTTTAGCTTCTTCTGGAATCACTACTTTGGCGTTTTGTCGTGCGACCTTGACGACGTCTTCAATTGTTAACGTCTCTCCGTCAATTTGCACTCCATGCATAAGGTTATCTCCGTTTATTCAATAGGAACTTTCTAAAGTTTAATTCTTTAGGGTATAAATCTTCCTTTATATCTAATCATGAAAACTTGATTTATTTTTTGAAAAAACTGAAAAATCTCCGAGTATGACTAAATTGCCTTCAAATTTGGAATTGGTTTTTCATAAAACTTTTATATCTGAGGGATTTGGATATGAGTAAATAATTAGTCGATTAAGGTGCTTGCATGGAACCCAGCAAAAAGCCGCTGAACGTGTTGGTTAAGCAACTGAATGCTCATATTGCAGTTGTGTTGAAGAACGGTTGCGAATACAAGGGGAAAATGATCAAATGTGATGGGCACATGAATATTCTTCTTGACGGCGCAACTGAGAGTAAGGATGATCAGCTCATTGCCAACTATGGAAATCTTTTGTTGCGTGGAAACAACATACTCTATATAATGTTGGACGTACATTAGAGAGCAACTATTTTGCTTGTTCCCGTCACGTATTCTAGAGCTTCTCTAAGTGTGATTTTTAACATGTATTTGCGTTTGAAATATTGCAGAACATTTTTTACGTCTCGGGTTAGCAGTTGTTGGGCGTTTGGATGTTTGCTTGTGACGTATTGTGGCCAGTCGATGATGAGTATTTGCATGTTGGGCTTTAGAATTATGTTGTATTCGCTTAGGTCAGCGTGGATTATGCCCGCTTGCAGGTAAGCTTTTCGAATGTTACGCAGTATTCGCTTCAGTATTTTCTCTGGTTCTGGAATCTCTTTCCACTTTGTAAGCTCTGCTCCCTCAATCATTCCCATGACTATGACGTGGCGGTTCTGGCTTATTGGTTCTGGAACTGCCACTTTATTGGAAAAAACTAGTTGTAAGGCTTGAAATTCCTTTTCTGCTGCGAGTCTTGATTGGAAAAGCCAGTTAGCGTGTTCAGTTGTGTAGGCTCTTTTCCGCATTGTTTGGCGGAAACTTATCCTTCCAAGTCTGTGAAATTTTACGGCTATTTTTTCTCCTTTCGGGTTCAGAGCGTCATAGACATCTGCTTCTTTGCCTACGCCTAGGGGTTTTCCGAAGGCTTCAAGCACGTTGGCTTTGACGAAAGCGTTTATTGCTAGGCAATCATAACCGGCATAATTTAAAGTGTAGCCTACGTATGGTCCTCGCAGTTGATTTATTAAATGTAATTTGTGGAGTCGATTTAAGCGGAAGTCGACTTCTTCAGGGCTGAATTTGGCGAATTTTGTGATTAATTCTTTTGGAACGAATTCGTGTTTGCTCATTGCTGCTTCTATGACTTGCAGTACTCTGAAATCCTCATTTTCCAAGGTGCGGAACACTTTTACTGCAGTTTCAGCCGACGACATAATCATACATGGAGTAGTCTGTTTTGTTATTAAAAAGATAAAGCAAAAAGTGGTTGATGAAGAAAGTTGGCGCTTTATTCTATGTTGATTATTTCTATTTCTTCGTGGCATTCTCTTATAGCGTCTTTCAAGTTCAGTTTTCTCTCAATCGATTCTACAATTTCTAAGTTAGCCTTTGTTGTGGGGTGTTTCGCTATAAAAATTGAGCAGCAGTCTTTGTAGGGGCGAACAGAAATTTTAAAAGTGCCGATTTGTTTGGCTAATTGGACGATTTCGTTCTTCTCGTATGTTAAGAGTGGTCTAAGTATGGGTATAGTTGTTGCTTTGCTGATTACCTCCATGTTTTCTAATGTTTGCGAGGAGACTTGTGCCAAGTTTTCGCCGCTTCCTAAGGCGTTTATGCCGTGTTTGCGGGCTATCTCTTCTGCAACTTTGACCATGAACCTTCTGAACAAAACCAGCCTGTATCTTGATGGTGCCTCTACGGCTTCGGCTTCGAATGGATAAAAAGGAACAAAGAATATGCGTGCTTTTAGGCTGTATTGCGTTAAGACTTTGGCTAAATCCAGAATCTTGGCAAGTTTTGCCTCATTAAACCGTTCAAAAGCGTGGAAATGTAGAAAGTCAACTTCACATCCGCGTTTCATAAGTAGCCATGCTGCCACTGGCGAATCTATTCCGCCAGATAGCAGATGTAGAACCTTTCCTGAAACGCCGGAAGGCAAACCGTACAGTCCCTTAATTTTTCTGTCAAACACGTATGCTTTTCCTTCGACAATTTCAACAAAAATGGTGGTTTCAGGTTCTCCTAGGGAGATTTTAGCCTTAAATTGTTTTACGAGGTAAGCGCCTAATTCACGGTTAACTTCCATTGACGTGTAGGGTAAGGTTTTGTCTGCTCTATTCGTTGAGACTCTCGCTTTTGTACCTGCGGCTATTGGAAAATTATTTCTAACAAGTTCCTTCATTTTGTCTATGCTGGAGGCTTCTGTGGTTTTGCACGGAGCGAACCATGCTATGCCGAAAATTTTCTTAAGTGACTCCTCAATTTTTTCTACGTTTGATTTCTCGTTTAATTCTAGGATTATTCGTCCTTGAACTTTCCTAATTTTCTGATACTCTACATTTTTCAAAGCTTTGCCTATGTTTTCAATTAGTTTTTTTTCAAAGAAGGGTCTATTCAATCCTTTAAGTCCAAGTTCTCCGTAGTGAATCAAAATGCAATCGAACACGATATGGATATTTTTCGGCTGAATTTAAAAACTTTCCATTTTTTAGGCGCGGTAGCCTCCGATTGTGATTGCCAGAAATATGCTGTACAAGAATAGGAGAACGGCGCCTTCTCTCCAGCTTATTTTTTCGCTTGATAAGAAATACCACAAGAAAAGATTTGTTATTAATGAGAACATGACTAGGTTAGAGAAAACAGTCATGTTAACTGTGAATGCTGAAGCTACCAGGGTTACTCCAAGAATACACGTTATGTTTATGAAACAGCTTCCAACAATGTTGCCCAGTGCCATGTCTAAATGTCCCTTTCTTGTTGCGTCAATGCTTGTCGCTAGTTCTGGTATGCTTGTGCCAAAAGCAACAACCGTAGCGCCGATAACAACGCGGGGCACACCCATACCAAGAGCTATGTAGGAGGCAGAGTCAACGATAAAATAGGAGCTGGCTACTACTCCAGCGGCGCCGAGGAAAGTTAGAAGTGTGTATCTGCCTATTTTCTGTTTTTCTACGCCCAAGGAGCTTTCTTCTCTTATTTTTCTTACTCTGGAAAGCTGGTAAAGGTAGAAAACAAAAATTGTCAGTAGAATTATTCCTATGTAGTGGCTTGCATATCCAATGTAAAGCAGAGTTAGGGGAATGACTGAAGCTATAAAAAGCCCAAAGTATAAGCTTCCTATTTCTTCTTTTGCCATGCTAGGGTACATACAGGTGTATTTTGGGCATTTTAGAACTACAATCAGGAAGCAGATGCCAAGTATTAGGCAGATGTTTACTATGTTTGAACCCAAAACGTTTCCTATGGCGACACCTACATTTTCTCCTGATATTGCAGCAAAAATGGCTACGCTAAGTTCGGGTAAGGATGTGGAAAATGCGACTAGTATGAATCCAACGGTTGTTTTTCCTATGCCTGTTATTTCTGCGACTTTGGTGGAGTTTGTAATTGTCCAATCGCTAGCTTGGTCCAAAATAACTAATGATACTATAAGAATTATGACGTTAACCAGTAAGCCTTCAAACAAGGCAACCAGCCCTTTTCTTAATTCTTAACAAACATCCGTTAAAAGTGTTTCCCGCATTTTTTGACAAAAACTGGCGTAAAACAAAAATCATGTCCACATTATAAATCTACTTATGTCTTCGTTCGAAATAGTGTTTCTTGGAACTGGCGGCGGAAGATTCGCAACAATCACGCAGAAAAGACGAACTGCTGGAATACGCGTAATAAATGACCGTTTAAACTTGCATTTGGACCCTGGACCCGGGGCTCTTGTATATTCCATTAATGAAGGGTTAGACCCGCAGAAAATTAATGCCGTTTTTGTTTCACATTGTCACCCTGACCATCATACTGATGCTGAGGTTTTGATTGAGGCTATGACGCGGGGTATGACTCGAAAGCGTGGAGTGCTTGCCGCTGCTAGAAGCGTCTTGAATGGAAGCGATGTGTGTGAACCGTCAATTTCGAAGTATCATCAGCAAATGCCCGAGCAGAAAATTGTGGCTCTGCCCGGCGTCAAATTTCAGGTTAGTGACGTTAATGTTTCAGTCACAGAGGCGCGGCACACCGATCCTGATGCTATCGGCTTTAGGTTTGAAACCAAACACTTCGGCGACTTTGCGTACACAAGCGACACAGAATACTTTGATGGAATAAGCAAATACTACGAGGATGTACGGCTTCTCTTGTTGTGTGTTATGAGACCTGCGGGAAAACCTTGGAAGGGACACATGACAACAAATGACGCCATAAAAATAGTTGAAGCTACACGCCCTGAACAGGCGATTTTGACGCACCTTGGAATGCAAATGATATTTAAGGGACCCGCAAACGAGGCGAAACTAATCCAAGAAAAGACTGGAGTTCCAACAGTTGCTGCTACAGACGGCATGTTGATAGGTTTTGGAGAAACGATAAATGTTCAAGCATCTAGAAAAACTCAGCAGGGTTTAGACAAGTTTTTCTAAAGAATTTTTTAACTAGAACCGCTTGTATAATAGGCTGAAGGATGTAAAAATAATGCGCATCGTGTTGAGAATAGGCGGTTCAGTTGTTGCTTCTCCATCGAATCCGAGCTTAATCAGCAACTACGTGGATTTGCTGAAAGACTTGCGTAAAAAGGGACATGAAGTGGCGGTTGTTGTTGGCGGCGGCACACTAGCCAGAGAATTTATTAAAGCTGCAAAAGACATCGGACTTGATGAAAAGGCTCAAGACGAAGTTGCCATTTCCATTTCGCGGCTTTATGCTCAGCTTATTCTTAGGGCGCTTGGAAAATTAAGTTGCGAAAATGTTCCATTAACGGTTGAGGATGCCTTGGAATATTTGGATCAAGGAAAAATTGTGGTCATGGGCGGTTTGAAGCCGGGTATGACAACGGACACTGTTGCCGCTTTAATCGCCGAGAAAGCGAATGCGGATTTGCTGGTTAAGGCTACAGACCAGGAAGGCGTATATGATAAAGACCCAAAAAAGTATGCGAATGCAGTTAAGCTTGAGCATTTAAAGTTTAAAGATTTGTCTCGCGTGCTTGCTGAAAATAAGCATAAGGCAGGTATACACCAGATTATTGACCCTGAAGCAATTAAGATTCTTAGGCGTAAAAAAGTTAAGATGGTTGTTTTAAACGGGTTTAAGCCCGAAAACGTTTTATGTGCCGTTAAGAGCGAACGCATTGGAACACTAATAGACTGAACAACTTTTTGGCGACAAGCTTAAATATCACTGTTGATATCGATAGCGATATCAATGGTGATAAAAACATGCACCCCTTCGGAAGACACTGGATGAAACACACAGCAATCGTTCCTAAAGGCTTCATACGCTATCAAGTCCTTGAACTACTAGGCGAAAAACCCATGTCTGGCTCTGAAATAATGAACGAAATTGAAAAAAGAACGGATGGTCGTTGGAGACCAAGCCCCGGTTCTATCTATCCCCTTTTATCATGGTTGCAGGATAATGGCTACGTTAAAGAGTTGCCTTTTGAAGAGAATGGCATGAAACGTTACACGCTTACTGATAAAGGTAAAGCACTTCTTGAAGAACAGCGGCAAATAAAAATGAAGTTTAGAAAAGAGGCGCGTTTTATGCCGCCGCCATTCTTAGGTGCCTTGTGGTTCCGCATTCCTCCCGAAAAAACAACTCAACTGCGCAAGTCTATGCATAGAGTTTTTTCCGCCTTCTTCGAGCTTGGAAGCAATTTAGAAGCAAAGTTTTCCCAAAAAACATTAGAAGAGGTTCAGAGCATTTTGGATGAAACCGCAGAAAAACTTGAAGCGCTCAATAAAAAATTGGAGAGGGAAACCAAATGAGTGAAAGCGTTGAAAATGTAATTGAAACTGAAGAATTAACGAAGGTTTTTAACAAGAATTTAACAGCAGTTGACCATGTGAGCTTCAGTGTGAAGCAAGGTGAGATTTTTGGTTTCTTAGGTCCTAATGGGGCTGGAAAAACAACGACGATTAACATGTTGATAACGATTTTGAAGCCCACCGAAGGCAGAGCGTCAGTGTTAGGTTTTGATATTGTAAAGCAGAACAATGAAGTTAGGAACGTGATTGGCGTTGTGCCGCAAGAGTATACTGCTGATGAAGACTTGACCGGTTTGGAGAACATTCTCTTATGCGCTTATCTTTACGGGATTCCACGGGATGTCGCAAAAGAACGCGCAATGGAACTACTGAAACTCGTTGAGCTAACCGATTTCAAAGACAAGAAGGTTCAAACCTATTCTGGTGGGATGCGCCGCAGACTCGAACTTGCATGCGGACTAATCAATAGGCCAAAAGTGCTCTTTTTGGATGAGCCTACACTGGGGTTGGATGTTCAAACTAGAACCGCAACTTGGAATTATATTCGAAAATTGAAGAAGGAGTTTGGCATGACGCTTTTCATGACTACGCATTACCTTGAAGAAGCGGATGCTCTTTGCGACCGCATTGCAATTATTGACCATGGAAAAATAGTTGTGATTGGCACGCCAGAGGAGCTTAAGCACAGTTTAGGCGGCGACATCATAACCTTGAATATTAAAGAGAATGCGGATGTAAGTGGACTTATCAGCTCTGTTGAGCATGTGAAAGAAGTAAAGAATGAAGATGGTTCATATAGAATTAAGGCTGAATATGGCGAAATAACCGCGCCATTCATAATCGAAGCTTTACGAAAAAAGGGTTATACCGTAACAAAACTTTCAATGACAGAACCAACATTGAACGAGGTTTACTTGGAATACACTGGCAAGTCAATGCGTGACACAGAAGAGTCTCGCGAGGCTTTTAGAGCACATAGGATGACTATGAGAAGGGCGAGGGCATGAGCAAACCGAATGAACATCATCCGAAAAAGTTTCATGGACTTTGGGCTTTGACTAACCGAGAACTTAAGAAATGGCTGAATGAACCCGTAATCCTTCTCATGGCTGTACTTCAGCCAGTAATATGGATGGGCTTGTTTGGAAAGGCAATGAACTTAGGCAACATGTTCTCAAGTAGCAACTTTAATCTAAATATGCCAGACATTACTTTTTATTATCCGCCGGCGTCTGGAAACATAACTATTCCTGGTTCAGTGCTTTCACCGATTTTTCAAAATATGTTTAGCAATATTGGTCCGACTGTGATGCAGAAAATCTTTGGCGTTACGGATTATTTCAGTTACATGTCAGTCGGCATGATATCTTTCATTGTGCTGTTCACCACGATGTTCAGCGGCATGTCCATAGTTTGGGATAGACGTTTAGGATTTCTAAACAAAGTGCTCAGCACGCCTGTATCAAGAGCAGCAATTATATTTTCAAAAGTTCTTAATGCATCTTTAAGAGCAATGTTCCAAGCCACAATAATCTTAATACTTGCAGTAGTGTTTGGCTTGCAAGTCAGTTCAACCTTCACTCCACTAAACATACTACTATTATACGCTGCAATATTCCTTCTCTGTTTAGGGCTGTCTTCAGTGTTTCTGGCACTTGCTTTGAGGTCAACTAAATGGGAAACGCAAATGGCGATTGTGAATCTTATTAACTTGCCATTGATGTTTGCAAGCAACACGTTCTTTCCAATATCTCAAATGCCTGATTGGATACAAGCAATAGCACGTGTAAATCCAATCAGCTACTTAACAGACGCCATTAGGCAACTCACAGTGTATCAATTAGATGTTTCATCGTTGATGTTCGACTTTGCTTTTCTCGGCATCTTTGCAGTTGTGTTCTCTATAATTGGCATACTGCTCTCATGGAAATATCTCACAAAGTAAAAATTCAAAACAAGAAAAATGGAGACTTACCATGACAACAATTGTTGAAGCGGTCAACCTTAAGAAAACTTACATGTTAGGCAAGGTTCCTGTAGAAGCTCTTCGAGGCGTTAATCTAAAGATTGAAAACGGCGATTTCGTCGCCATTCTTGGTCCGTCTGGAAGCGGCAAATCCACACTGCTAAACTTGATAGGGGCTTTAGACAAGCCAACTGAAGGAAAACTGTTAATTGAGGGCGTGGATGTCTCCACGCTAAACGACAATCAGTTGGCAGACCTTAGACGCCGAGTGGGCTTCGTCTTTCAGTTCTTTAACCTTATTCCACGATTCACGGCAAGAGAAAACGTGGAACTGTCAATGTCCATAGTTGATGTAGGCAAAGCTGAAAGAAGAAAACAGGCAGAAAGCCTCCTAGAAATTGTAGGCTTGAAAGAACGAATGAACCACAAACCAACTGAGCTCAGCGGCGGCGAGCAGCAGCGCGTGGCAATTGCACGTGCCTTAGCGAACAACCCCCGATTTCTCTTGATGGACGAGCCGACTGGAAACATAGATTCAAAGGCTGCAAGCGACATAATGGGATTAGTTAATAGGCTCAATGAAGAGAAAGGTGTAACAATAATAATGGTTACGCACGATCAGCGCTTGGCTTCTAGTGCAAAGAGGACAGTGCACATGTTTGATGGTTTGATAATTAATGAGAAGGTGAATCACTGATGAAGGCAAGCGATATTCTCTCATACTCATTCAGCGCAATAAAATTGAGAAAACTCCGAGCAGGCTTAACAACTTTAGGCGTGGTAATCGGCATTGCAGCCATCGTCGCTTTGCTTTCGATAACTCAAGGCTTACAAGAAACAATCACCATGCAGCTTCAGAGAAGATTCGCAACTGACACACTGCTCGTTTCCGCTGGTGGAGGCGGTGTTTTCGGCGGAGGCGGAGCAAGCTCTGGTTTCAAATTGTTTGTCAACGACACACAAACGATTAATGGAATTGAAGATGTTGAGTTGTCAATTGCGATAATTCAAAGAACAGGCACTGTTGAATTTGCCGCAGGGGCTCGAAACGTTACCATAATTGGTGTTGATTTTGATGATTATGCAAAAATTTACCCAACCACCTTTGTGGCTGAAGAAGGAGGAGAAATACCGCACAACCCTGCAAATGACATGATTGTTGTGGGCAAACGAGTAAGCGACCCATGGAAAAACGAAACAATACTCTGCAACGTAAACGACACAGCAAAAATCATCTGGCTAAACGCAACTGCACGCCCGCCAAAATATGAAAACTACACTGGCAATGTCACGGCTGTTCTCCAAGAAATAGGCGGCTTCAGCATCGGCGGACCATCAGACTTCAACGTTTACATTCCAATTTCTCAAGCTCAAAACTTCTTTGGAACCGATGAATGTGAATTGATAATTGTAAAATTAACAAACGATGATAAAACAACCATTGATAATGTTTCCAAGGCAATAAAGGCAGTCTTCGGCGACCAAGCCTTAGTAACGTCTGCTACAGCGGTGCTTAACACTCTTTCAAGCGTTTTCTCTGTCATAGAGCTTTTCTTAGCTGGAATTGCAGCTATCTCGCTCCTAGTAGCAGGCATAGGCATAATGAACATTATGATTGTCTCTTTAATGGAGCGCACGAGAGAAATAGGCATACTCAAAGCGTTAGGCATGAAAAGCCGCACAGTGTTGTTGATTTTCCTAGGCGAATCCGTAATAATTGGCTTGCTGGGCGCAGTTATTGGCGTAGCTTCGGGTTGGGGCTTGGCAAACGTGGTTGCAATAGCCTTGAGCGGAGGCGGCTTTGGACTGAGAAATCAAGCTTCTCAAGCAGGCGGCTTTGGCGCCATGGCAATTAATCCTGTTTTAACTCCAACAGTGACAATGCTGGCATTAACTTTCGGCGTTGGAGTCAGCGTAATCTTTGCGCTTTATCCAGCATGGCGGGCTTCCAAGCTTAAACCAGTGGAAGCTTTAAGATACGAGTAAAACAATTCTTTAAGCATGTGAGGCTTCGGCTTTGGTGAAGAGGCTTTATCCTAAACAACCAGTTGTTGGCGTCGGTGCAATAATAATCTGTGACGGCAAAATTCTGCTTGAAAAAAGAAAGGGTGAACCTGGAAAGGGAAAATGGAGCATTCCCGGCGGTTTGGTAGAGCTTGGCGAAAGCGTGGAGGACACTGTTGTTAGAGAGGTTAAGGAAGAAACGGGCTTGGATGTTGAAAAGCCAGAGCATATTGACGTTGTCGACAACATAACTAGGGATGCAAATGGAGAGATAAAATATCACTTTGTAATACTTGACTATTTCGTGAAATTGAAAGGCGGAACGCTTAGTGTTGGAAGCGACGCTGGGGAATTAAAATGGGTCTCGCTGAATGAAGTGGAAAAGTATGATTTAACAAAAACTTTCAGAGAGTTTCTTAAGCGAAACTATGAAAAATTGTCAACGCTAAACTCTAAGGCTTAAAAAAGAATTTGTCTTCTGATTCGGAATTGCAGATTTTACCGATTCAAATTATCCCTTCATAACACTTTATAATCCCTTTTTTGTTAGCTTGATTTTGGAAACAATAGAGAACTTAAGAGTCGGAGAGGACACCCATACCCAAAAGTGCGCGTTAGTGTCCTCTTACACTCTTTTTAAGTTAATAAAAGATTAAGTTTGTCATATGGAGTTTCAGTCGGCATTTTTGAAAAAGAGTCTTGTTTCTCCCATTGTTTTCACGTCTAAAGCCTTAACTTTGGCAACCATAGGGAAATCTTTCACGACTTTTCCAAGCGTGAGGCAATAGTGTGGCGGCAAGTCTCTGGCGATGGATTTTACTGTTTCTGCGTCGACGCGTGCTGCTCGTGAAACTACTTCCAAGTCATGCTCATTTGTAAAGTTGAAGAGGAATATGTTGTCTGCTTGGCGGTAGATGTGCTCGCGGATTGTATCCGGCTGGTTTGTTATGAAAGTTGTGAATATTCCAAAGTGTCGCATGCGCGTGACGATGTCGTCCCAGTAGGTTTCACGGAGGTAAAGGTGCGCTTCTTCAGCGAATAAAAAAACTGCCTTAAGTTTCCAGCTTGTGAGTAGTTCTACTAATTTTCCGAGGACGTATTCGACGACTATTTGGCGGTCGATTGTGGATGTGTTACGAAGGTTTATTATGATGGCTCCGCCTTGCTCTTTAGCCTTGAACAAGTATTCTTCCAGTAGCATGGTTCCGCCTGTTTCGTCGGTGAAGAAGCCTGAGTTAACCAGTGCGTGGTAGCGCGAGAAAAGTGCGTCTCGGACATGCTGGTTGCAGTGCCAGTTGCGTATGGCTTCGCCGAGTTCGTGCAATGTGAGCATGTCGCGTTCTTTGAGTGATTGCCATATGCGGCGGAATTCGCGGGCTGATGTGCCCGGCAAGTGAAGCGCGTGGATAAGTATGCCTAGTAAGACTTGAAGGTTTAGCTGTTTTAGTGCGACTTTGAAGTTTTGTGCGGGCGTTAGCACGTGAATTTTGTCGTAGTAAGAGTTTCTTTTTCCGTCTGACGTCATGCCTAAGCTGTGGTATTCGCCGTTTAGGTCAAAAACGACAACCGTAGCCCCGTAGCCAATTAGGTTTAGCATTAAAAGTTTGCTTAAGTGCGATTTGCCTGTTTCTTTCTTGCCCGTTATAATGTTTAGTCTTCCATCTAATGATGAAGCGTCAATTGTTAATGGCGAAGCGTCTTTTGTGCTGCCTAGAATTATTGGGAGTTTTCCGTCGACTTTAGCCAGCTTAAGCAGTGTTGGGATTGGCAGTTTTTTTATTGTAGACTGCGAACGAGACGGAAGCCAACTGCTACTTGGAGTTAAGTTTTCGCCTTCTACTGTTGCGCGGATTTTGCAGATGAGCAAGCTTGCGTCTTGAATGTACGTGATGTGTGGTGCGATTTCCAGCGGGTCGAAGTCTTCGCCTTGGATGAGTTCTCCACCGTCTGGCAAGGTACGCAATAGTTCTTCTAAGACGCCTGGGATGCTTGCGAATTGCATGTCAATTACTTGTGCGATTAGGGCTTTTCCGGCGTCTGCGTCTTCTACGAGTAGGTAGTCGCCTTTTTCAGCGGTTTCGTTTGGAAAGCTTAGAATTTGGAGGATGTTGCCTTCTTTTTTGTAGAGTTTCATGCGTTCATGTCTCCTTTGCCGTATGGTCCGAAGAGTAAGCGGTGCATGTCTGGTCGGTTGATTATTTTGAGGTTGTAGCGGCGTGTGATGAAGTGTTGCATGGCTATGACTTCGTTAGCTGTGAAAGTGCAGAGAATATGTGCTAGGCGTAGTGTTTCTGGATAGCTTTGTTGGATGTGGTCGTTTCCTAGGAGTTTTTGGGCGGCTTCTATTTTTTGTTCATGTGGGATTTCTTTGTCTATGTCGAGTCTGAATGCGTAGTTTCCGTTTGTTAGTTTTACCACGTAAACGTCGCCTAGCAGGACGGTTGGCGGTTTTGGTTTAAAGCCAGAAGTTTCTAGCATGTAGGGTGGCTTGTGAGGTGGCAGAGCGTCTGTTATTAAATAACCGTTGGCTCTTAGGTTTGTCATTTTTGAGAAGGCTAAAACTGTGTTGTTTCGTTTTCTTGCTGTGTTCAAGATTTCTTTCATTAATGGCATTGGAGTGTCCGGTGTTCCTGTGGTTAGTGAGCCGTCGAAGAGGATTAGGCTGTTTGTGAGGGTTTTTGTGAGTGTTGTTTGGAGCCATTTTTCAAGTAGGTTTGCTATGCGGTTTGGCATTTGTGTGAGGTTTAGGGGGTACGCGTGGATTGTGTCGTTTGTGTTGAGGTAGGTGGTTGCGAGTGTTTGGTAGAGTTGGCGTTTGTTTTCTTCTGTTATGTGGAATATGAATGGTCCGAGGCGTGTGTAGTGGTAGTGTTTGTTTTGTTTCCAGACGGCGGCGCCTCTGACGGCTGCGATTATGCCTGTGCTGGTTTCGCCGATTTTCATGTTTGAGGTGTCAACTGCTGCTATTGTTGTTTGTGTGCGGTTTGGTTTTAGTGTGATGGGTTTTGGGTTTAGTTGTATAGTGTGTGTTTCCGTGTAGGCTTGTTGAATGGTTTGTTGGTTTAGTTGAATGGTGTTGTTTTGGACGGTTTTTAGTGTGTGTAGGCTTAGTTGGATGAGGCGTTGGGGTAACATTGTGTCGGTGGTTGGGTGTGGAAAATTATATTTCTGTGTTGTTGTTATAGTGTGTTGTTGAATCACCTTGATTCACCAATAGGCAATTGATTGCGTAAGGTATATTTAAGTGTTGTGCATGAACAAGATGCACAATACAATAATCAACAAGGTGAAAAATTGACAGAAACAAGCCAAAAACCACCAATACGCGTAAAAATGAAGATAGGCGATGTAGAATTCGAAATAGAATGCCAAGAAGACCAACTGCAAGCCACCGTAGACAAGATTCTTTCCACGGTGACGGAGAAGCTGAAAGAAACGCCACTGATAAGCGAGAGGGCTCAGGCGCCGCTACGTGCAGAAACATGCAAGGGCATCATTCAGAAATTATGGGAAGAAGGCTGGTTCGCGTCGGCTAAGGGTTTGAGCGAAGTGCACAGTGAAATGGCAAAAAGAGGTTTTCATTATGACCGAACCGCGGTGGCTCATGCGTTAATAGATTTGGTTAAGGACGGCGTATTAGCTAGGGAGGGCAAGCCGCGCAGGTATCAGTATGCCCAGAAAAGACCGCCACCTTGAGGGTGATGTAAAAATATTGGATGTGCCGGTTAAGTTTCGAGTTACAGCAATGATTGAGTTGGGATATTCAACGGTTGAGCCGCCTGCGCCTTTGAGAAAGGCGCTGGACGAGATAGTATCCTATGAGCATTTTTAGAATTTGTAAACTGTTTTTTAGGAAGGAAAATCTGCAAGCAATTTATGTTCTGAGGTGATTGCGGTTGTGGTTTATTCTTTATTTTTTTGTTTTCCTTTGCATTCTTGTGCTATGACCATTGTAGACGTTAAAATGATGCTTGGCACTTTTCTTATTTTTTCGGCTAAGAAGTCTTCTAGTGCGGGGAGTTCTGGGACGGTTACTCTTGCTATTAGGTCGTATTCGCCGTAGACTATGCTTGCTGTTGTGACTTCTTTTATTTTTGCGATTTGTTTGCAGGCTTCTCTTTCTCTGCCTGAGGCGACTTTGAAGAGGATGTATGCTTCAACTGTCATGCATTATCTTTCTCCCTAGGGTATTTTTATTTGTGGTTGATGTTTATAAAACTTCAATGCGAGTTTAGGTGTGGTGGTTGAGCGTGAGAGTGTTGTTTGTGTGTTCTGGTAATGCGCATAGAAGCCCATTAGCTGAGGCTTTGTTGCGGAAGATTAAGCCTGATTGGATAGTGGATTCTGCTGGTGTGCACGTGGCTATTCCCATAGCGGAAGAAGTTAGAGAGTATTTGGCGAAGGAAGGTGCGGAGCAGTATTTGAAGAATAAGCCAGAAAGTTTGAGCAGTAAACGGCTTAGGGATTACGATGTTATCGTGGCTATGGAGACTCAGCATAGGGATTACGTGTTTAGTTTATGTCCAGAATGCAAAGACAAGATAATAGTTTGGAACATCAAAGACCCATACTTCATGGAAAAAGAAGACGCATGGAAAGTTTACGAACAAATCAAAGAAAAAGTCACACAACTAGCCAAAGTACAATAAAACTAAAACACACGAAACTATGCAGCGTCACCAGCCAATATGGTTAGACCAATTTAATCAAATAGTGAACTAATTCAGCTATAACGCTTTTCGAAAAGTGAATTTATATACACCCTCTTCCAGAGAAACAATATGGGTAATCATCATGAAATCTTGGAAACGCAATCTACTAGAAAGTTACTTTTGGGGACTCCTTACTGGCACAAGCGTCACAGGCCTAATTCTACTAATCTACTTAAGAGCAGTATTCCAAATCCAAATCATTGGACCAGCCCACGAGGATTATGGTTGGGTAACCTTCATTCTCGGAACAAAAAATCCCGACGGTCATTGGTACAGTAACATGGTTGGATACACCACTACCTTCATAGTTCTAACAATCTTTGTAACCTTCTTCTGCATACTGCTCAGCATTCTAACACTCAAAAAGAACGAACCCCCGAAGATTAACCAAAGCGAAAACTGAATATCACTTCAACATTGAAAAAGACTTGTATACACTATGTGTCTATTCAGTTCAACCTATTTATAAGGGGGGCTATGCCTTCCGCAGAACGCAAAAAAGAAAATGGCAAGCGTGCACATTACAATTTCTCTACAATAATCTGAAAGGGCGATTTTCACTCATTGCTCATTTTTCTCTTTCTTTGTGATTAATCGCCTGAGCTTCTTTTCCATTTTTAGCTCGTAAACGTGCTCTTTTGGCGGTGGAGGCAAACTTTTTCTTTTAAAAAGCAGGTTAGGAGCAACAATACGCCTTCCTCCAGTTTTAACTTCTACTTTTTCGCCATAAACAATAACATCAAAGGGCTCAAGAGCTTCTATAATCCAGTTTCCTCGACTTTCCGTTAAAACCTTAACTTTGTATTTTCCTTTATAGTATCGCACTTCGCTCATGACTTGCCGTCCTTTTCTCGACTTTAATTCTATTTTGCGAGTTTCATTGGTTTACCACAGCAAACCAGCGTGCCTTTTCCCGCTTCCAAGACTTTAACCTTATTGCCACATATTTCGCAGAAATAAACCTCTCTAACCCTAGTCATTCATATCTCACCTCTTACACAACAGTTACTGTTCTTTGAGTATTTATTTTCTAATATATCAAAAAGCCTAAAACACGCTACCGACCAAATGCGAATAAACTTACGCGAAACGAACACAAAGCATATTAGCTCTCCAAACAACGTAACTGCCATGAACTCATTAGGCTCAAAAGTCGCAGCAACAGTCATCATTGGCGTAGGCTGGCTAGCCTTCATAGTGCTCTATTTGGCTTTCTTCGCCGGTAATTTCGATTTCTGGCAAAAACTCGCAATACTAATCGCTTCAGGAGCCATCGCATGCGGCATAGTAGCGCTCATGTGGATAAAATGGGCGCTTAAATGACACACGCCAAAAGTCAGAGCTTATTCGCAAGGGAATAAGCTAGTCGCTGAGCGTTTATGAAGACAACATTTGAGTATAATATCTGCAGAAGTCTTTAAGCTTGAAGCACTCTTTTCAACGCCGTTCTTATTCTCTCTATAATCTCGTCATGCTCAATCATTACTCGCTGTGTTTCCGGCTTCGCTTCCACAGTAACATTTATGCGTCTATTGTAATCTTCAACACCCTTATTCGTCGCTGCAATAACTTCTTTCACCCAGCCTATCTTCTCCTCCATATCTTCAGGAGTTGCGACAAGCCTTAGCGTGTCGCCGATTAGGAAGAGTTTTCTGTCCCAAAGATGCATGCTGGTCTGCCATTCTCTTTCAAAAATATCTTGCCAAACATGGTCTGGCTCTGAATCTAAGGGAAGGTCAACAACATATGCATTTGGAAAGTAATGGTCTTTTCTAATGGTTATATTTTCGATTTTCAATGGTTCTTTAAGATTGACTTTTTTAACGTTAACCATTATGGTTTCACTCCATCTAAGAAATAACGTTTAGTTCACTTAAATTTTATCTAAGAACTAAAGCGAGAGATTCTAAAACGAAACAGAAAAATCTCTCAGAAAACATCTCTTTTTGGCAATCTAAACCCATAGTTAAAAATCATTCAGCAAATCTTATATACATAGATAAAAGATGCTAATAGAAAAGAGGGAAAAATGTTGAAACCAAACTACATCGGCATCATCGCTGGGATACTAGCATTCATCAGCATAGCACTACCATGGTGGACATATTCAGCCATTGCAGACTCATCTGACTTATATTTATATCAAGTAGGAACAATTGCTGGTGGAACAATAGAGACTTGGTTCGTTTGGACTGCTCTAGCTCTCATCATCATAGGCGGAATAATTGCAATAGTAGGCAGTGTAATGGCAAAGGGAAAGACTATTCTCCTTGGCGGTGGAGTTCTCGCTTTGCTTTCAATAATAATCTTTGCCGTCGGCTTGCAGATGGAACTTCCAAAAATCCCAGTATCAGGGATAGGTTTGTTCTCTGGAGGTTCAGACTGGTCAACATATCTGTCCTATGGGTTCTGGATTGCATTGGTCGCAGCAATAATAGCCTTTGTCGCCTTCGTGAAACATCCAACGGAAGTTGCTGCAGCACCGCCCAGTTAAAAAATAAACCCTTTTTTCTCATTTTAATGCATATTAGAAGTGAGACTAGATTTTCGCGTATAGCTGACATTTTTGCCCCTGCATCATTTGGGTGTTTTCAAAAACAAATGCAACAAAAAGTTAAGGCGGATAGATGTGAAAACCAGTCTTTTATTGAATGATATAGCTAGAAACTCTAGTTTGTGGTTGTTAGCAGTTGTGATTTTTTAAGGTAGAGATAGAAGAGTGATGTGGTTGGCACGATGAAGCCAATAGCTGCTGTGTATTGAATTGTTAATCCCCATGTGTCGAAGGCTATGGTTGCAATGCTGACTAGGATGATGCTCCAAAACCCCCATTTCTGTTTTCTCCAGAGACCAAAAGCGGCGGCAAGCCCGCATAAGCCTAAAGAGAGAAACATAACAAATAGTATCAGAGATGTTGTATACGAAATGGGCACATCTAAAAACTGACCCATTCCTTCTGGCATGCCGAGAATTGCGAAGAAAAGTCTGCCAACGGATTGAAGTAGCCACAACGCAACCACAAGAATAACTCCTCTATTTTGCGGTTTTGAACCTTCAAATTTTTCCTTCGCCATATCCAATCATCAACCAGATTTAAGTTGAGTTGCTATCTTTTTTCCAAATTCTCTGCATTTGGGAAGTTCGCCATCCACAATGGGTCCTTTCATCCCTCGAACTTTTATAGACAAACCAGAAGCTATCTGTTTCATTCCCGGAATTTTTTCGTTTATTCGTTCTTCCATTTTCTTTACCGCCTTTTCGAAGTCTTTTCCAAGATACGTGTCAAAAACAGCGAACATTTTCCCTTTTAATTGCAACTTACCAAGCTCATCAATAAAGCCTTTAATGCCCCTTGTGGGTCCACCAAGATGGTTTGGAGAACCGATCAGAATTGCGTCATAATCTGCGACGTCTTTAAGATTTACCTCTTTTAGTTCCTTTAGGGAAGTTTCTATGCTTGCGACTTCGTTTATGCCTTCTATGATGGCTTTCGCTGCACGTTTAGTGTTACCGTACTTTGACTCGTACACGACAATTACCTTTCCTCTCATAACTACCAGTTACTCATTTTCTGCTTTAATTTCTTAAGATTTGCGGACTTGCCGATGAGAACTCTACGTAAAAGACGAAAACCAAAAAATTTGTACGCCAACTAAAAGTTTACGGGTAAGAGAGTGCGGGGGGATTTACGCATTAAATTTACCAGTAAAAATCATTAGTTTGAGGAAACATGTTCAAAATTTGGTGCGG
>JAIMAA010000144.1 GCA_023512225.1 Candidatus Bathyarchaeota archaeon
AACGTAGCGAGCCCCTTTTAAGACGCACATCGAAGGCATCCACCTCCTGAAAATAATTTCTTATTTCCCGAACAAGCTGATTGATCGCCGGGGTGGCGATAACACACTTCTCGATATCGACAATCCGCCACCACCGATGTCTTTCTCTTAGTCCCAGGCCGCCAGCATGGAAAATAAAATCCATTCTGGTCCGATAGTAGTAGGGCTCACCGGAAAAAATTTCAACCTCCTGAGCGCCTGTAGCCAGTTTAAGCTCATCGGCCTTTTTCCGGAGCTGTTCCTGATAATCAAGGTGCTGGTAGAGACAGCCTCCGCACCGCCGGAAATAGGGGCAGAGAGGCTCAGCCATCTTTTTCTTTCTCTTATAATAAAATTTTGGCTTTTGATAAAATTTTAATCTTCAAAGAGATTTTACAGCCCAGGAAATCTAAAAAATAAAAATTGAAAACAAATACATTTTTTTGGTATATAATTTGAAAAAATTTAATGATTGGCCTATGATAAAGAAGCGAGGTTAGAAATGGCTGAATTTCCCTTTCAATATCGGTCGCTTAAAGATTGCGTCATGGATTATTTGAAACAGGAAATGGAATCCGGAAATCTTAAGCCAGGCGACAGAATAAATGAAAAAGAAATTTGCCAGAAGCTTGGCGTTAGCCGCACACCTATTCGAGAAGCCCTGATCCAGCTTGAAAGAGAAGGTTTCATTGAAATTTCCCCGCGCAAGAGTATCCGGGTTAAGAAATTGACCCTGAAGGAAATAGAAGATATCTATCAGGTCATCGGCGCCCTTGAATCAGAGGCGGCTGAGATTGCCTGCGACCGGCTCACGCCGGAAGATATTGCCCGCATGGAGAAAGATTATGAGGAAATGGTTCAGGCTCTGGCCCAGGATGATTTTAAGAAATATATGGATATTAATCTCGAGTTGCATAATGTTCATCTCAGATTGTGCGGCAACGAAGTCCTGGTAAACATCGTCAATCAGCTTAAGAAAAGGCTTTATGATTTCCCGCGCATCATGCTCAATATTCCTGAATGGGAAGAAAAATGTATTGAAGAGCATCGCCAGCTCATTCAGTTTTTTAAAGAAAAAAAGGCTCATCAGACATTTTAATGGGTAATTGGGTGCATATTCCGAGGGAATCCGGCCGGGTATTCCAATGGAAGCCGGCCACCCATTCCAAAGCAAAGCGGCCACCCATTCCAGCGGGAAGGCGGCCACTTTTTGGCCCTTTATTGGAACAGGTGGCCGGAATCATTCGGAATGAAAAAGGAGCCAAGCCGACTCTGGGTAATCTCTAAAGAAAAAGGTATGCTAAGCCTTCTTAATTTTAAAGAAAGGAGGCTTAGATGCCAGCGGAGAGATTACCTATGCGTAAGATAAGAGAGATATTGCGATTGAGATGGGGGTGCGGGCTTTCAGCCCGCCAGATTGCCCGGAGCTTGAAGATAGCCCGCAGCACCGTGGCGGAGTATGTGCGGCGGGCCACGGCGGCAGCACTGAGCTGGCCGTTACCTGAAGGTCTGGATGAGACGGCCATAGAACAGCTTTTGTTTCCAGCCTTGTCTTTGATTCCCGCCTCGCAACGGCCGTTACCGGATTGGGTGGAGGTGCATCAGGAGCTGCGCCGCAAGGGAGTCACGCTTTTTCTTCTCTGGCAGGAGTACAAGGCTCGTTGGCCTGAAGGCTTCCAGTACAGCCGCTTTTGCGCGCTTTACAGGCTATGGGCCAAAAAATTAGACCTTTCGATGCGTCAGGAGCATCGGGCCGGGGAGAAGATGTTTGTCGACTACTGCGGCCAGACCGTGCCGGTGGTGGACAGAGAGAGCGGCAAGAGGCGGGAGGCGCAGATTTTCGTGGCTGTGCTGGGTGCTTCCAACTACACCTATGCCGAGGCGACCTGGACACAAACGATGCCGGACTGGGTGGCGTCTCATGTGCGAGCGTTTGAATATTTTCATGGGGTTACGGAGCTGGTCATCCAGGATAATCTGAGAAGCGGTGTGGCGAAAGCGTGCCGGTATGAACCGCAGCTGGCTGCGACCTACGAGGATATGTTGGCTCATTATGGGACAGTGGGTCTTCCCACCCGGGTGCGCCATCCTAAAGACAAAGCGAAAATTGAAGTGGGGGTGCAGGTGACCGAGCGCTGGGTTCTGGCCCGGCTTCGCCGCCAGAGCTTCTTCTCTCTTGCGGAGCTTAACTCAGCCATTCGCAAGCTTCTCGAGGAGCTCAACCAGCGGCCTTTCCGCAAGCTTCCCGGCTCCAGGCTTAGTCTTTTTGAGAGCCTCGATCGGCCGGCGCTGCGGCCCTTGCCCGCGGAGCGCTATGTCTATGCGGAATGGAAGAAGGCCCGGGTCTCAATCGATTATCACCTGGAAGTCCAGGGCCATTACTACAGTGTGCCTTATCAGCTGTATGGCCAGGAGCTGGATGTACGCCTGACGGCCACGACGGTGGAGTTCTTCCATAAAGGCCAGCGTGTCTCAAGCCATGCTCGAAGCTTCCTGCGCGGCCGGCACACCACGCTCAAGGAGCACATGCCCACGCCGCATCAAAGCTATGCCGAGTGGACACCGGAGCGGGTCGTCGGCTGGACGACCCAGGCAGGTCCCTTTACGCGAAGTGTAGCAGAACACATCATGGCTTCCCGGCTTCATCCTCAGCAAGCCTTTCGCTCCTGTCTGGGACTGATGCGACTGGGCAAAATCTATGGCGCCTCACGGCTTGAGGCCGCTTGCCAGAGAGCTTTGCGTTACCAGGCGACAAGTTACCGAAGTGTCAATTCGATCCTTAAATCCGGTCTGGATAAACAACCGCTCAGAGACGAGGTTAAGAGTGCCGCGGCTGTGGACCATTCCAACATCCGCGGTTCTGCTTATTACGAGGGAGAGCCGGCATGTTAGTCCACCCCACACTCGAAAAACTTCATGCGCTCAAGCTCACTGGCATGGCCAAAGCCCTGGAAGAACAACTCCAGGTGCCGGATATCCAAACGTTAACCTTCGAAGAGCGATTAGGGTTGCTCGTCGACCGGGAAACGACCGAAAGGCGCAACCGCAAGCTCCGGGTGCGGCTGAAGAAGGCCAAGCTCCGGTTGAATGCCACGCTGGAGGATATAGATTACCGCACAGCCCGAGGCCTGGATAAGTCTTTGCTCCTCGCTCTTTCCTCCTGCCAGTGGATCGAGGAGCATCTCAATGTCCTGATCACAGGTCCCACAGGAGTGGGCAAGACTTACCTTGCCTGCGGCCTGGGCCAGAAAGCCTGCCGCGAAGGTTACCGCACCCTTTACTTCCGCCTTCCCAGACTGCTTCAAGAACTCAACATCGCCAGGGGAGATGGCCGCTACGGCCGAGTCCTGGCCAACCTGGCCAAAACAGACCTCCTGATCATCGATGACTGGGGCCTTGTGCCCTTCGATGATCATGGCCGACATGACATGCTCGAAATCCTCGAAGACCGACACAACGTCCGCTCCACAGTAGTCACAAGCCAGTTCCCTGTTTCTCACTGGCATGAGATAATCGGCGATCCCACCCTGGCCGATGCCATCCTCGACCGTTTGGTCCACAATGCTTATAAAATCAATTTGAAAGGAGAATCCATGAGAAAAAGACTAAAAGACTTGACTGAAGCCGGCCATTAGGATAAAAAAAGAATGCCCAGCGTCGCTAGGCTCCGACAGGTGGCCGCTTTCGCTTGGATTAGGTGGCCGGAATCATTGGATTACGCAGTTACCAGCTTAACTAATATTCTGGACCTGAAAAAAACTGAGGAAGGTTTGGAAATCGGAAAATTAATCAATGAAGACGACTTTCCTTTTAATGGAATCAAGGCCAAAGCGCTGCGGGATTATGTTCTGACCAAAAAGCGCTTTCGCGGCCGTCTGGTCTCGGCTGATGGCCAGTCGACTCTGATTATTGTGGCTCTCCGTAAGGGGGCCGATAAAACCAAGGTTATGGGGCAAATAGAAAGTATTA
>JAIMAA010000145.1 GCA_023512225.1 Candidatus Bathyarchaeota archaeon
CCATAGATTTTTGGGGTGCTTATCTGGTGGGCAGACAAGGCAGTTTACTTCTACTTTCGGGTTAAGTGTTTTTGCGAAGTTTTTCAAGTAGCCGAATCTTACTTTTTTGCAGGGAAACTCGCCTAATCCCTTGCTTAAGCGTGTTTCTTGCGTTCTGCAACGGTCAACGCTTAAAATGGCTTGTTTGCTGCTAACCTCCACAGTTTTGAACGGCTGGTCTAAAGCCCAGCTTGACTTACGCAGTAAATCCATAATTGTTGGAACATCTGGATTTTCGTCAACGTTAAACATTCTCTGCAGACTTTTGGCTTCTATGGCAGCCATTGTTTCCCATACGCCTGCATCAATCTCTGTAGCTGCTTCAGTTCCAAACTTTTTCTCTATTCCCAGAAAGTATAAGCCGTCAACTCTCCACAAGTTTCGGATTTGCAGAAAGAAATAGTCAAACAACTTTTCTATTGGCATTTTAGCCAGCATTTCACGGTCTTCGCGGCTTCCAGGCGGATAATCGCTCATGTGCTCACACCACATTAAGGAATTAACATGTTACATGGATTAATCTTTTAAGCGTAACTCGAAAATACAAGAGGGAAAAGCGGCGAGAACTCTTGGGTCTGGTGGAAACAGCAATTCTCGGCACTATACAAGGCTTAACAGAATGGCTACCCATCTCAAGTACTGGACACTTGAAAGTAGCCGAGCATTTTCTGCATTTTCTTGGCACACAGGACTCTTTACTTTTCGAGTTTATGTTGCATATTGGAACATTACTCGTAGTATTGTTCTTCTTTAGAGAGGACATCAAAAAAATTCTTGCAGCTTTAGGTCGCTTGGATTTTAAAACAGAACACGGCAGACTAATACCCCTGATAGTTATTGGAACAATTCCCGCCGTAGCTATAGGCGTTTTACTTAAAGAGCCCGTGGAACAAGCATTCCAAAATATGCTGCCAATCGCTTTAGCGTTCATTGTTTTCGGTTTAGTGCTCTATTTGTCAAAGACTGGAAAAGAAGAAAAAGACGAAATAGGCTATTCAACAGTAATAATAATTGGCATTGCGGAAGGCTTAGCCATAATCCCTGGTATCTCCAGAAGTGGAGCAACAATTGCCATAGCGCTGCTGTCTGGAATAAAACGTGAAAAAGCCTTCAAATTTTCATTTCTGCTCTCGATACCGGCAATAATCGGCGCTATCGGCTACACAGCATACAAGGATTATGGCGCACTTGCGACTGCAGGCTTAGGATGGACAGAAATCCTCGTAGGAATCATTGTTGCGATGATTGTTGGCTTTCTAGCAATAAAGTTGCTCTGGAAAATCCTTGCCAAGAAGAAGTTTCACTTTTTCGCATTGTATTGTTGGCTTTTTGGCATTGCACTGATAGCGTTTAGCCTAAGTGGCTTCTAACCATTTTGGCTTGCCGGAAAGAAACTCAGTTAAAAACTCTGCAAACTTGCTGTTGTTGGCGTATACTTCGGCTATTTCTTCGTTTACCAAAACATTGAAATTATTCTTTAAAACTTGCGAAATTTTTTCAGCCACACCGGCGTTTCTTCCTCCATCCTTCAGCTTTTCCTTAAGCAGTTCACACACATCAGTGTACCTTCTCTTTAGCTGTACAGCCAATCGTCCATCAGCAACGTATGGTCCAGAAACAACATCAGCATTGTGTATGTATTTTTCCAAGAAATCTTTGCATTCACGCTCTCTTTCCAAAGGAGGCCCGAGATGTTTCTTGACTGGTGCGATGCGGTAGCTTTCAAGTTCGAAGAGGAAAACATTGAGGTTTTTTTCATCGCTCCACGTTGTGTCTCTTAAAATTTTGAAATCGCTTAATTCGATAAGTTTGTGGAGAGAACGCTGAGACTTGTAGAGTTGTCCCCATAAAACGTCTGGAACAGCGTTAACGTTTCCAAAAGTTACGAAAACAATGGCGGAACCCCGCTGCTGTAATTCCCGTTTCAGTTCTTTCACCGTTAAGGCGGTTGTTTTTGGTGGATAAAAGAAGGTTAAGCGAGGATTTTCTAGGAAAGCCCGTGCAGCGGCTATGAAAGTGTAGAGTTTCTGCGGCTGCACTGCTGAAGCCACGTTTCTTCCTTTATCTACTGGGTCGATGATTACTAATGGTTCTATGAACAACAGTTGCAGTTCGTTTTCTCTTTCTCTGCAATAGCCTTCTATGTCTATTACTTTTCTTTGCTTATATTTAGCGAAGGCTTTCAGCGTCTCTACAAAGGATTTGTAATGCAAAATTAGAAGTTCGCACAAGTAACCGCTGAACCCGCCGACTTTTATTTCAGCGCCATAAACACCTATTCCCGTCATAAACTTTTTCAGTAAGCGTACTTCAGCATGCATCGACGCCTTCAAATGCTTTTTAACATAGTCCGTGTGATAGGGCGTTCGATCTGTGGCGCTTAACCATTCTCCACGCTTAACATTGTAGCAAGGCACAATATTCACTCTGACACCATCAATTATCGCCTCAAGGTATGGGTGCTCAGCAAACCTTTCAATTTGTTCTGCGCCTTCTGTGGCTTTTCTGGCTACTTTCAAGCAGACTTCACCAAGCGATTTGCGAGGTATTGTTGCTGGAACACGCATGAAAACGTCTATGTCTGGCTCCTCGCTGAGCCAAGTGTCTTTCGCAACAGAACCTTCCACGCGCACTACGGCGTCAACGCCCAACGCTTTGGACACGTCAGAAACTTTCTTCTCCAGTTTTCTAGCCAAAATCTCAATTTCTGCGCGTTTTTTCCGGTCTGGTGTAACACGCTCCAGAACAGTTGCGCAGATGTCTGCAATCTTTCTCTGCATAAACAATGCCCTTTCTCTATTTTTGTGGACAAACCTCTTTAAGCGTCGAGTAAATTGGTCCTTTCGGTGTCAAATCGCTTCTCTTAAGCCTTAAACATTCAGCGCGGACGATTCCAAACTCATAATTAACAGTTTCGTTGAGGAGTTTGGCAAGTTCAGCCTTGTTTCTTCCAGACTTCACACGGGCAATCGTAAGGTGAGGATTGAAGCCTTTAGGGTCTGGCGCGAATCCTAAACTGCGTAAACGAGGTTCTAACTGGTTGAAAATGCTTCTCAACTGGTCAGCGCCTTCGGTTATTCCAGCCCACAAAACCCGCGGATAACGCACGTTTGGAAAGGCGCCGGCTCCACAAATTTTAACGTCGAAAGGAACAAATTGAACCTTTTTCATTTCTTCAAAAATCTTGTCCACCATGGGTGGGGTTATGTTTCCGAGAAATCGAACGGTAATGTGAATGTTTCTGGGTTCAACAAGTTTTAAGTCTGCTCCAGTTTTTGTCAGAAGTGCTTGAACGTCCGTGATTTTCTTAAGAACTGATTCGCTGTCCATGTCAAAAGCTATAAAACTTCTTATGGTCTCAGACATTATGTATTCCTTCGTTTATTCTTCATTATCTTTCTCATAAATGCTTTTAATGTAAAAGACTATCTGTTACTGACAAAGTCTATCGAGAGGGAAATCAAGGTGACTGGCAATAAGCTTGTTGTCGGTTTGACTGGTATGCCTGGGGCTGGAAAATCCATAGTGGTTTCTGCTGCAAAAGAGGGCGGTTATGGCATTGTTGTGATGGGCGATGTTGTGCGGGAGGAAACAGCGAGTAGAGGGTTGGAGCTGGACCCGCAAAACGTCGGCAAAGTAATGCTTGAATTGCGAGAGCAGGAGGGAAAAAGTGTCATAGCAAAGAGGTGCATTCCAAAAATAGAGAGAATACCAGAAAACAAAATTCTCGTGGATGGCATACGTAGCTTAGCTGAAGTTGAAGAATTCAGGAGGCATTTTCCAAAATTCACACTCATAGCCGTACACTCATCGCCAGAAACAAGATTCAAAAGGCTTTATCATAGGCAAAGAAGCGATGACCCAGCCAGCTGGGAAGTCTTCCATGAAAGGGACATGCGAGAGCTAAGC
>JAIMAA010000146.1 GCA_023512225.1 Candidatus Bathyarchaeota archaeon
AGAATACACTGTTAAGTTCTGAAAAAAGAGCCGATATAATTAAAATTCATGAAAAATTGAGAAATACCTTAGAACAGATGGATGACAAGCAAAAGGCGCAATTAAAGGATTATGTGCAAAAAACTAAATATCTCTTCAATTCAAAGAAGTTTTACGAACTCAAACTGGAAGGAGTTTTGGAGAAAGATGAGCCATCTGAATGAACCGGAAATAATTGCTAAATTACCCGAATTCAAAAATCTGGGCGAAGAAATGAAACTTGCAAGTGGTGAAAGCCTCAAAAAGGTGTATGTGCAGAAGAACGACTACATTGCAATAGTAGGTTACAAGGTTCTCAAAGATTTTGCCAGATTTACAAGTCATGAAGACTTGTCAAACGACAAGATAGACTATGCAGGAAAATCAAGAATTTATCTAACAGGATTGAAACGTAGGGGGGTTTATCGACGTGCCAGTGAAGCTATCTTAAGGCAGTACAATGAAAACTATAACTGTGCCACTCCAGATCACCAGTGTATGAACTGCTACAATTGCTTCACCTATGGAGGAGTTATTGCAATCAAAGACAAAACTCAAGCGATTAAATCAAGACTAAAGCCTACGACATCATTTTCAATTCAAAGCGACGAAGAAGCACTTATCGACGAAGAAGAGTTCCATAATATTGTGCATACAGATTTTCGAATGGAACAAGCTGAAAAAGGCGAGCAAAAGAAACCCAGCCTATACACCATGCTACTTGTTAAACCTGGAACAGTTTTTCCTTTTATCGACATAATCTTCAATCCAACCAAATTTGATTTAGCTATGTATCTTGAGACACTTAGAAGAGCAGATGCTATGGGATATGGCTCGAGGAGCTCCTTGCTTGGCACCATGGAGACGAAGATAATAGCTATAACTGATAACTTGAAGATATCCCACAAAGACTTGCTCAACAAAATCAAAGTAGATGAGGCAGGAAACGTAAATATCACGGAACTAAAGGCTCTATTTGGTTCCGAAGTTATAGATGAAAAACAATTAGAAACCCTCAGGGCGAAGTTACCAGAATTGATAGAGAAACACAAGACTGAAATCTATGGTGAAACATCCTTGAAAAAATCCTCAAAAAGCTGAGGTCAATACTTGTGCTCCATTCGAATTCTCCCCCGCTTTATGCCATAAAATTCGAGCTTGAAGAATTTGGACAAAACGTTTCTCATCTAACCAGAAAGACTTATTATACTCACGATTTCTTCACCGACAGACAGGTCTATGCAGCACTCACTCATCGCTTCGCATTTCTTGGGACAGATCAGTACGAATTTGAAAAAGTACCTTGCACCTTCGCCATTCCATTAGATGTCAAAAAGCACAAAACTTTTTTCTCTATCAATAATGCAGATCTTCAAAAAGAGCAGATAACCGCTGTTCTCAGATATATAACTGAAGGTCGCCAAGAACTCATTACGCCAGGCTCAGAATTCGTCACATTTTCCTTTGTCGAACCAAAATATGACAAACTGTTCATTGGCAAGAAAAGCGCGTTGGCCAACATCGTAAAAAAGGAAAAGGTATTTTTTGAAGAGAAAAAAGATGAATGGACAACTGAAGACATGATTTACCTTCAAGAGTATAATTCAGAAAAGAACAAAGAAATATTTGGAGTGCGATTAGCTGATGCATCAACAAGGTTCTTGGTTGGTAGATTCAAAGTCTCCAATCTATTAGAGGTTAGATTTGAAGACCGTATCTACAGATTCTACTCTCTTTGGAAAAGACGCAATGAATTTCAGTCTAATTTGAAATGACTATTTGTTTGTTATTACAATGCTATCGTTGGCATGTTTGTTTGTGTCTGCATCCGCCTTGGCACGTGCTTAGTTGCTTAGGTTTAAATAGTTGAAACGTGAGTATCCTACTTATGCTTCAACTATTCGCAGACAGAAAACAAGAACTCCAATTCCTCGAACAACACTACCAGACGCAAACAGCAGAATTAATAATCATTTACGGAAGAAGACGCGTCGGAAAAACCGAACTCGTCCTCCAATTCTCAAAAAACAAACCCCGCATCTACTTCCTCGCCGACCGCCGACCAGAAACAGAACTAATTCAAGAACTAAAACAAAGAATGAGCCTATATCTCAAAAACGAAAGCTTCGCAAAACTCGCCATCAATGACTGGGTCGAACTCTTCCAAGAATTCACAAAATGGAATAAAACCCCTCACACAACCATCATAATCGATGAGTTTCCAACACTCATCGAAGCCAACCACGCCATTCCATCCATCTTCCAAAAAATCTGGGACCAAAACCTCAAAAACACACGCATAATGCTCATACTCCTCGGCTCCTCCATAGCCACAATGGAAACCGAAGTTCTAAACTACAAAAGCCCACTCTACGGCAGAAGAACCGCCCAATGGAAACTAACTCCGCTCAAAGTATTCCACCTGAAACCTTTCTTCTCCAAATACAACGCTGAAACCTTGATGCACGTTTATGCATGTCTCGGAGGAGTCCCAGCATACCTACAAAAATTCAACCCAACCCTAAGCTTCTGGCAAAACGTCGAGCAAAAACTCCTAACAAAAGGCGAATTCCTATATGAAGAAGCCGAATTTCTCTTAAGAGAAGAGCTTCGAGAACCACGCAACTACAGCCTAATCCTCAAAACAATAGCCCAAGGAGCCAGAACCTACGGCGAAATCCTTAACCAAACAAACATGGACAAAAGCATACTCTCAAAATACACAAGCGTACTCGAAGACCTCGGCTTCATAAAGAGAACATACCCAATCGCCATAACACCCAAACCAAGAAAGGGACTCTACACAATAGCAGACAACTACCTAAACTTCTGGTTCAAATACATCTTCCCAAACAAAACAGAACTCGAAACAGGAAACACACATGCCCTCCTCAACAAAATCCGCGAAGACTACAACACCTACTTAGGACACGCATACGAACAAGCCGCAACAGAAATCCTAACAGAAATGAAGACACAAAACAAACTCCCCTTCACATTCACCACCATAGGTAAATGGTGGCACAAAAACAACGAAATAGACCTAATCGCACTCGACGAAGAAAAACAAATAGCAACATTCCTCGAAACCAAATGGAGCACACTCAACAAGATAGACTGCGCAAGAACAATCCAAAACCTGAAAGCCAAGGCACAAAACTTCAGATGGAACCGCAAAAAAGAAAACTACGGAATCATCGCCAAAAAAATCAGCGAAAAAGAACAACTAACACGCCAAGGATACTTCATATTCGACCTAACAGACTTTGAACAACTCCTAACACAAAACCACCTAAGATAAGATGCACGTCTGCTTATGTCCACATCCGCCTTGACACTTGTGCTTAGCTACCCGTATGGGCGGTAGTTCCTCATCCCGTATAATTCGCTTAATATGTCCTAAAACCCGTTTAACATAACTTTTCATGGTAGGCGTTATTTCAATCTGCAAAATCAATGTTTCAGGAATATAATTGACAAAACCGCGTTTAACAACAGTCTCAAAATTCTCTTCAACAAGCAACGCATATCCAACCAACTGGTACTTGTGATCCATGCAAACCTTGCCACTATCAGAATTCATGTTCTTGTATTCCACAGGAATGTACTCTCCTTTTGCTGTCTTGATTATGCAGTCCACATTTCCCTGCAACCCAAGCACGCTGGAACTTAATGGAGTAAACAGTAGTTTCTCTGCCCCAACAAACTCAGGCGAATAATAAACCGCGTCTTTCCTTCTCAACTCTTTTCGCACATAATCTTCATGCTGTTCTTTTCCTTCTTCTTGTTGGGAACCAAAAACAGGCGTCGCATGCAAAACACGGTCAAAATAAACCAGCCTCGGACAATAAACATAATGCTTGATATC
>JAIMAA010000147.1 GCA_023512225.1 Candidatus Bathyarchaeota archaeon
TTTGAACCCACGCGACCCCGAGGGGTCACAGGCTTTCTAAAGCTTCTTAAGCAACTCCAGGCCTAAGCGTTTTTAATTCTCTGCTCCCTACCGGATTTCCCGCGTTTAATGCCCTAGGAGACCCCGGCATGATTCTTTATCATTAAGCCTTAATAACTGAAGAGTGTTTTTAGGTTTTCTGAAGTGTATAGCCCATTTGTCACATTGTTCAGAAGTGAGGGACAAATTTTAGAGTAAATTATTCATTGTTTACGTGATTTTGTTGCACCATGTTTTGAAAGCAAAACTCTATACCCACTTTTTCTTGCTAGAATCTCCACATTTCCAAAAGTTTCCTTCATCACATTTAATAGTCTTTTACTCGCAATCTTGCTGCGAACAACCATTTGAAAAAGCCCATCTTCTTCAAGATGCTGAGGCGCTTGCCTAATTATTGAAAAAACCAAGTTTATACCTGCACTTACAGGAGGATTCGAAACAATAGAAACAAATCTTAAACCTTCAACAGGCTCATAGAGAAACCCTCTTTTTACAGTTACATTATAAACACTGTTTCGCCGCGCATTCTCCTTAGCCAGTCGAACAGCCCTTTCATTAACATCAACCAAAAAAACATGCAGATTCGGATTTAAAGCTGCAGCAACAATGCCTACTGAACCATAACCGCAACCAATATCTAGAAGCTTTCCTTCTTCTGGAATACACATTTCTTCAATCAAAAGACGAGTACCTAGATCCACACGTTTTTTTGAAAAAACCCCAGAAGCCGTAAGGAACTCGAAGAATCTGCCTCGAAGATTCTCCCTAATCAACCCATAACGAAGCTTAGAGCGTGGTTCCCCAGAGAAATAATGCTCCACATGATTTTCGCCAGAACACCGCATTACATTCAGTCCTCTAACCTTAACTAGCAGACCAAGATTTTGGATACGCTCCCCTAGGCATCAAGACACGTAATGTTTTTGCGGCAAACCCGTGATCAGCCGATAAAATCTCGTCAGTTGAAACTAAGGCTCTAGCGATGGCGACAGCTTCACCTTTCAAAGTAAAAACACCTACAATATCATTAGGTTTAATATCGCTTTCAAGAGACAGGATACCAGGCATCGTTAAGCTGGCACCATGACATATAGCGTCTACTGCAGAATCACGGATATAGATTTTAGGAATTAAAGCCAAGGCTTTCTCCATGGGTTGGATGAAACGTCTTAAAAAACTTTCATCACCTGATTCTTGCCACTTATTGACAAAGTGAGCTATTTCATGTAAAGTCACAAATCCATCTTTCTCTTCCTCAGTGAATGGACCAGCCCTAGTTCGGCGGAGTTCTTGCATATGCGCCCCGCAGCCTAAGACCTCGCCAATATCATAGCATAGTTTTCTTATATAGGTTCCACCTTCACAGCCAACTCTAAATAGAACATTTCTTCCATCCATTTCAAGAAAATCTAAATAATAAATGGTTCTAGTCCTAAGCCTACGCTTAACTGAAGACCTAACAGGAGGTCTTTGATAGATAACGCCTTGAAAAATCTCCAATACTTCTTTAACACGATTTTCTGCTGCGTCCCCATGTAGTCGCATAACGCATGCATATTCTTTACCAGAAAGAAGCAACGCTTGAACAACCTTGGTAGCTTCTTCAAGAGCGATAGGCAGGACACCAGTCACTTTAGGATTTCCTTAGCCTAAATCATTCATTTAGGCTTCTAAGGTTCCACCGTGACCAGCATGCGAAAGATTTAAGATTTTTTTCACCCATGCCGCTACCTCATGACTAGATGGGCCTGGAGGCTTATCAAGATTAATAATACCAAACCTTATGTAGTCCCTTATTGGTCGTTGCTCAGGCATACAGCCATACTTTGGGCTTGTCTTGCTTTCAGCCTTGATTTTTATTTCTCTTTTCATTTGCCAAGGCGCAATACTATTTGACATGGTTTATCACAATAACCAATGTATAAGAAAATAGTTAAAAAGGATTAAGACTTGCTAAGCCAAAGAAATCTTAACTATGCTTTTCATATCGTCCAGTTTATTAGCTTTTTTTAAAGCTTCAATAACTTCTTCATCACTGGCGCCCCGTTTTATCTCTATTTTTTCCATTGTTGGCTCGATATGATTAATATTGACTCTTCTTCGTTTTACACCTGTAACCTCTCTTGGACCTGTTATGAGGGCAAAATTTTTGTCAATTACGTCGAGCACAATACATTTTCTACCTGCCTCTCGACCCGAAATTTTAACGCAAATTCTTCCAACCTCTATCGCTGGCATCTTGTCATCCCTACCAAACTGTTGTTGCACAAGAAGATGTAAAACTCTTATTTATAACTTTCACGGAAGTCGGCACTGTTGCATTCATGAGGTTTGTGTTGCAAATTAAGGTTTAAGAGCATGGTAGTATTTTTACAAGATGGAGATGGTTATTGTTGATGGAGAAAGAACTTACCCTTTTTGGTAAAGATGCTTCGAATCTCATAGGAGGGTCAGGGGAGATTATTGCTTGGGATGTCTTGCGCAAGATGGGAATTTGGACTTATAAAATCGGCACATGGAATTTCTTTCCTAAAGGCTATCCTCATTTTCGTGACAGGGAACTTACGTTTTTAACAAAAACACAGGCTGAATTTGTGGAGAAAAAAGAAGAGAATGGGATTACTGAATTTGATTTTGTAGGGATTAAGGGAGAGGTTGGAGAAGTCTACTTGGTTGAGGTCAAAACAGGTCGCGGAGCAAACATCAGGCATTATGCAAAGAATCCTATACGAGCATTTTCGCCAGAGAACCTTGAAAAAGCAAAAGCGATTGGATTCAAAATCGCTTTAGTCGTAGTGGAGCTTCTCGAAAATTGGAAATGCAGAATCAGCTATAGAGAGTTATGAATCTCAAAATGCAACATAAACCCTATTAATGCAACAGAACCCGGAAGTCTCTGTTAAGTTTCACCGTAATGCTTGGCAAGTATAACAAGGTCAGATAAGCCCACAACGCCATTACCCTCTATGTCTGCGTTTATATTCCAGTTTGGGTCACCTGGCCTAGAGCCATAAGCTTTCGCAAGTAAAACCAAGTCTTCAAGCAAAACACTATAGTCACCATCCAAGTCGCCTGGAATAGTAACTTTCACGGGTTGAAAGCTAAATGTATTGTCAGAAGTATTAGTTTCACCTGGAACTGGTTCAACGAAAATGGTTAGAATGTAGTTGCCCCTAGCAAAGCTCGAAGTGTCCCAGATAAGAACAACTAGTATGGAGTCACCTTCTTCTAAGGTAACAGTTTGTTCAGTAGCCACTGTCGCGTTAACAGAGAGCTTAGCGTTGAACGTTTCGCTATATTCGCCTTTATTTAACAGTAAAATGTTTAATTTTATCAAGAGACCTTGCCCTACGATTGTCTTTAAATTTAAGACGTTAACAATGGCTATGTCATGACCTTCAGGAGCCCAAGGAGCCATAAGTGGATATCTATCCTTAACATTTCCATACACAGTGTATGGCGTATCACCTAGACCATCGCTTCCAGGCAAGTTTTGGTCAGCGCCACATTTCTCGTCAATACCGCTATAATCACTCCAATAGTTACCACCCGAGGGATATCCATTATCCCAAACGTTGTGTGAATAATCTTCTGTGTGAACTCTTGTGTTTCCTATTAAGTTGTTGTTAAAGAAGATATTGCCATTAGATCCATCTATCATAAACACATCTCCGAGCCCACTAGACCCTAAGACATCTCGTAAGCCGTCTTCTGCTTGAAAAAAAAATAGGGGGGGGGTGGGTGGGGGGGGGG
>JAIMAA010000148.1 GCA_023512225.1 Candidatus Bathyarchaeota archaeon
GTGGAGAAGCCATGTGAAGCCTTAAGCTCTTTAGCTGCTGCTGGCGTTTCGGGCGAAGGCTTTGTTTTAAGCTGGTCTGAGACGAGGCAAATGTTTCTGCAGTACATTGAGTTTAAGAGGTATGAGCCAGCCAATGCGAAGAACATGGTTAATTATTTGGATAGGTTCGTTAGAGAGCCTATAACGGCTCCTATGGATGTTATGAAGGTTTTTTCGGGTTTAAGTGTGGGTCAGAGGCATCATTTGAACCGTGCTTTGCGTGCTTGGCTTAAATGTTTGGAAATCAACAAGCCAAACGGTCAGTTTAAAGAGTTTCTTGACGGTTTAAGGAAGGCTATTCCGAAGGATGAGATAGGCGTAGACATTAAAATTCCAGAAGAAACGCAGATAGTTTCGGACTTGAAAAGGATAGCTTCAGATCCGTTGCCGTATCAGGCTGAATATAACTTGCTTTTGGATTCGGGGTTGAGGCTTGTGGAGGTTGTTAGGCTTTTGAATGCTTTTCCTGAGGCTGAGCGTTTGGAAGGTTTTTACCGTTGCCCAGTTGGGCTTTTCAGAGGCTCAAAGCAAGCGTACTACTGCTATTTAACGGAATACACCTATCAGCTGATAAAGCGGTTAAATGAGAAGGTTAAAGAAGCTACATTGAAAAAGTGGCATCAAACCCGCAATTATACAAGAGCGAAGTATCTGCGGAAGTTTGCTAACGACATGATAACAAGTGAAAGGCTAAACATACCCGAAAGTGTTGCAGACTTTATTCAGGGGCGGGTTCCAAGGAGTATAGGTGCTAAGCATTACATGAGGCTTAAACGGAAAGCTGATCAGTTCTACCCAAGATATGCAGAATACGTTACAGAGTTGAGACGGAAGGCTGGAACATTAACAACCTAAAACCTTTTCTCTTTTTTGTTTATGGTGTGCAGTTTTAAGCTTAAAAATGTGATAGTTTATTGAGAGAACGCTTTTGTCTGAGGGCAATTCTGGCGATAGAAAGCCTCGGCTTTTTGATAGGCCTGAGTGTAGGAACTGCGTTTTTAAGGGTAGCCGATACTGCTGGAATCAATGCCCATACAACATATGGCGAAAATATTAAATCCTTATAGTGATAGCGCATGCTGAAGGTTTAGCTTAGCTGGAAAACTATCCTAATTACCTGAAGTTATAATAACGCATCCATTTGCATTATCTATTCTTAGGCTGAGCTTCTCGTGAGTTTTAAATGGAAGTTTAGGCAAGGCTTTTTTTGGGATGTATATGAAGCCATAGGGATTTAATTTGGTTTCGAACATCTCAATGTGTGTTGCAGTCGTTTGGTTCGGTTTATCGGCTTGTACAGGCTGAAACTGGTTGTTTAATAGGTTGCTATTGGCCCACTTTATGCTATCTTTATACTGGCGTAGGTCTTCGTCATTTTCTGGTTTTCTGAATATGAACAGGTGCTCGTAGAATAGTAGGTAGAAGTCCATGTAGTATTTCTTTGCTTTCTTGTCTATGTCTACCCAGCATTCTTCAGCTACTTTGGTTAGTCCTCCCCATTTTTCCCTCGTTGTTTTCGTCTTCCATTGATATTTCACTATGTCTTCTCGTAGAATAAAACCTGCTTCGAGAAAAGCTTGCATCGTTCTAAAAGCTATTGGCACATGGTGTCTATGTCTCCTTGTGTCCCCCACGAGTATCGCACAGAACCTTCCTGGTTTCAGCACTCTGTAGCTTTCTTTTGCTATTTCTCTCATCCCATTAATATATTCATCAATACTATGCACAGCAGATAGGTCGCCTTGAACCCTGTTTTGCTTGGAGTACGATATTATGCCTGCATAAGGCGGGTGAGTAGCTACAAGGTGAATGGATTCATCTTCTATTAAGTTTAAGTTTCTTGCGTCGCCAACATAGGTTTTTATTGTAATGTTTGGATAGTTTGGGTCAAGCGGTTTGTAGTTGAAGTTTAGTCTATCGCGTGTAAGCATTATGCAGTCTTGGTTTATGTCTACGCCTATGGCGTTTCTTCCCAAGAGCTTGCATTCAATAAGTGTCGTTCCAGAGCCACACATTTGGTCTAAAACTGTTTCACCTGACTTTGAATACCTAAGGATTATGTTTCTCGCCATTTGGGGAGGCCAGTTTCCTCTAAAGTTTCCTTGATGCGTAGCCCATGTTCCCCTTTCAGGAAAAGACCATATGTTGGTTGTTTCAAGTTCAAAATCTTTTGGTTGATATTCGGTTATCTTCTTTGGCTGTCCAATTTTGACTTTAGCGTTTTCGATCATTACTTCGCTGTGTGTTTTTATGAATTCTCTGTAATCTTCATCCGTTATTTCAGTCATTGTGTCGCAGTATTTCTGTATCATTATTTCCTTTGATTCTTTTTTATCCATTCTGAAAGTGCCTCCTCTACGGCTTTCTTTAGGAAACCTTTCTTAGCTTCGAATCTTTCCACTGCCACCTTTCGGAATTCTCGTTCAAGTTTGTCATCGACTTTAAGATTTAACTGTCCCATAGTAATCTGAGATAGATATGTTGCTTTCTACTTATAAAGCTTATTTGGCAAACTTTTTATCAGTTGGCTGAATATATCAATCAACATTCTTTCAAGAACTCAGTCAGAAACTTGATATTGAGAGGTTTAGGAAATGAGAGAGATAAAAGTTGGCGAATACCTTAGAAAGAAGAAGATACTGGACTTAGTCCAACTGTCTAATGGTTGGTACGTTATCAAAACAGAAGATAGTAAATCAGCACGCGATTTCAAGGTGAAGACCATCTTTCAAACTGCTCCAAGAATAAGGTCTATTACGCCTAAACATGCTCATTTTGTGATTGATTTTTACGGAAAACTATGTGCAAATAGAGAAAAAGCCATGAAAGTCTTGGAGGCCATAGTGGAGATATGGAATAAAAAGCCAGTTCAAGATGTCCTGAGCAGATATCAAGGTGTTGTAAGTGAATTGCCTGGCTATAAACTTGAATATATTCTTCATGCTCTAAACTGGATTCTTGAACAAGAAGATGTTAACTTTGCTGGAAGACCTGAAAGAAAACAAGAGGAAATCAATGAAATTCTTCAAAGGTGCAACGTGACCCCTTTACCTGAGAGGTTAGGGAGTGAACTGGCTATGTCACTTTTCTGCAATGTAGCCCTTGGGTCACATCCAGTGGAAGCATTCATAAGAGCTAATTTGGATGTTCTTCCAGTCAAGAGAGCAAGAGGGGCAGTGTAAGGTTCTACCTGCTTTTGTAGACGCCTCTTTTTATGCGTTCTATCAATCCAGCTTTTGTAAGACTAATCACGGAGCTTCTTATTGTATTATAGTTTATGTTTGCTGAAGACTTGATTTCTTCAAGTGAAATCTCTTTTTTCGCTTTTTTAATTATTTCAAAGACTACTTTCTTCTTCTGTCCTTGCATCTTTTTGCTCATATAATCATCTCATTGACGTTTTGAAGACTTTAGTATATAAATAGTCACTTTCTGGAGCATTAATTCTGCAGATATGCCGAAATTTTAGCCTCCTCTTTCTTTAAGCCATTTTTCGTATTTTTCTAACACCTCAGCAACTTTTTTGTATACAAAATCTGAGATGCTGTGATAGGGTGTGCCCGCCTCTTTAATGGCAACGCCAAGCTTCTCATACTTGTCTCTTGGAATTTCCACGTATTCGGATTCTTCTCTTGTCATAAAGCCCAACTGCTTGTTTGTTTCTATGAAGTTTTCAATCTGAGTTAGCAGTTCAGGCGGAAGTGTTATTGATTGGTTTAGCATGGCT
>JAIMAA010000149.1 GCA_023512225.1 Candidatus Bathyarchaeota archaeon
TTCTCTACACGTTTCGGCATACCTGGATGTGTTACTTCCTTGTCTAGAACTATACCTTGAATAAGTTTTGTATCAATCAAAGATTCGCCAGGTTTCTTTTCGACTTTTACATCATCGATGTCAACTTTGTATCCTTCGGGTGTTTTCTCTGCAACTGCAAGCACAGCTGAGACTGCAATGTCAGCTAAATAGTCACGATATTCAGCGACCAACTTGCTAGCCATAGAAGTCATTGCAACTTTTTTAAGGAAAGTTTTTTCCGTAGGATTTACTTGTATGGCAATTTTTTCTAAAGTTTCAAGGGCTTTTTCAGCTGCTTTCTTATAGCCGTCAATTATTATCGTTGGATGAACATTTTTCTCTATGAGTTCTTCAGCTTTGGATAAGAGTTCGCCAGCTATGATCACTGCCGTTGTTGTTCCATCGCCAACTTCATTATCTTGAGTCTTAGCGACCTCCACCATCATTTTAGCTGTAGGGTGCTGTATATCCATCTCATCTAAAATCGTGCGGCCATCGCTTGTTATTGTGACATCACCGAAACTGTCGACAAGCATTTTATCCATACCTTTTGGACCTAAAGAGGTCTTGACAGCTTCGGCAACAATTTGCGCAGCTAATATATTTGCATGTTGCGCTTCCCTACCCCTAGATCTACTTGAACCTTCACGGAGAATCAATACTGGGGTGCCAGTTAATTGTTGAGGGGCAGACAATTTTTCATCAACCTCCTTAACTAGGACAAACAGAGAAAACAGCATTTAAATATAAATCTTTCTAATGAAATCTTAAAGATAAACGCAACAAATTTTTATTTGTTAATTGTTGAAACTAAAACTTTAATTTTAAGAAATAATTCTACCTCATAGTCTAAACCATTGGAAGGACTAACTGATGCTGAAAATAATTGTCTGTCTAAAACAAGCATTAGATGTTACGCAACTCAAAACAGACCCTACGACAAGACAAATTATAACGGTTAACGCTCCTAAAAAAATAAGTGACTTCGATAAAAACGCCCTTGAAGAGGCAGTAAGAATCAAGGAAAAATATGGTGCAGAAGTCATCGTGGTCACGGTTGGAACAGAAGATGCGAAAACTTCTCTACGTGAAGCCTTGGCGATTGGTGCTGACAAAGCCTATCTGCTTTGCGATGAAAATTTTCAAAATTCTGACACTCTAGCCACAGCCTATATCCTTTCAGAATTCATTAAAAAAGTAGGGAATTATGACTTAATATTTTGCGGCGAGGCCTCCATAGACAGCTACTCAGCACAAGTAGGTCCACGCGTAGCCGAAAAACTGAACATAGTGCCCCTTACTTATGTTAGAAAAGTGGAATTAGAAGGCGACACAGTAAAAGTTGAACGAAAACTCGAAGATTGCTTGGAAGTTGTAAAGGCGAAAATGCCTGTATTAATCACTGTTGTCAGAGAAATAAACACGCCTAGAATCCCTTCATTAATGGCTATCATGAAAGCGTCTAAAAAAGAGTTAACAATTTTGAAGGCGATAGAACTTCAAATCGAAAAAGGAAAAGTTGGCGAAACAGGGTCAAGTATCCAAATCTTAGAAGTCCTTGCGCCTAAAATTGAAAGAAAAAGAGTAAAGATTCAAGGTGAAAACGCCCAAGAAATCGGAGAAAAACTCGCACAGATTTTGATCCAAGAAAGAATTGTAGGAGGATAAACCATGAGTGCCGAAAAAGGTATTTGGATTTACTCAGAAAAACCTGAGATAACCTTGGAACTTTTGGGAAAAGGAATAGAGCTTGCTCAAAAATTAAAGAGTGAAGTTAATGTCATCTTGCTTGGATATAATGTAAAAGAACATGCTGAAGAATTAATAAAGCACGGAGCAGACAGAATTTTCCTTTTGGATTCTCCAAAATTTCAAAAATATCAAGCAATATTGCACCTTAACGTATTAACCGATCTCGCACTTCAACACAAACCAGAAATAATGCTAATAGGAGCAACTAAACGTGGAAAAGAATTAGCAGCAAGACTTGCAACAAGACTAGAAACAGGATGCATCCCCGACTGTTTACAGCTGGAAATAAATGAGCAGGGAAGACTTGTTGGAACACGAATTGTCTACGGAGGCAATGGTATAGCAAAGCTGATATGCCGCAAAGACCCACAAATCGTTACAGTCCCGCCTAGAGTTTTCAGCAAGCCTGAAAAAAAGAATAAAACCGGAGAAATAATTTCAATAGAAGAAAAAAGTGTCGAAGAATCTAAAGTAGAAATCCTTGAAGTTAAGGAACTTGAATCAGCCCGTGGAAGACTTGAAGAAGCAGACATAATCATTTGCGGTGGAAGAGGAATTGAAAAGAAAGAAGACTTTAAAATGCTGGAAGAATTAGCTCAACTTTTGAATGCGCAAATTGGAAATACACGCCCCTTAGCAGAAGACAGAAAATGGTTCTCCGAATGGATTGGATTATCAGGTAAGAAAATTAGACCAGCACTCTACGTTGGATGCGGTATCTCTGGAATGATACAGCATATAGCCGGGATGCGTGACTCAAAAATAGTGATAGCAATAAATAAAGACCCAGAAGCACCAATCTTTCAGGTAGCAGACTACATAGTAATCGGCGATGCCTACCAAATTATTCCAGAATTAACTAAGGCATTGAAAAAAATGTTGGGAAAGGAGTAGTAAAGCTCCATTTTTCTATTTGTATGGTATATAGTCTTTACCTAGAAGTTCTCTAGCGATTATTATTCTTTGAATGTTTAGAGCACCCTCAGCGCCTATGCAATAGGACATCACGCCACGTAGACCCATCTCTAAAGGACACTCTTTTGTATAACCGTAAGCTCCAAACCATAGCATTACATGTTCAAAAACTTTCATAGCGAATGGAGGGACTTTCAACTTACATGCTGAGATATACTTTGTAACTTCTAATGGGGAAAACCTTTGCTTTTGATATCTCTCATCCATCATCCACGCAGTTCTATAAACCAGCGACCTCAAAGATTCAAGTTCAGCCCAGTCATCCGCAAGCTCAAACTGTATCCCTTCAAATTTTCCTATCGGTCGTCCAAAAGCTTTACGCTCTTTTATATACTCAATTCCAAGTTCAAGAGCCTTTTTTGCTGCACCCAGACAAGTAGCGCCAATAAGCAACCGTGCCGCATCAAATCCTTCCATAGTTAAATAGAACCCCTTTCCTTCTTCACCAAGACGAAACGCGTCAGGAAGCCTCACATTTTCCATGAAAAATGCGCCAGTAGATATCGCCATTCTACCCATGTCCTCAAAACGCTTAGCAATTTCAACACCTGACGCATTGATTGGTAGGAAGAAAGCGGTTAAACCACGATGTGACGCTTCAGGCGGCGCTGGGGAGGTTCTTACAAGGAGGAAGTAACCACCGTTCATTTTCTTTGCTTCTTCTGTTCCGCTTATGTAGGTTTTTTCGCCATTAATAAGCCAATCATTGCCTTCTTTTTTGCCAGTTGATTTTATGTTCGCTACATCGCTGCCTCCTCCAGCTTCAGTCGTGGCTATCCCCACGAAGCTTTCGCCTCTGATAGCCTTTCGTATGTATTCCTCTCTGACTTTCTCTGTGCAGTAACGGTCAACAACGAAGCCCCAAGATGATTCTACAAGGAAGAAAACTGGTATAGCTATGCTTATATCGGCGTAGCCCAACTCTTCCGCAGCGATGCATGTTGTAACCCAGTTGGCACCTGTTCCACCATGTTCTTGGGGGAC
>JAIMAA010000150.1 GCA_023512225.1 Candidatus Bathyarchaeota archaeon
GTTGCAGGAACAAACGTCGGAATCGGGACATCACCATATGCCTATCTAAAGTACGGGGAGAAAATGTATGCTGGCAGAAGAATAGCCCTAGAAATCAAGGAAGCTGTAAAGAGAAAGCGAATCCACAATGTAGTTGCATAAGCTAGTTTTAGCATAGATTAGAAGCAGTAGATTCCAGACAACATCATTACTTCGCTTTAGGCACTTTCTCCTTCAATTATTCCATTGGATTTTGCAGGTCTTTAACGTCTAAACCAAACATCTCTATGCTCAGCGGCTATTCTAGCTATAATTAGAGAAGATAGCAATAACACCAAAAAACATTACTAACAGAATAACCCAACAGAATTATGTAATAGAAAAACGTCTTCACAAAGGCTTTAACTGAATAAATCGCCTAAACTTGTTATTTAAGCTACTAAAAGAAGATGAATGCATAATATTAATTCTTTTTTCATAAATTAATTATGGTAAGGAAGAATTTTTGTGTTTCATGGGGTTTAAGTGAAATTTTCAGCTTATAATAGGATTTTAATTCGAATATTTACCGTTAGCCTCCTGGTTTTAGGTGGTACTCTGATTTCCTTTCGCGTTTCTATACCATCGGTTAAAGGTGAGGGTCTTGATTATTTGGAGTTTATTTATGATAGTTACTATGAGGCTGTTTGGCCTATTGAATGGTGGATAAAGCAGCCTGTTTTTGTGAGAAACAATGGTGTAAGTAATTTGAATTTATCATTTTTGGCTAAAGTCGTGGAAACTGGGGCCGAAATCAGCGCCTTTCCGCAACCTTATTATCTTTACTTAGATCCGGGAGAAAATCAGACTATTTGGGTTCCACTTGATTCTGCGCATCTAAGTTTGCCAGATATGGATACAGAAGCTAATTACACCAGAACTGTTAAAATAAGCTTCTGGTTAAAAGACGGCGATCCTTCATTCAACAGAACCATTACCATCGATTACTTCATTAGAGTTCTTCCCAGAACTTGGTATTTGAGTCATCCAAACGCCAAAATTTATGGTTACCTATATGATAGAGTCACAGGTCTGCCTCTAAGCGGTATTAAAGTTGAGTTTCGCAGCCCCGGTATAGATTACGGATGCTTAACAAATGGCTCAGGATATTATGAGATAAACTTCTACGCACATAGAAATGTCATGAATAATCGAATTACCCCTTATTCATTATCAGTTGAACCTCCAGGCTATGAAGCCTTCATTAAACCGTTTTGGCCAGTCAGCGGCGACGAAATCAGACAAGACGCATACCTTGAACGAACAAAAGAAAACGTTACTGCCAATCTTTTGAAAAGAGTTGAGACAAACATGACTATCTATCGCGGTGCGGTTACTAAAGATGAAAGGTTTGTAGTATTAGCGCAAGGACACCCAGAACTCAACATCACAGACGAGGAGGTTCGACAACTTTCAAGCGTTCTTCTCTTCGATACTAACGGAACCTTGCTGTGGAAATACACTCCGTATGGACAGATATGGGGTGTAGATATCTCTGAAGATGGAGCTTACGTGGCAGCTACGATAATTGACACAGGCTATCCACCGAATGATAGGGCCGTCCTCCTCAACCATTACGGAAATGAAGTATGGAATACCTCGGATCTCGGTTCTTACGGATCAAGGGAAATCAAGATCTCACACAATGGCAAATATGTGGCATGGGGCACTGGAGATGGTGATCTGTTCCTTTTCAACCTAACAAACAGGGACATTCTGTGGAAACAGTTTCTTGAAGGTCAAATCCGTCAGATTGCCTTCAGCTCTGATGACACGTGTGTTTTCGCTGGTAGCGGCGACGGATACCTTTACATCATCAGTGCAGAAGATGGTCAAATTCTGGCGCGGGCATATATTGAGGCTTGGCCCTACAGCACGGTAGGCTTAAAGTTGAGCGCCGATGATGCTTATGTTGCAACTGCAAGTAAACTTGGCAATATAACGCTGGTAAACGCGACAACCAGTGAGGTATTGTGGACTTTTGACACCATGGGCGGAGCAAACTCTGTTGATATTTCGCCAAATAAAGATTACGTGATTGCCGGATCCGGCGGCACTATCGCTTGTTCTCTCTTCGACATTGATGGCAACTTAAGATGGTGGAAAACCTCCTACGACACAAAATCAGAGATGATCATGAGCGATGGAATACACATCGTGATTGGGCGTGACTGGGGAATCGACATAATAAACACTAATGGAACAGTGCTTTGGGGCTACTGGGAAAACTTTAGCTACATACCTAAACCAGTTGAAACTCATTTTGTATATGTTTTTAAGAACCAGACAAGGATAATTGTTGGACACGGCAGCGGCGCTGTTTACTTCTGGAACCTCTCAATTAGCACTGAACCTATTGACAATGTTCCTCCAACAACGCTAGATGACTACGATGGTTTATGGCATACCACAAACTTCATAATAAATCTCACAGCCACTGATGAATTGAGTGGCGTAGCTGAAACTTATTATCGAATCAACGATTGTTCAATTCAAAATGTAAGTGCGCATGGACAGCCCCTCATCACAACTGAAGGCGCCGACAACAAGCTGGAATACTGGAGCGTTGACAACGCTGGAAACGAAGAAAGCCACCACGTTTTGACAGAAATCAAACTAGACAAGACCGCTCCTACAGGTTCCGTCTCCATCAGCAACGACGCCACTTACACAAACTCAACATCCGTAACGCTAGCCTTAACAGCATCTGATGATACTTCAGGCGTCTATCAAGTCAGATACAGCAACGACGGCGTATGGGACACCGAACCATGGGAAACACCAAACTCAACCAAAACATGGACACTAACATCAGGAGATGGATCAAAAACAGTTTACTACCAAATCAGAGATAACGCAGGACTCGTTTCCGAAACTTACTCAGACATAATCATTTTAGACGAGACAGCACCAATAATTGATGTTCCATCCCGCGAACCTGCAGGTGATGTCCAACCAAACCAGCCTGTCAAAGTTTTAGTAAATGTTACTGACACTACAAGTCACGTGAAAAACGTCACCTTGTACTATTCCCTAAACAATGGAACAACCTGGGAACAACCCATACCAATGACCCTCAACTCTTCAAACAACCTATATGAAGCCACAATACCCAGCGAGCCCATTGGAACATGGGTAAGATACAAAATCGTCGCTTACGACTACGCAGGAAACAATGCAACGCTGGACGGGACAGAACCATACTGCGTCTACCAAGTAATTCCAGAATTCCCTTCAACACTAATTCTTAATTTGTTCATGGTAATTACCCTAATTGTAGCTGCCGCCCTCTGGAAAACTAAAAAACATTAATTTACTCGATCCTTACCTTTAATCTTCTGTTAGTGTCTCTTAACAGAACTTGAAAAGGTTAATGTAAATTTTCTCTTTAGCTTGCGATAAATATCTTTCCCATGCTGAGCTTTAGCTGGTCATATTGGAGGATGTTCAATAAATTAAAATAAATTAAGCTTAGTTACTGTAACTTTCTTACCTTATAAGTTTTTTAATATTTTTTTAACTTTTTTTTGGCCATCCCGTCTTGCTGTACGTTCTGTTGATTTTGGTCATACTTTTAGTCCAATCCTTGAAATGCAAGATGTTAACAATTTGCTGCATGGAGAAGCTGTAGCAATAGATGTAGCATTCTCTGTTGTTCTAGCTAATATACATTCATATTTATCCTACTCAGAGCAAAAACG
>JAIMAA010000151.1 GCA_023512225.1 Candidatus Bathyarchaeota archaeon
GCTTTATTCTGAAACCTTAGGCATCGATTTAAGGAGGGGGTCTGATGATGAAATTTTTAAATGGTTTTTTGCCGCGGTACTCTTTGGCGCGCCCATAAAAGAAAGTTCAGTCATAAAAACCTACAAATGCTTTGAAAGACATAACTTGTTGTCGCCAAATGCAATTTTAAAAGCCGGATGGCAAGGTTTAGTTGATGTTTTAGATGAGGGTGGTTACACTCGTTACGATTTCAAAACTGCTGATAAGCTATTGGCAGTGATGAACACCCTTCTAAAAGAGTATGGAGGCAGTTTAAACACGCTTTACGAAAAATCTAGAAACACCAGAGATCTTGAACAACGCTTGAAAAGTTTAGGAAAAGGAATCGGAGACGTAACGATAAGCATATTTCTACGTGAAATAAGGAACACATGGAGAAAGACTGATTCAAAGCCAACCTCATTAGTAATTCTTGCAGCAAAAAACCTTCAAATAACAAAAGGAAACATGCCTGAAAAAGTACAGAAAGACCTCAAAAACTTCTGGGAAAACAATAAGATTCAGCATAAAACCTTCTCCAATTTTGAAACCGCACTTCTTAAGCTCGGTAAAGATTACTGCAGAAAAAAGCGTTGTAACTTTTGTTCATTAAGCGCTTACTGTATTAATGTTCTCCAACCTTGATTTTTGTAATAACTTCCACTGGACAATCCTTAGACAAGTTAAGTTTTCTCTGCCACTCATCACCAACAGCAATAAGAGAGAAAACCCCAGAGATTTCAGCCTTCGCTTTTTTAGCCAGATTCACTAGAGCCGCTTGGGTTTCACCCGTTTTTATCATATCGTCTACTATCAATATATTGTCACGCTTTTTAATAGCGTCTTTCGGAACATACAAAGTCATTGTGTAGCCAGAGTCCTTTAGAACATAGGTTTCTTCAAGAAAAGCAGAAACGCCTACTTCTTTGCTTCGTTTTGCAATTACCAAATTCACGCCCAAAGCATTTGCAACCATCGTCGCTAATGGTATACCGTCCACTGCTGCTGTTAAAATTTTTGTGACTCGTTTCCCGGCGAAAGTAGCAAGGGCATAATGAGCAGCTTGCCTTAGTATGTTAAAATCCCCTATAATCCACGTGTTATCAAAGTAACCTTCATCATTAAATTTTATTCTTTTACGAAGCTCCGCCTCCAAACCAACAAGTTTTGTCAAGGTTTTCCATAACTGTCTAGCACGCGCCACGTTAGGTAACACGTGACCCTTTGCATAACGACTTAAAACCGTTACTGGTAAACCAGTCTTAGCTGATAGTTCACGATAAGTGTATTGTCTCTTCGCTGTACGAAGAAGCTCGATTGTCATAAGCCTGAGTTTTAGATCCTCTGCATGAGTGCTCATTTTTCTCCCTTCATGAATATTTACAAGTTAAATACGAAAGATGCAAAATCTATTTTTAACTAGAAGCTATTAAAACTTCCGTTCATTTCAAACCTGAAAAGAAATATGAAGCCATAATATAGATTTCACTTTCAGAATCTTTTTCCATCTTTCAACAGTAATTATTAAGGAAGATGCATGCAAGCCAAGAGCATCCTATTCAGCGCAATCCTATGCCTTACCGCTCTTTTTCTATTCATTTATGGACTCTATACGATAAATCCGAAAGACCCAATCTCAGGCTCTTATATGGTGGTACTTGGCATATTCCTAGGAATAGCAGGATTATTCATGCTTGTCTCTCAGTTAACACCTAACCGACCAGCAACATAGCAACATAATCTTACAATGCACCTACTTACTTCTCGAACGTAACAACCAGTGTTCAAATCAAACTCGATACAATAATTGGCGGGCCCGCGGGGAATTGAACCCCGGACCTACGGGTTAAGAGCCTCAACCTAACCCTCTTGCGTTGATTAGTCCGCCGCTCTACCTTACTGAGCTACGGGCCCCTTTTCGAGCATACGGATTCCCTTTAATGTGTAGTTTGCTAACCCTAATATTTTTCGTTACTATAAACATAGAGTGTAAACTTTAACTGGCTGGGACATGCATGGGAGAATTAATCCTCATTGGTATGGGACTTTGGGACGAATTAGACATTTCCATACGTGGATTAGATGAGTTAAAAACCGCAGACGCAGCGTTTATAGAGCTTTATACTAGTCTAATGGGCAAATTATCCATAAATAAACTTGCAAAACTAGCTGGAAAGACAATTTCAGTAGTAGATAGACATGCCCTCGAAGAAGAAAATGGGCGAATAATCCTTGAAAAAGCAAAAAAGACGAAAACAGTTTTACTTGTTCCAGGAGATCCATTGATAGCCACAACACATGTAGCGTTAAGGATTCAAGCAGAAAAAGAAGGCATAAAAACTAGAGTAATTCATGGTGCCTCAATAATGTCTGCCGTAATGGGACTTTCAGGGCTTCATAATTATAAGTTTGGAAAAAGTGTAACAATACCTTTTCCTCAAAAAGACTTCATTTCAAAAACTCCTTATGAAGTTATTAAAGAAAACAAAAAATTAGGTTTACATACCTTTTGCTTTCTTGATATAAATGCAGAAGAAAAACGTTACATGCGTATAAATGAAGCACTAGAAATTCTTTTAAAACTCGAAGAAAAAGAGAAAGCAAACATAATAACAAATAAAACATTAATTGTGGGTGTTGCAAGAGCCGGTTCACGTAAACCAGCAGTAAAAGCTGGATTTCTTGAAGACCTTTTAAACTATGATTTCGGTAAACCACCACACACTCTTATAATTCCAAGTGAACTACATTTCATGGAAGCAGAAGCGCTTATCGAGTTAGCTCGCGGTCCAACTGCTATTAGGAGATTCGTAAAATGAATACCTATGAAAGGATGTCAAAGTATATTGCGAATGTGGAACACGCCTTTAAAACAATAGAAGTGCTTGTTCAAAACTCCAAAACCATAACAGAAGAAAAAGTAAAAGAAACGATAGAATATGCGAAACATTATTTAGGTGACGCTAAACATTACCAAAACAGAAACGAATTAGAAACTGGACTAATATCCATAGCTTATTGCGAAGGATTATTGGATGCTTTACGACTCTTAGGAGTTGTTGAATTCTCATGGTTAACAAGCCAAGAAGAAGAATAAAAACGCATGGAAAAATCGTCTTAGCTTCTGGAACATTTGACTTACTTCATTTAGGCCACGTAAGGTTTCTTGAAGAAGCTAAAAAAGCTGGAGGTAAAAATGCAAAACTCATAGTTATTGTGGCGCGAGACAACACCGTAAGAAAAAGAAAAAAAGAAAGCCCCATAATGCCGGAAAATCAAAGGAGAGCTTTAGTTGAATCTTTAAAAGTTGTTGACGAAGCCTTACTGGGATATGAAGACTTCGATATTGCTCGTGTCCTCGAAAAAATAAAGCCGGACATTGTTGCTATCGGACATGACCAAAGCGGGATTGAAAATATTGTTCATAAAGTTATTCTGGAGAAAAACCTCCCAATAGAAATTGTAAAAATCGGAAAATTCACAGTAGACGATCTGGACAGTTCGTCAAAGATTAAAAGAAAAATTGTTGAAACCTTTGAGTTAGAAGAATGCGAAGGAGGCTAAACGTTATAAGAGAACCCCATTTTTCTACAGGTTTTACGCCTACTACAGTACTAATAACCATAAATCTGATAATGTATGTTTACACATCCATACTCAGTGGAAGCTTTTTACAAACACACATTACAATTCTACGT
>JAIMAA010000152.1 GCA_023512225.1 Candidatus Bathyarchaeota archaeon
GCTAATTCAGTCCAGCTTGCATGTTGAGGAATAAGCTCCTCCGCTGAACCTGCATGATAAGCCTTGTGCGTTCCTGTTGCTTGTCCAATCCCTCTGAAGTAGTAAAGTGTCTCATTTGGCTTGTTGCGGTTCTGCCTTACAATGCGGTTTACTTCTTCAACCATTTTTTGGCGTGTAAGCATGTCTTGGCTCCAAACATTGACACGTAAGCTGCCTAAACGTCTGCGAAGTCTTCCGCTCATCTCGATTTTTGTGTCTCTGCTTTCCGCAAGCCCAACAGTTATTTGCCCATCGTAGTTTTTGAATAGCTCACGGTCATACCATTCTCGGCTTACGAGTATGGAGGCAAGCGAACCATCTTCCTTGACAACCCACATGTTCTTGCTCAGAAGCCTAACAACAGTGTCAACAGAGTTTTCGATTTCGCTCATTGTCCAACAAGCCTCCTACAATTTGCTTTAAAATAGGCTGTTTCGCCGGCAAAGTCGAGGGCTTGAACGCCGAGAACCTCGTAGTCTACGCCTTTCCGTCTTATCTTGTCATGTTGCCTTAATGGTGCGAAAATGTAAACGCTGAGATAATCATTCACTATGTAGCCAGGTTCTATGAGCACTTCTTCAACTCGAGTTGGCGAAACGATGGCGGGGATGTCTATGCCTTCGCCGTAAGAAACTGTTTCAGCAGCTTCTCTTATGGGATAGAGCGTTATGTTCTCGCCTTTTGAACGCAAAATCTGTGTAAAGCGTGTTTGTGGCTCCTCATAGTTTAAGAATAGCTGTGCAAGCCAGCAAACCGTAGCCATAGCCTGCTTGTTCTCAACATAACTATAATCAGTATGTTTAACGCCCCAGAACATAAACTCGTTCTGATGCTTTTCTATTATTTGTTTGCTGAAGGCGAAGCTTGGCTTGTCATGGTGCTTTCGTATTTTCCAGAGGATTCCGCTTGTAACCACATCATAATAATCGCATGCTGGAAACCTTGTAATAACATCAATGTAGCCAGCCCAGCAAATAGCAGGATTGTAGGCTGGATACTGTGCAGAAGCCCTAATCGTGTTTATGAAGTTGTAAACCTTTTGGCATGAAAGGCTCCAACCATCATACGCATATAAGCCGATTAATGCGTAGGCTAATGGGTCATCGTAGATCTCATTTTCAGTCAAGCCTACTCGATGCCACTTTGAATCAGAAGGGTCATAGTAAAGCCAAAGATTCTCAAAGCCTTCCCGTAAAAAGCCAACAGCGTTAGCCATTATGGTTTGGTATAGACTTGCATTTACAACATCATACTTTTCGGCAAGCATCTTCAAGCCAATAAGCCCATAAAGACATTCCACATCCAATTGCAGAAGCCAAGCATTTTCAATTGTAACGGCTCTTGCGAATCCACCATAGGCTTGTTGGTCTTGCATGATTTTAAGAAATGTATTTCCAGCCAACTTTGCAGCATTCAAGTAGTCAGCATTATTTGCCAGCTCATAGGCTCTTAAGAGTGAGGGAATAACTCGGCAAGCGTCAACACTGTAATAGTATGTGCTGTTCTCGTTGCTTTTAAATCCGCCATAAGCCTTCTTTGCTTGGTCTGTGCACTGCTGGGTTAGGAGCCAGTCTGCAAGACTAACGATTTTATTTAGAATGTTTGTCTTCTGCATTTCAAATTGCTTGGAGTTATAGGCTTCAGAGAGGAAGTCGATGGCGAAAGCGGCTGCAAAGGCTGCTCTTCCCCATTCCGGGTCTGGAGTATTTGGCGGAATAACGTAAACGTAAGGCGCATAATCCATGACGAATTGGTAATAGGCTTCGGGAACAGTGCTCATTTTTAGGGTCCCTCCAGAAGGCTTATGCCAAACCGTTTTTGGCGGTTTATGAATCGCTCAACCTGTTCTTTCAGAAATTCGAGCTGTTTTCCTCCGTCTGGAGAAACACGTAAGTCGCCTATGGTGAAGTCTAAGCCGACTGCTGAGCCACCAGTAATCTTGCAATAACAGTAGATTGCAGCCAGATTGCGTATGGCGTTGGCTTCCGCTTCTGTGCAGTCTTCACTATTGAGCGTTTTTCCGACTTCTTCGCTTAGGAAGGCTGCAGCTTCATCTCTGAACGTTAAAGCGTCTTCGTCGCTTATGTCTGCTGTCGTTAAGCCTAAGCGTTTGCGAATCTGGTCTGCTGTAACCGAAGCCATGAGCTATTCCAATAGAAAGAAGCGTTTGAAGAGGCTAAAAAGGAAATCTGAAACAAAATTTTAATTAAAAACTTGTTTAATGAAAGGAAACATTCAGATTTGCTTAAAACTCTCTTTTTCAGTCTTATTTTATGTGTGGTTATGAGCTAATGAGTAAGAAAGTGCTTAAGCAACTTGGCGAGTTGCAGTTAGGCGACTTGATAGAAGTCACGTGGCTTGATGCTTCTCGTGGTAGACTGGAAACTGTTGAGGAACTGCGAGAGGCTGGAGCTTCTGGGGCTGAGATAGACCTTCCCGTCACAAGCTATGGAGTTTACATAGGAGCCTTCGGAAAAATAGCTAAACACATTGTGCTTGTGGCAAGTCAATGGCTGTTTGCTCAAGGTTATGGGCAGATTGACTGCACAATAATTCCTGTGGGCACGGTTGAGAACATTAGGGTTTTGTTGCCCAAGCTGATGAATGCGGAGAACGTGCAAGTCTGTCAGCAAGCCTTCATTCACGGCAGAGCCAGACGCTTGATGCGGAGAATAACAATTTTGGGGAATGGGCAGTGAGGAATCCTATTCGAGAGGCTTTAACAAAAACCATTCAAATTAGGCGTGGTAGAAGTGTGGAGGTTCCGCCGAGTCAGAAGTTGCTTTATGCGGTTTATTTCAGTCTTGGCATGGTTGGCTGTTTAACCACTTTAGAGGCTGTACATCTGATTGTTTTGGGAAAGTGGAACCCTGAAATCTTTGCTGTTATTTCAGGTCTTGTTGGCAACATTACGGGCATTTTCTTGACGCAGAAGGCTTAGGCTTATGGCAAGAGGTAAACCTTGGACAGATGAGGAAATCAAAGTTTTAAGGGAGTTGGCTGAGCAGGGATTAAGCGCACAGGAAATTTATGAAAGTGGAAAGCTTCCAGACAGAACCTATGAGGCTATTAGAAAACAGCTTAACCTTGGTTCTATAGTCGCAACTAAACAAACGGCAATAGTTGAGACTATTGAGCCAGCAAAAGACGCTTTAAGCATGGAGCAGGTTGTCAAGCTTTTCAGCACAGCCTTCAAACAGATCTGCGAACTGCAACAGGTTGATAAGCTGACGCTTGAGCGGTTTCGCATAATTTTCCAAGCAGCCAAAGACTATGGGCCTCTTTTGAGTAGTTTTCAAAGGTGGGAGAAGATTGAAAAGCAGATTGAAGAGCTTGCTGCGGCTGTTGAGGAGTTACAGGCAGCGAAGGGCGCTAAGAAAGTTTGAGGAAACGCAGCAAGCGATTAGAGACCTGCTTAGGGAAGAAGCAATTGAAATAAGGGGACCTGTGGATTACGCTGAGAAAGTTTTGGGCGTGAAACCTTTTTCCTATCAAGCGGAACTTCTTTTAGATGAGAATAAGCGTATCGTTGCTTGTATGGGAAGGCAGACAGGCAAAACCACAACGATAGCCATGAAAGCCATCTACTTTGCAGATACCAATCCGAATGTTACCGTGCTCATTACAAGCCCAAGCCTAAGGCAAAGCATGATAATGT
>JAIMAA010000153.1 GCA_023512225.1 Candidatus Bathyarchaeota archaeon
CTCTTTGCTTACGAAAAGCCCCAGCGTGCAAAGCATTTCTCCTGTAGAAATCTTCTCTGGCAAAGGGGCAAGTCCCAAGGCTGCTTTCGCAGCTGGGCAAGCTAAATCTTCAGCAGTCAACATTAGTGTTTGTCCTTTTCTTGCGAGCATTAGAAGCTGACAGTATCTGGATTTCTGCTGTGGAGATTGTATATTAGGATGTGGCTCTTCTTTTTTTACTATTTTAACAGCTGTTAAAGGCGAATCTAAACCCAAAATCTGTTCAATTTTCTGACTCAGAACCCTATTTTCCACAGCTCTAATTCTCCAGTATGTTTTGTTGCGCTACAGTTTTGCCTCGTTTATGACTATTTTAGCTATTTTCTTGACATCTGCTTGGTATATGTCAAGTGTAGGCACCTTTTGCAAATACTTGGATATGTCTATCTCGTAGTCAATTCTTTTTCCAGCCTTCTCCATAACTTTTGAAGCACACCTGTTCCCGCATCCATTTATGACGATGTTCTTTTTCGCTTTCTCCGCAATCTCCAAGTGCGGCTTGGAAGCTGCAGCAACCGCCGTCGTGCAACACATTCTGGCTTTGTCCAAGTTAGTGAGCAAAACCCCAACTGCATGCCCTATTTGACCCACATTTGCTGCTCCATCACAAACCCAAACTACGTTTTCATGTTCTGCAACTTTATAGCAAAGCGGAAGAATTTTGGGTTGAATAATTATTTCTTCAGACATGTCTTTTATTTCACCTCTTTTTTAACTGTAATTATTTTTCCAGAATTGACTTTGTGATTAGTTCCTTGGCTTTGTTTATGTCTTCTTGAGAGATGTATTTTTCAACACCTAAGCCCTTGCCGATGTCGGTGTGCAAAGCCACTTTTTTCATACCGATATCTCTGACAAGCACTATGCTCTTGTCAATTTTGAAACCAGCAGCCTCTATTGTCTTTCGTGCACATTCAAAAGGACAACCATCCACCGTTATGATTTTCTTCGCAGCTTTAGCCTTTCCAATAACTGGTTTCACACCCAGCGGCACAGAAGGCAAACAACCAATAGCCACCTTTGCCAAGCCAAGCTCTTTAACAGTTTCCAAGCACGCTAGTGCGCTGGTTATTCCAGTGTTTGATAAACCGCCAAAACAAGAGAACAGTATAGTCTCATGGGTTGGCATGCCTTCTTGCCATTCTCCTTCTTTTGACATTTTCCATTTTCGCCTCCTACTAAACTATTTGTTCAATAACACGTTTCGAAAGCGCATCCACCAAATCAACAGTAACAGCATCAATTATTTGGAAGACCGCGGGGTCACTAATTGAATAAAACCTCCGGTTTCCATCCTTCCTATGCTTTACAAGTCCACAATTTTTCAGAATTGCCAAATGACGTGAAACTACAGGTTGAGCGATTCCCAAGTGCGGAATAATCTCACACACGCATTTTTCACCGTTGCGTAAGCACTCAAGAATTTCAAGCCTGATTGGGTCGGCGAGTGCGTTGAAGATTTTAGCTTTGAACTTGTTTGTGTTTTTTGTTTTTGGATGCATAGTTAAAGCAAAGTCTATAGCAATATTTAAATATTGTTATATTATTCATTAATCCAGCAAGGTGAAAACATGAAAGAAGTAAAAGTGGAAGTCATTGGACCTGAACCGCCGTGCATGCGATGTCAAGCAGCAAAGAAGGCGGTGGAAAAGGCTGCGGAAAAGTTGAAGCAGTCTGGAATTAAAGTGGAGATACAGAAAGCTAATGTAATGTCAAAGGACATAGTAGGCAAATATGGCGTTCTGGTTTCTCCAGCCATAGCCATAAACAACACTGTTAAAATTATGGGAAGAGTTCCAAGCGAAGGCGAAATTGAGAAACTGATAAGAGAAACCGCAAAGTAGAGCCTGAAAGATTATGGATGAAAAAACAGTCAGAAACATCCGAACAACAATACTCTTGCTCTTCGTATTCACAGTCATCGGCTTGCTAATTTACAGTCGTGTAATGGCTTATTCGCTGGCGCCGACAATGAAGCCGGCGGATTTTCACGGTCTCGCCATTTGGGAAATCCCAATAGCATATCTTATAGACTACTTCAGTCATGGATGGATATGCTTGCTTTTTGCGTTTGTTGCGGCTGGGTTAGTTTACGAGTTTGTGCCGAAAGAGGCGATTACAAAGTACATGGGCAGCGGAAAGATTGCAGGCTACGGGCTTGCTCTGGGAATGGCGCCCTTCTTGACTGTTTGCTCGTGCACCATGGTTCCATTGTTTGCTGGCGTGCTCTTTGCAGGTGCTGGAATCGGTCCGGCCATAACCTTTCTGCTGATGGCTCCTGCAGCGAACATTTTGAGTATTCTATTAACTGGAGAGTTAATATCTTGGGAGCTTGCTGGAGTGCGCATAATAGCGTCGGTCGTTGTTGCTTTAACTGCAGGCATAATAATTTCTAAGACTCCATGGGGAAAATCAATAGAAAAAGAACACCAACTAAACGTTCCCGCTGGTCAAGCATCAGTTGAGGTGGTTAAACCGCCTTTGGATGAAAGACTTTGGGCATCATTGAAGTTTGCCGCATACCTTGCAAAGCAGATTTTACCCTTCTTTCTCGTGGGCTTAATCGCAGTTGGCTACGTGGAAGCCTACCTACCACAAGATATCGTTGGCACTTATCTGACAGGCGTAACGGGCGTGTTACTTGCGTCAGTTATCGGCGGACCATTGTACACGCCGACACTGGTCGAAATTGTTCTTGGAAGAGGAATGTACGAATTGGGCATGTCAAAAGGCGCGCTGCTAAGTTGGCTCATGGGACAGCCATACGACGTTGCAAACGCTTTAGCTGTTTCAAGAATAGCCAAATGGAAAGTTGTCTTAACATACATGCTCATTGCTTGGGCAGGCAGCGTAACATTCGGATTGTTATATGGCTTTCTAAGCGGGTCGCTGTAGCCTATGAAAGACGAAAAAACAGAAAAGAAACCCACATGCGCATGCACGCAAGCTGCAACAGATGTTCTGAAATCAGTTTCGCCAATAAAGGAAGGAATGCTTAAAGAAGTAAAATGTAAAGAATGTGGAAAGACTTTTCTGGCAAATTTTGAAACAGAATACTGTTTTGACTGCCGAAGAAAATCCAACGAAAGGTGAAAAACCTTAATGGCAACATCCTCGATGCCATGGTATCCAACAATTTTTCCAGAAAAATGTGACGGATGCGCCCCCTTTGATAAGCCCAAATGTGTAGAATTTTGTCCTAACGGTGTCTTCACTTTTGAGGATGGAAAGGCTGTTGTTGCCTATCCGCTTAAATGTGTCAGTGGCTGCACGGCATGCGAGCCATTATGCCATAAAAAAGCGATAACTTTTCCAAAAAGGGAGTTTGCCTTCGCTCCGGTTAGGTCTGGGGATAAGGGGCTGCTGCGCAAAACCATGTGCGTCAAGTGCGGCAAAGATTTCTGGACTAACAGAGAAACAGATATTTGCATGGACTGCGAAAGCAAAAGATAGAAACTATAATAAATTATTAGTCAATAATAATTTTAAAAGTAGGATGACATTAATGAAGAAAATTCTTTTCGTTTGCATCGAGAATGCTGGCAGAAGTCAGATGGCTGAAGCTTTCGCCAAACATTATGGAAAAGACAAGGTTGAAGCGATAAGCGCGGGTACGATG
>JAIMAA010000015.1 GCA_023512225.1 Candidatus Bathyarchaeota archaeon
GCTTTATGTATAAGGCTCCAAGGAGCAAACAGTATTGAAGAGGTTGAGTATAAACAAGAGGAGAAAATTAACCTCTACAATTTAGCCAAAAAAATATTAGAAGAAATACCGATAGTCACAGACATTCGTACTTATTTAATGTTCCGCTGGAACGGCAAATGTTGGGTTGACGATGCTGAAGGCGTTATACATAAACGCCTCGTAGAGATGGAAGGCGAAAATTACAAGCCCTATCACTTAACGACTTTAACGCAAATCGTTCAAGCGTTAACGTTCCAAAACGGATTAGAAGAGCCGCCGCATAATCTAATATGTTTTGAAAATGGCGTTTTAGACTTAGCCACTATGGAGCTCAAACCGCATACTCCTAAACTATTTTTCCGCAACATAATCAACGCCGAATACAACCCAGACGCTAGGGCTGAGGAGTTCCTGAAGTGGCTCAACGAAATGTTACCTGAAGAGGACGCGCAGAAATGCGTCCAAGAAATTTTTGGTTATTGCTTGCTTCGTGGCTATCCATTTCATTTCATATTCTTTTTGGTCGGTCCTGGGCGAAACGGAAAAGGAACACTTGTGCGCACCTTGATAATCCTATTAGGGAAAGAAAACTGTGTAAGCATTCCTCTTGAAAGGTTACCTGAACGGTTTCAAGCAACCAACCTTATTGGAAAATTGGCTAACGTTGTAAGTGAACCTAAAACCACTTTGGTTACCACGGAAACCATTAAAATGCTTACAGGCGAAGACCTCATAACAGCAGAGTTCAAAAATAAACAGAAAACTGTTCAGTTTACCAATTATGCTAAGCTCATTGTGGTGGCTAACAGGCTTCCGCCTATAAATGATTCAAGCCTAGCATGGTGGGAACGTGTAATAGTTGTAGAGTTTCCAATAACAATTCCAGAGAACAAGCGAATACCAAACATAGAAGAGAAATGGCTTAATAGCCCTGAAGAGCAAAGCGGAATAATCAACTGGGCTTTAAAAGGCTTGAAAAGGCTTCTTGAAAATAAGCGGTTCACACGAAGCGAAACAATGCTCAACGTTGTAGAACAATACAAGCGCTGGAGTCAACCAGCACAATATTTCTTGGACAAATATTGCGCTTATGGATCTAACCTATGGGTCACAAAAAAAGCACTATACGAAGGGTTTAAACTGGTGTGCGAAGAAGAAGGCTTACCAATCGTAAGCGAAGAAGTGTTCTCTCGAGAAGTTAGGAAAAAGCCCCGGGTTATGTTAGTTAAGAAACGTATTGGCGGCGAAAACCAACGAGTATGGAGTGGGATAAGCGTTAAAGAAGAACCGGGGCATGTGGGGCAAGTGAGGCAAGTTTTTCTCTCTTCGAAAAAAGCTGAAGCAAAACAGGACAATAACAAAGAAAGCATAAATTTTAAGAGTAAAGAGGAACCAGCCCCACTTGTCCCAGTTGCCCCAACATCACCTCCTTCTAATGATGAACCGTCGCACCTTGAGCAGACACCAACCCTCTACAAGTTAAAAGATCCAGACATGTTTCCTACCGAGAAATGCTTTAAATGCGGTGCAAAGCCCGTCGCTTTTCAAGTGAATTATCCGGACGGATCTTGGGAACTATTATGCGCAAAATGTACAAGTCAACTTTACACGTGTAGCCCATTTTTAACTAGAGAAAATGTTGAACGGGTTTTCAATGCCCTTGCAGAATTAACTCATTTGAAGAGTTTAGTTCATGAAAGCGAATTAGTAGCGGCTACGGAATTGCCATTCGAAGCCGTCATGGCGATACTTGAGCATCTACAGCGTGAAGGCAAGGCTTTTTCAACGGGCAACGGTTTCTGGAAGGTGGTTTAAACGTGACTGAGGCTGAGGAACGCGATTCTCTTCCGCACGAATCTCTTGAGGCTTCAGGCTTGTCAACACAGTCTTCTAAATCGCCTCAGCCAATAAGTTGCCCAGACTGCGGTTCTACGAAACTTTACAGAGATGGACTAAGATACCTCAGCGATGGCAGTAGCGTTCAACGTTGGCTTTGCAGAAACTGTGGATACCGCTTTACAGATCCCAACCATAAAGCTAAAACCGGATGGAGGAATCTTCCATCCGGCTTAAATTTGCCTTTTGGCTTATTGTATTCTTGCCAAGGGAACGATGACCCGGACAGGCGAGTGCCCTCCGCCAGAAAGGCGGTGACAACCTTGGCCACAGTGGAAAATGAAAATGAAAAGCGGGCTGCGGGAGCCACAGAGACAAATACAATGGCGACGCTCATCTTAGATTACGCTTGGAACGTTAAAAAGTGCGGTCTTGCCGAACAAACTATAAAGCAGCGTGTATGCAGACTTAAGCAGCTGGTCAAAAGAGGCGCTAACCTCCTAGATCCAGACAGTGTGTTGACGGTTTTAGCTACGAGCAACTGGACCGATTCAAACAAACGTGTATTTATAGTAGCCTACAAAAGCTTCGCTAAAACATTTAATATAGCATTTGAACCGCCAAAAACAAGGGTTGAAAGGAAACTGCCTTTCATCCCGACTGAGGATGAACTGGATCAGTTAATCGCTGGTTGCGGCAAGAAAACAGCGACTTTTCTTCAAGTGCTGAAAGACACAGGCGCCAGAACTGCAGAGGCGTTAAAATTGAAGTGGATCGATATCGATGAAAAATCATGTATTATCAGAATTAACAACTCGGTTAAAGGGATGCAGCAACTTCTCGGGCATAAAAAACTTAACAGATTTCTACACGCAGTTAATAAACTTTGAAAGCGACGAATACCATGTGGCTTACGCCAGAAGCTTGGAAGAAGAAAGCAAATTAATAGAAGCTGGCTTCGAATATATAAGGTATAGTGAGAAGGATGGCGTGGCCATATATCGGAAAAGAAAGTAGAGTAGTATAGTTCAGGGCTCCGGTAGTATAGTCCGGTCAAATCTATTAGACGTTGTCGATTTCTCCCGCACCTTCCCTTTTTTCTATTCTGTTGTTAGGGTGGCGTTCATGTTTCACTCCTAAGTGCTTACTTCCCCTAAGTTATTTGTGAGGTTAACAGAAGTGTTTTGAGCATTGGATCATTTATTCGGTAGACGCTTTCTTTCTCTTCTCCAAACAGTTCTTTCGAAGATTTCTTCGTATTAAGGTCAAATAGCAAACTTAACTCCCGTAAGCACTTACACCCCATAAGCAAATAACTTTTCCATTAGCAGCAGCTAAGAGAATATTCCATTTCTACGCTTGATCGGGTATCCTTTCGTTTCAAGTATCTTATACGGGTTGCGTTGTTTAATGGTCATGTTGTATTATCGCAAACCATAATTATGATTTCTGCAAAATTAGTAGGAAATATAGCGTGATTGATTTGGTTAAGTCGCCTGTGGGAAAGGAAGCGTCAACTTCTGATAAAGCGCATATCATTAAGATTCTGGAGAATGTTGGGAGGGCTCTTCAGCCCTTGGAGCTTGCCCAAATAATTAACAGTTTGCCAAAGGACGTAGTTTTAGATAAAGAAAAATTGACAAGGTTTCTATTGTTGACTGCTTTTCTTGATCAACAGGCTGAATCGCCTTCTGCACGAAGGACTGCAATAAAAATCTATAACGTATTTGGGGATTACTTATTCTTTGAGCCTCAACAATGCCTCATGCAAATAAATAAGTTGGCAGCATTGAAGGATGAGTATAAAATCTCTCCGGCAATAGGCAGGGTTTTGCCTCGTTTTGGCTGGTTTGTTTTGAGAGTTGGCGGTTTCCTTACATATGAAATGATGTTGGATAAAACAAGTCTTTCGGAAAAGTTGGGTCAATGCAAATCTCTTGGAGAGGCTACCGCATTTCTGCAAAGTAATCCAGTTGTCGAATCAATTCTAAGGGAGAAGGCTACAAGAATGTATGTTTCGTGGATAGGCCATCCGGACTTAGGAATAGACGTTTCCAATGGTAAATGGAACAAGTCGTTTTTTGAGATGCCAGTAGATGGGCATGTAGGTAAAATATTTTCAAGAGCTGGTCTTGTCTCTGAGGTAATTCATGAGGAAAAAGAGGGAAGTGGTAGCAGGTGGAATGTTATCGTGGCTTCTAAAATGCGACCGTCTATCCAAGAAGCGACAAACCAACACGGTGAAGATTGCATTATGGTCGACCATGGAGCCTTCCAGATAGGAATTAATTGTTGTCCAGATAACTTGGAAGGAATCGCATGTGATTCATGTCCTCGAGCCTCTTTCTGTCAAATTAAGGCTAAAATTGGCTGTAAAGGCTATTGTATGCTCAGAGATTATTGCAAAAGGAATGTGACTTGGCGAGCGTACTAATAGTGGATACTATTAAATACTATTACAACATAGCATATTGCAGAGGAGAAACAGAAAATGCCTATGATTTACGTTTCAGACAAGACCAAAATCTTGCTTGACAAAATAGTTGAAATCCTAAGGAAGAACACGAATACTCCAGCAAGAATACTGAAAACAGACGCTATCCACGCTGCGGTTGAAGAATATGCAAGAAAATTAGGTGTAAAATGATGGAAAATACATGGCATAAAATTATATTTGGAAATTGCAGAGACATGCACGAAATTCCAGATGAGTCAGTTCATCTAATGGTTACTTCTCCGCCTTACTATAACGCTCCTTTTGATTATCCAGACCTATTCAAAAGCTATGAAGAATTTCTTGATTTGATTAGAGCATTCGCAAGAGAATTGTATAGAGTTATGGCTTCCGGGCGAATTGCGGCGTTTGTCACAGACGATATGCTTGTTAAAGGAGAAAAATACCCCGTAGTTTCAGACATTACAAAAATAATGATTGACGCTGGTTTTCGATACAGAGACCGGATAGTATGGCAAAAACCTGAAGGCTATATTAGAATTAGTAGACGTAGCGGAGTAGTCTTGCAACATCCGTATCCCATGTATTTTTACCCAGACAACATACAAGAAAGCATAATCATATTTCAGAAAGGCAAATTTGACTACAACTATGTGAAAAATCTTGACTCAAGAGTTAAAGAAGCCTCTAAAATAGACTTGGAAAAATATGGTTCAGAAAAATGGTATCTTACAGTTTGGAGAATTACCAATGTTCTCCCTCTTGAAAATAGACTTGAGAAAGGAATAGCTGCATTTCCTGAAGAAATCCCGAGGCGACTGATAAAATTGTATACATTTGTCGGAGAAACTGTCCTTGATCCTTTTTTAGGCTCAGGAACCACAATGAAAGTAGCAAAAGAACTAGGTAGAAACAGTTTTGGCTATGAGATAGACATAGAGCTCAAAAATGTGATTCTTAAGAAGATAAACTATACCCAAACAACTTTAACAGATAACTCTGTAGACAGAGTAGAAATGATAGAAAGAACAGACTCAAAAAAACTTCGCACTTTCCTTCAAGAAAGAGTAAAAAACCAAAGGTCAGTAATAAAGAAGGACTTACTAGAACCTATTTTGACGCCAAACACGACTAAATCATCTAATGAAGAAGTAGAAATCGTTAGAGGAAACTCTGGATGGGAGAAACTCAAACTTGCATTACCCACCGTAGAGGCAGTCGAAAAGCGGCTAAAATATGCTAAAGAGAGAAATCTTTCTCCTAGTTACATTCGTACTTTAGAACGTTTAAAGGTATATCGGATGAAAGAGCAGATTGCTTCAGAAGCAAGATAAACTTAAACACCAAATTATCCTTCTCTATCAATTGAAATGTTGGAGAACCAGAAAATGAGCGAAAAAGAGAAGTCTTCTGGCTACAAAGGCGAAGCATTAGAAGCCATCAAACGAGCTAAGGCGGAAATAGGCGATTTAATACGCATAACACGAAACGGTGAAACCTACGAAGGCATCCTAATCCCACGCTCAGAATACGGAGACGAAAAACACGTAGTCATCAAACTAAAAAGCGGCTACAACATCGGCATACGCATAACGCCCAACACAAAAATAGAACGAACAGGAAAAGGCACAAAACCCACATTCACCCCGCCACCACCACTCAAACAAAACCCACAACTCCCACGCGTAGCCATAATAAGCACCGGCGGAACAATCGCCAGCCGTGTGGACTACAGAACAGGCGCTGTACGCCCAGCCCTAACAGCAAACGACCTATACAGCGTAGTCCCAGAACTCGCAGACACAGCACGCATAGAAGCACACATACTGTTCAGCCTATTCAGCGAAAACATAACACCGTCCCACTGGACAGAAATCGCAAAAGCAGCTGCCAAACAAATAGATGAAGGCGCAGATGGCATCGTAATCGCCCACGGCACAGACACAATGGGTTACACGGCAGCAGCCTTAAGCTTTGCACTGCAAAATCTGCCAGTCCCAGTCATCATTGTTGGCTCGCAACGCTCAGCAGACCGCCCAAGCTCAGACGCCGCAACAAACCTCATAGGCGCAGTAAACGCAGCAGCACACGCCCCCTTCGCCGAAGTCGCCATAGCCATGCACGAAACACCATCAGACACCACAATAATACTCCACAGAGGCACCAAAGTCCGCAAATGCCACACAAGCAGAAGAGACACCTTCAAATCCATAAACGCGCCTCCACTAGCCAAAATACAAAACCAAAACATACACATGCTAACAAACAACTACAGAAAACGCGACCCAACAAGAAAATTAACACTAAAACCAAACTTCAACGAAAAAGCAACCCTAATAAAATTCCACCCCGGAATAAACCCCGCAATAATCGACTGGCACGTAAACAACAACTACAAAGGCATAATCCTCGAAGGAACAGGACTAGGACACGTAGGAAACTACCTTTTTGCAGCGGTAAAAAACGCCATAGAAAAAAACGTCATAGTAGCCATGACTTCACAGTGCATCTGGGGAAGAGTAAACATGAACGTCTACGACTCAGGACGCGATTTACAAGCTTTAGGCGTTATCCCCTTAGAAGACATGCTCCCAGAAACCGCCCTAGTCAAACTCATGTGGGCCCTCGGACAAACCCAAAACACAGAAGAAGCCAAAACACTGCTAAAAACAAACATCGCCGGCGAATATTCACCACGAACCACACTCGAAAAAATAAACGACGAATAAGGAGACAAAAAACCATGCAAATAGACTACCAAAAAATCGGCTTAAAAGTCGGATTAGAAATCCACCAACAACTCGACACCGCCACAAAACTATTCTGCCAATGCAAACCAGAACTCTTCAAAGAACAACCAGAAATCACATTCCTACGCAGACTACGCCCAACCCAAAGCGAACTAGGACAAGTAGACCCAGCAGCCTACTTCGAATTCCAAAAAGGAGTAAAAATTCTCTACGAAGCAAACACAACAACCTCATGCCTCGTCGAAATGGACGAAGAACCACCACACCCACTAAACATGGAAGCAGTCGAAATAGCCCTAACAGTAGCCCTAATGCTAAACGCAAAACCCGTCGACGAAATCCACGTAATGCGCAAAACAGTCATAGACGGCTCAAACACAACAGGCTTCCAAAGAACCTGCGTAACCGCCCTAAACGGACAAATCAAAGTCGGAGAAAAAACCATCCCAATCCAACACATAAGCCTAGAAGAAGACGCAGCAAGAATAATGGGACGCGAAAACAACACAATACGCTACCGCATAGACCGCTTAGGCATACCACTAATAGAAATCGCAACCGCACCAGTCATAAACACACCAAAAGAAGCAGGAGAAGTCGCACTCACAATAGGAAAGATATTAAGAGCCACAGGAAAAGCCAAACGAGGCCTAGGCACAATACGTCAAGACCTAAACATATCAATAACAAACGGTGCACTCGTAGAAATCAAAGGCGTCCAAGAACTCGAACTACTACCGCTAGTCATAGAATACGAAGTCCAACGACAACTAAACCTCATAAAAATAAGCCAAGAACTTCACAAAAAAGGAATCAAAGAAACGGAAATAACCGAAGAATTCTACAACGTAACCAGCGTCTTCAAGCAAACCCAATGCAAAGTCATCCGCAAAGCCCTAGACAAAAAACAACAAGTTTTAGCAGTAAAACTTCCAAAATTCAAAGACTTACTTAAACAAGAACTAGCGCCAAACCTACGCTTAGGAACAGAAATGGCAGGCAGAGCACGCTTCTGGGGAAGAGTAGGCGGAATATTCCACACCGACGAACTACCAGCTTATGGCATAACAACAGAAGAAGTTGAAGCGTTAAAGAAAACTGTCAAAGCAGAAAACGACGACGCCGTAGTTTTCGTCGCAGACACACCAGAAAACGCCAAAGACGCCCTAAAAGCAGTGGTGGAAAGAGCCAAAGAAGCCACAAAAGGCGTGCCAGAAGAAACCCGCAGCGCAAACCCAGACGGCACATCACGATACATGAGACCCAGACCCGGAGCCGCAAGAATGTACCCAGAAACCGACATACCACCAACACAAATAACCGAAGACTACATAAGAAAAATAAGCGCACAACTGCCAGAACTCCCAGAACAAAAACTCGAACGCCTAATGAAAGAATACAGGCTCAACCAAAAACTAGCCAAACAAATCATGGACTCAGAATACAGCCAATTATTCGAAACAATCGTGACAGAAAGCAAAGTTTCACCCACAACCGTCGCAGCCTTCCTCACCGAAACATTGAAGGCTTTAAAACGTGAAGGCGTTGAAGTGGACAAAGTTTCCGACGCTCAAATTAGAGAAATCTTCAAAAACGTAAGCACTGGCACATTAACAAAAGAAGCAGTGCAAGACGTGTTCGTTTGGTTGTCAAAACATGAAGGCGAAAGCTCACAGAAAGCAATTAGCGCTCTTGGTTTGGAAACAATTTCCGAAAAAGAACTAAAAGTCCTAATTGACAAGATAGTTGAAGAAAATGAAAAATTGATTAAAGAACGAGGCGAAGGCAGCTTCGGCATTCTCATGGGCATGATTATGAAGAATTTACGTGGCAAAACCGACGCTGCTCAAGTTAGTAAACTATTAAAGGAGAAGTTGAAGACTGCTGCAAAATAGTTTGCGAGGCTACTTGTAATCTTTAAGTGTGATAACTGGCGTTGACGGCACCTTTATTGGTTCTCCACAGTAGGGACATATTTTAAATTCTGGAAGCAACGGTTTTCCACATGCGGGACAGATGCTTGGAAACTGCACTTTTTCTTCTATTTTCTTAATCTCCTTCTTTAAACTGCTCAGTTCAGTTCTTATTTTCTCCACGTTTTCTTTTAGTGGTTGAAGCTCTTTAACTTCAGTTCTCACATTGTAAATAATGTCTTTGACTTGTGCCAAGTTTTGGCTGTTTGATTCTATTGTTTCGTTCATCATGTCAAGTATTTCGCTTTTTTCTTCTAGGAGCTGAGCTTCAACTGCTGTTTGTGTTTTGGCATCTGAAAGTATCTTGTTTAGGAAGGCTTCAACTGGATTTTCGAAGGCAACTGCGCATGTGATTCCCCAGAAAATGAATGTTGCGATTGCAGTTGCCACAAAATACATGGTGGGGGTTATGGCTTGTAATCGTTCATTTATGATTGGGTATAGCTGCAGTAGCCTAGTTTGGCCGTTGAAGGCTAAAGCGTAGATTGCTTCGGTTAGGTGGATGAGGGATATGAAGGTTAAGGTGCTGAAGAGCCATACGAGTATTCCTTTTTTTGCCACGTCTATTCCTCGGTTGTGGTTCAACATGTAGTATAGCGCATCTTAATATTTAATACGCTATTTCTGAAACCGACATATATCGACAATCGTAAATTCTAAAAGCAGTATGCTCTTTAAGTAGTCGTGTGATACTTGCATTTGAGTGGTGAGGGAGAAATGGGTAATGAGCGTGAGTGTTTTGGTTTTCGTGTGAAGATGGGTGAGTATGAAGTGGAGATTAGTGGAACTCGTGAGGAAGTTTTGAGAACTGTTGAGGATTTGCCGAGTTTAATGGTTAATGTTCAGAAAGCCTTTGAAACGGTTAAGCCTAAGACTGTGGCGACACTTACGATTAAGAAGGAAGCCCCTAAAGAAGAGATAGGAGCTCCAGCGCAGAAGTATCCGAAAATTGTGCATACTGATAATTGTGGTGATGCCATTCTGCGGGTTCTAGAGACTGATTGGGGGAAATGGCGTCCGAGGACTATGGATGAGTTGAAGGAGGCGCTAAAGGCTAATGGGCTTGATTTTTCCGGGCGTGTCTTGGCTGGTGTGCTTATGGGACTAGTGAAGCAGGGAAAGGTTAGGCGTTGGAAAACTGATGCAGGGCACGTGTATATTCTTGCCGAGAAGGAGACACTGGCTTAGGCGGGTGGTATTTGATGAAGAAGGTTGAAGCGCGGATTAAGACGCCTTTCGGCGAGATTGTGGTTGAAGGTGAAAGTGCACAGGAAGTTTTGGGTTTGTTAGAAAGTTTTCCGAAGGATTTTATGGAGAAAGTGGCGGATTTTGTTTCGAACAGGCTTATTCCTTCAGGTGTCCAGTTGAAAGGCGTCGTGGAGTTTACGACTGAAGGTCCTGTAATTATAGCTCGTGAGAATCTTACGCATTATGAAGCGATTGGGTTGACTTTGTATGCTTCTGAGGAGAAGAAGAACACTGCTGCGCAGATTCAGAAGCTTTTGGAGTCAAGCGGAATTAAGTGCATGGTTCCGGCTAGACTTAATGAGATGACTAAGCGCGGGCAAGTGTTTAAGCCAGACCCAAATAAGCCAGAGTTTAAGTTGACTGTGCAAGGTGAGCGTTGGGTTGAGGATGATGTTTTGGCTAGGCTTCGGGGTAAGATGGGTTAGGTTTTTGCGTGTGTACGTGCAACGGTGTTAGATCCGTTTATTTGGATGCTAACACATTAGGAGGGGAAATGGTTAAAATAGAACTGTATAGCATGTATTCGTAGGAATTTACAAATCATTTAGAGGTGAATGATATGGAAGAGTTATTGGATAGGGTTGTTGTTGATCCGAATGTGCTTGTCGGGAAGCCTGTGATTAAGGGTACAAGAATTCCTGTTTACTTGATTATAGAATTGATTGCAAGTGGTATGACCATTAAGGATGTGCTAAAGGAGTATCCAGAACTCAAGGAAGACGACGTGAGGGCTGCTCTGCTTTATGCGTCAAAGCTTTTAGAAAGGGAAGTGACAGTTACTCTCTAGAGGCTGAAACTTGCCTCAAATTTTGCTTATTGATGAAAATGTGCCAAAAGGCGTTGTTGAATGGCTTGTGAAGAAAGGTCTAAACTTTAAAGTAGTTTCTGATGTTGGTCTTCAAGGGGCCAAAGATGAGATTGTCGCGAAATATGCTATAGAGAATAATATGATTGTACTTACACTTGATGTTGACTTTGCTTACATTTACCATGATGTTTTTCGAGACTCACTGGCGGTCATTGTTGTAAGGGTGAAACCGCCTACATCGGTTAACATAATTGAACTACTTGATGCAGCTTTGAAAAAGGTGAAGTTGGATGAAATTCAGAAGAAGCTTGTTATAGTTACGCGAAAGAAAATAAGAATAATATGATTGGTATGTCTACTTTGTTTTTAGTTTGACGAAAAGGTGAGCGTTGTGAGTGAAGTCAAGCAGAGTGTTACGATTCATGTGCGTTATGGCGATGTCGAGAAGACTTTTTCGGGTAATGTCGAAGATGTTTGGCTAAGTCTAAACAGGTTTTTTGGCGAGTTTTTGCCTTCTTTTGATATTGCAAAGCGGCTTGTGTTAAGCGTTGATTTGGAGGGGCTTGTTAAGGCGTGTGAGGGTTTGATTGCTTTTTCTAAGGAAGGTGCGAATTTGCTTGTGAGTAAGGATAGGCTTACGGATAATGAGACGTTATTGTTGTGGCTTTTGGCGGCTAGTGTGGGTTATGGTTTAGGTTTATTGCAGAGTGATTGTGTTTCGAAGGAGGAGTTGCAGGTTAAGCTTGGGAAGAGTGCGAAGATTGTGAGCACAAGACTTGGAGAGCTTGTTAAAAGTGACATGGTTGTGAAGACTGCGGATGACAAGTATAAGATTACAACTCTTGGTGTAGTGCAAATGCAGAAGGAGTTTATTCCAAAGATTAGGGCAAAAGTTACTGGCTAGTTTTATGTTTCAAATATGCTTGTTATGGAGTTAGTTTTGTGGCATTTGTTGGACATGTAGTTACGCATAGTCCACATCCGTGGCAGTTCTCCTTTATGACGATGCTTTTGCCGTTTTCGAGTTTTCTGGCTTGGAATATGCAACGTTTTAGGCATGTGCCGCATCCGTTGCATTTGTCCGGGTCGACTGTTGCTGTGAGTCCGGATTTTGCTATGTGGTGTTTTACTCCGTAGTTTATGTATGCTCTCAAGTATGTGCAGCAACATGCGCAGCAACTGCATATGTCGAAGACTTCGCCTTTAAGCCAATCGGTGTAGAGTGCTTGATGGACGAGACCGTGTTCGTTGGCTATGTGTAGGACTTTTTTGGCTTCTTCGAAGGAGATTTCTTGTGCGGCTCCGCGTTCTACGAGTTCGTTTGAGAATTCGTTTATTGCGAGGCATGTTTTTAATGGTTTGTCACAGTTTTTGTAGGTTATTCTGCATTCGCAGTTTCGTAGTGATATGTGGTTGGCTTTTTGTAAGATTGTGGTTGCGGTTTCGGTGGGTAGAACGATTGTGACGGGTTCTGTGATGGCTTCTGGAATTGGCAGGATTTTTGCTTCGGGGTATGGGTCGGTTTTTGCTCCTTTCACGTGTCCTTCTAAGCGATAGTTTGCTAATGCTGCGGCGTATTTTCCGAAGGCACTTGCTCGGTTTTCGCCTAGATATCTGGAGATTATGCTTTGGAATGGTTTTACTGAGTAACGTGTTGTTTTGTCTTTTTTCTTTTTGAGAAAACCTTTGATGAATAGGTTGTTGATGTGCATGTTCACGGTTGCTTGGGGCAGTTTTAGGGATTTGGATAGTTCTGTGATTGTTTGTTCTTTATTGGAGAGTTTGAGGAGGATTTCTGCTTCTTCGGGTTTTACGATTAGTGGGAGAACGTCTGTGAACATTGGCGGAGCTTTTAGTGCTTTGGCTAATTGACGGTAGTCTTCGAGGCACATGGGTTTTTCACTGGTCAAGCTTATCATCATAAAGGCTTTTCTTATATACTCAACGCTAATTTTTACTATCTTCTTTTATGCGTTCTGCGGAAGGTATAGCCCCCTTATAAATAGGTTGAACTTTAACTTCTAACATTCTTATATGTATGGAATAATTGGTTCATTTAAGCTGTTCAAAAACTTGGACTCTTCGACTTGAGCATGTGACCGCGCTGACATTGCCCTATCTAGTGTTCCAACGCAGCGAGTGGTGGACGGGGCGGGATTTGAACCCGCGGCCTCCACGAATTTGGCGTATTGTTGCCAACGTGGCGATCATACCAGGCTGATCTACCCGCCCATGTTAGAGTAACATTTTTGGATATGCTATAAGTGTTTCTCAACCATAATGTAAGTACTGTTTTAGTATATTCTCGATTTTGCTTGGTTTGTCTGCTAAGCTTTTCCACAAATCTTTGTCCTTGTAAGCCCTCAATTTTTCTATTGTCTTGTCAATTAGTTTCTTGGGAAAAACGCCATTTGCTTCGTAAAAACGTCTATCTTTCCGGAGATGCTTTGCAGATTCGTTGCATGAACGTGGCAAGGCTTTAAGTCTTTTTCTTTTAGCGCTAGAGGCTTCAGCATGCAAGTTCTCGGCAATTTTCATTGTTTCTTCAGAATTTTCCAACCCATAGTTAACGGCAACCGCTATTCCAGCAAAGAGCAGGTAAGCGTTCGCAAAGGGGTCAGGTGCTCGGTACTCAAAAGTTTCTTTGCAGCTATCTTTTTCTACGTTTCCTTTTTTAAAACTCCACCATAAGGGAATGCGAATTAATGCTAAGCGATTACGGGCACTCCAACAAATGTTCATAGGTGATTCTTTGCGTGCAACAAAACGTAAGTACGATACTGGCGTGGGGTTTCCAAAAGCTGAAAGACTTGGTGCAAACTTTAGTATTCCGCCAATCATTTTCAAGGCTTCGGTGCTTAATGTTCCGTTTGGATTCGCAACTACATTTTCTCCATTTTTTAACCCGCACAGGTGAATGTGCAGTCCGTTTCCGGCATGTTCTAAAGCTATTTTCGGCGAAAATGAAACTGAAACACCATATTTCGCGCATGTGTTTCGAATTATCCACTTTGCAACCGCGATTGTTTCAGCCATGTCCGCTAGATTCTGCGGCAAAAATTCTACTTCTTGCTGCTCCATGAGCATGTTATCCTTGCTTAGTGTCCAGCCAACTTCGCTGTGTCCATACTTCGTGCCAATGCCAACATTAGCCAACGTCACCAAAATTTCATTTCTTAAACTTTCAAATTTTGCGAAAGGAGCAGATTCATGATAGTTCTTGTCAAGCGTCCCAGGAAAAAGCATGTCGCTTTCGACCTTGGAAATTACGTAAAACTCTAATTCTGCTAGAGCCTTCAAGGCAACGCCACTTGAAGCGTGCAGTTTTTCTTCAGCTCTTGCCAAAACATTTTTTGGAGCGACATCCAATGGTTTGCCGTGCTCATCCAAATAATCACACAAAATGTTTAATGTAGGCACCTGTGAGAATGGGTTTATGAATGCTTTGTCAAGTCTTGGCGCAATGTAGATGTCGCTTTTGCCAGGTTCAATAAAGGAGAAAAGATTCGAGCCGTCAACTCTTTCGCCAAATTCCAAAATTTCATAAATTCTGCTTGTGTCACTTGCTGAAAAACTCAAAGTTTTTAATCGCCCATCTTCGGGAATGTGACACAAATTTACTATTCTAATGTTGTTTTCGGTGACAAACTTGACTACATCATTCTTTTCCGAGAAGTGTGATGCTCTTTGCATGGGATTCTCTCCGTAGGTACGTTACTCTTTTGAAAACTGCTATTTTAATCCTCTTGTAGAGTTCCATAAAAATTATGAAAAACCGCTTTTAAACTTAAACTTGCCTGCGCGCTTTCGTCAAAAATAGAGCAAATTTTGAAACTTATGCTGGACTAGTTTGACACCTTGCTTTTGAGAGAAAACGTCAAAACAAGCTTAACATACAAAAGAACAATTTTGGATACGTGCACTTTTGCGTCTATGAACTGCAAAAAATTATAAGGAATATATCAGATACCATACACTTTGAAAAAAGGAGTTAGATAACTTGAGATTGAAAAACGCGATTGTTTATGCTGGAATACTGATGGGCATTCTAATGCTTGGATTAATTCCATTTAATCGGGGATTTGCAGAAACAATGCCATCTCCCTCATGGAGAGTAAAAACCAATATGCCAACCGCAAGGTCACAAGCCGCGGTGATAGCTGGAGACGACGGACGCATTTACGTAATGGGCGGCTGGGCTGGCGGTTCTGTACTGAACACTGTTCAAGCGTATGACCCGATAACCGAGACATGGATTAATCGAGCGCCGATGCCCATTGCAGTCAGGGGGCAGCAGTTGCCAAAGGGCTTGACGGAATGATCTACGTAATTAGTGGAGGGAACAGCAGTGATGAAATAGCCGCGGTTCAAGCCTACAACACCACCTCAAACTTATGGACAAGCAAAGCAGACATACCAGTTAAAACTTGGATGGGCGCCGCAGCTACAGGAAACGACGGAAAAATCTATGTAATAGGCGGCGAATCATATGAGGCTGGGCTCTATTACAGCAACCTAACACAAATATACGATCCAGTCACTGACATGTGGACTAATGGCACTCAGATGCCCACAGGAAGATGTGAGCTGGGTGTGGTGAAAGGACCAGACGGATTAATATACGCTTTCGGCGGGTACAACGGTACCGCTCTGTCTGTTGTAGAAGCATACAACCCTTCCACGGGAACATGGGTTAAAAAAGCATCAATGCCTAAACCTAAATTGGAGTTTGGAGTAGTCTTGGGACCGGACAACAAAATCTACATTATAGGCGGAGGAACGGACTATTCTAACAACTGGGCACCTTTCTATGACAGCGTGGAAGTTTACGACCCGAAAACTGACACATGGAGTACGCCAACATGGCAAGAATCCTATTTACCAACACCAAGAAAAGAGTTGGGCGCGGCTGTCGGCAAAAACGGAAAGATCTACGCAATAGGCGGATGTAACGGTGCTTATCTTCAAGCGAATGAAGAAGCAACCATTGTAGCACCGGAGAACATGCGACCCACAGCTTACATTGACTCGATAACGCCAAATCCCATAGTGGAAGGAGAAAACATCACATTCACAGGGCACGGCACAGACACCGACGGCTCAATCGTAGCCTACCAGTGGAGGTCATCCATTGACGGAGTGATAGGCAGCACTGCAACATTCAAAACTTCAACCTTGTCAAACGGAACCCACACAATATACTTCAGTGTAAAAGACAATTCTGGGGCATGGTCAAACGAGGCAGTAGCCACGGTTACAGTCAACATTCCAATGACTGAAGACCCGCTCTATCAGAGCTTGAGCAATTTAATCAACCAACTGCAGCAACAAAACTCGGACCTAACTGACACAGTTAATGGTTTGACACAAAAACTTGACATGATGACCTATGCACTTCTTGGAGCAATAATAGTAGCCATAGTTCTAGGCATAGCTACAATAGCGCTAATGGTCAGAAAGAAAACCCCACCTCCACCGAAGCCTCCAACCCAATAACCACTACAAGCATATCCATTCTTTTTCCTTCTCATTTTTAGCCGAAACAACATGACGTTAATTAGCCCTAGAAAATTGCACAAACAAAAAACTGTTGGCAACCGAAGTTACCGCTGAACGTAACAGTCATCTGAAAATGCTTTTTGCACGTGTTAATGATATGGATGGAAAAGAGCTATTAAGAAAACGAAAATGGAAACAATATCCACATGAATAAGGCTATGGAAAACAACCATACTTGAGACCCAGTGAATATGCACTTTATTCTTAATAAGTATGGATACGTCTTCCTATGGATATGTTTTGAGGATTCGCTACGTTTATTTATAAAGAATGGGCATTATAGGTTGAAGAAAAGGGAGAAAGAGTAATGTCTAGGAAAGCTCCATCGAAGGACGAAGCCTTAGAAGCACTGGACTTTATAGTCAATGTTCTGAAGGAACACGAGAAAGACTTAGACCGCTTGATAAACGAGCTTGGGAACATAGCTGAAAAGCTGGGCACTGCGGGCGAGTTTAGTGGAAAAATAGAGAAGGTCGAAGAGAGATTAACCACTTTGCAGAATGAAATTGCAAACTTAATCACTTACTTATCAACCACGCATGAAGCTCCTCAACTGCCAATTCAAACTCTTCAGGAACAAAAAACTGAAACGCCCCAAACCAGAGAAGCCCGTGGTCCGCCAGTGATTCTGCGCTGTAAACAATGGGAAGACTTCCAAACGCTCGCTTATCAAGCCCAAACCTTGTCCTTCTTGTACAGAGAGGCGGAAAAAACTTTTCAGGCTGACGCTTTGAAGAATGGGCAGATAATAACGTATAGTGGTGAGCTTCCGAAGTATACTTCGCTTTTGAAAACGTGGCTTGCGAAACAGTTGGATGTGCCGGAAAAGAAGATTTTGGAAGGCATTTTGGCTATAGGCTGAATTACGCGTTAATGTTTGTATGTTCGTTTTATTCAGTAATCTTTTTATAGCTGGCTTGTGTCTTAAGTCTTACGATGCAATTGGAGGGCTAAGGTTGAAGGCTAAGCCACAATCAGCCAAGAATCGGTTTTTCCGTTTTTCGAAGCCTTCTCCTTTCTCCTCGATGACGGAAAGTGGCTGGTTGAGCTTGCCAAAAAACGATGAAAGCCCTCCCCAAAAGCGTTAAGGCGAACAGAATAATGAGCGAAAACGAACGCGTGATACGAAAGATTCGCGAAGAATTCTTAAAATTCGAAAAAACAATGGAAGAACTACACTTTCTCAAGAGCGTAGCACAAGACCTCAAGAGTTTCAGAAAAATGATGAAACTGAAAAAATACGATTAGCAAGAGCTTAAAGTATAACGTTTAAATATTGTTCGTCGCTATTTCTTTGGGAAACCCCAATGAACACTTCAGCTGAAAACATACACTTTTTCAACACCTTAACGCGGAAAAAAGAAAAGTTCGTTCCCCTAGAAAAAGACAAAATTAAAATGTACACGTGCGGACCCACAGTTTACGATTACGCGCACATCGGAAACTTTAGAGCATTCCTTTTTGAAGACTTACTACGACGGTGGCTTGAATACCGCGGTTTTGAAGTAACCCAAATCATGAACATAACAGATGTTGACGACAAAACAATAAAAGGCTCACGAAAAAAACAAATTCCCCTAAAAGAATACACAGAATACTACACAAAAGCCTTCTTCGAAGACATACAAGCCCTAAACATACAAAAAGCAACGCTTTACCCAAAAGCCACAGAACACATCCCTGAAATGATATCCCTAATCAAAAGGCTTTTGGAAAAGGGCTACGCCTACAAAGGCGAAGACGGCTCAATCTACTACAGCATTTCAAAATTCAAAGACTACGGAAAACTCTCAAAAATCAAAGTTGGAGAGCTCAAACCAGGCGCGAGAGTGAAAGTCGACGAGTACGAAAAGGAAGAAGCCCGCGACTTCGCATTATGGAAAGCGTGGGACGAGGAAGACGGTGACGTTTTCTGGGAAACCGAGCTCGGTAAAGGAAGACCTGGATGGCACATTGAGTGCTCTGCAATGTCCATGAAATACTTGGGCGAAACATTTGATATTCACTGCGGCGGCGTAGACAACATGTTTCCGCATCATGAAAACGAAATCGCCCAAAGCGAAGCAGCAACAGGCAAAAAATTCGTTAATTACTGGCTTCACAACGAGCATTTGCTTGTTGAAGGCAAAAGAATGGCTAAGCGCTACGGTAACTATTACACTCTGCGGGATTTGTTAGCGAAAGGTTACCATCCCGCGGCTATACGTTACTTGCTAATGTCAACCCATTACAGACAACAGTTAAACTTCACATTTGAAGGATTAGAAGCAGCAAAAAACGCGGTAGACCGCCTAACAAGTTTCATGCATAGGCTCCAGGACGCGAACGGAAAGGAAAGCGGAGAAAAAATAAAACAGCTAATAGCTCAAGTGCAGAGGAATTTCGGCGAAGCCATGGATGACGATTTAAACATAAGCGTCGCACTAGCTGCACTATTTGATTTTGTTAGAGAAGTCAACAAACTTATGGACAATAACTTGCTCAGTAAGGAAGAAGCAGAAGAAGTTTACAATTTAATGTTGCATTTCGACAAAGTCTTAGGCGTAATAGGTGAAGCAAAAAAAGAAGAAAAACTCCCAAAAGAAGCCGAAGAACTCATCCGCAAGAGAGAAGAAGCCAGAAAAGCCAAAGACTGGAAAACAGCTGACAAAATTCGAGAGCAACTCAAAGCCATAGGCGTGATTGTTGAAGATACACCTCAAGGCGTGAAATGGAAAATCGAAAAACACTAAACTTACATTCAAAATAACGCTAAAGAGTTGTTGAGGTTTCTTTAATGGTTTACGGCGAGATGAGAAAAGAAGCGCTAAAATGGGCAACGCAGCTTGAGTTTGGCATAGACCCCGACTCCATGCCACCACAAGTTGTTATCACACCGCTTAAAGTGGAAGAATGCTTCAAACAATTCCAAGCCACAATCCGCAATATGGGATTAATCAACAAACGCGTTGGCAGTGGCTTCATGGTTTCAAAGAGGAAAAAGCAAGCACTGTTTTGTGAAGGCGGAATTGGCGCTTCAAGCTTCGCTGACGCAAGCTACATCTTGTGCCATTTAGAAAATGTAAAAGAAATACTGTTCGTCGGAACGGGCGGAGGTTTAGGCGAAAACGTAGAAAGCGCTGATATTCACATACCATCTTCATGTATTCGCTTAGACAAAGTGTTGGAGATATTTTTGCCGCTTGACGCCTCAGCAAAAGCCGATGCGGAATTGACTAAAAAATTGAAAAGTCACGTTGAACATGAAGTGCGAGACCTCAGCATAAGAATCCACAATGGAATTCACGCAACCGTGCCCTTTTTCCTCTCCGAAACACGCGACTTACTTAAGAATTTACAGAAACAAGGAGCCTTATCAGTTGACATGGAGCTTTCAGTTCTTTACGCATTGGCAAACCATTTCCATAAAAAAGCTGCAGGCATTATAAGGATAGGTGATTTACCGTTAAAAGGGCTTCCAGCATGGAAATCGCGTTCTTACAAAAGAGAACTGAAGGACGAAGTGCACAAGAGAATATTACGGGCAATTCTTAACTATATTTTTACACCATAGTTTTGCCATGAATATTCCAATCATCAGTTGAATATTTTTCTTTGAACAGTCTCTCTGCAAGTTCACGCTCATAAGGTGTCAATTCGCCTTCCAGAAGTGGAACTTTCAAAGCTTTCTCGAAACCTTCAACCAACGCTTGATACGCTTCTCTTACTGAAACGTTTTTTTCAAGCTCCATTCTCAGCGATGTTATCTTGTTCTTTGCCACATCCACAACTTGCATGCACGTTCTTGCCCAAGGAACACGCAGAAAAGTGAACATTTTCTCCAAATCAACATCCAAAAGCAACGTGCCATGCTGCAAAACAACTCCACTTTTATGCGACTGCGCGCTTCCAGAAATTTTCTTGCCTTTTACAGTAAGGTTTGGACACGTTTTTTCGTTGCCAGTGTTGAAGTCAGCGGTTATTCCAAGAATCTTTAAGGCTTCGACTATTCCCTCGTAAACTTTCGCATACACAGCGGTTATGTCTTTGGCGGTTAAGGCTTGTTTTTTGGCGATTACGCTGTAGGTGATTTCGTCTTTAGCGTCGTGGTAAACCGTGCCGCCTCCTGTTATCCGCCTAACCACGTCGACGCCGTGTTTTCTGCAGTTGTCCAAGTAAACCTCGTTGTCGACATCTTGAAACTTACCTACCGAAACAGCGGATGGATTCCAACAATAAAACCTTAACGTGTTTGGAGCTATGTTTTTGATTCTGGCGGTTAGCATGGCTTCGTCAACAGCCATATTCATGAATGCATTTTGGGTTTCAAGCTTTAGTAGCCGCCACTTGTCCATTTGCAAGCCTCTGATGCCTTATTTCCATAATGTTTGCGTGATTGATTTTTATGTTTTGTTTAGCTACCCTTCCAGTTGATACGAGGCTCTATCCCCAAAATTTTTCTTTGCTATGGTAATTTTTCATGTTACAGTTTAAATATTAGTGTTGTGATTACTCGTAGCGAAGGGAAAAACTAAGCATGGGTTCAAAATCTCCAAGAGGCGAATTCGCAGCAAGAAAACTCACGGAAAAACGGAACAAGTTCCGTTGGAGTAGCATGTACTATAAACGTCGAATGCTAAGGCTAGACGTGAAAGCGGACCCGCTTGAAGGCGCACCCATGGGGCGCGGCATAGTTCTCGAAAAAGTAGGCGTAGAAAGCAAGCAACCTAACAGTGCCATCCGCAAGTGCGTCAGAACCCAACTTATAAAGAATGGACGGTCAATAACCGCCTTTCTGCCCGGAGACGGCGCATTGAATGTTGTCGATGAGCATGATGAAGTGATTGTTGAAGGCATTGGTGGTTCACGTGGAAGAAGCATGGGCGACATTCCCGGCGTGCGCTGGAAAGTGATAATGGTTAATGGCGTCTCGTTGAACGAGCTTGTTTATGGAAGAAAGCAGAAACCTGCACGGTGATAACGTTGAGCCAGAAGCAACAGGAAGAGAAAGAGATAAAATTTTTTGAAAAATGGAGTTACAAAGACGTCCAAGTTAAGGATTTGGGGTTACAACGTTACATTTCTTTAAAACCGCTTGTTGTTCCACACAGCATGGGAAGACATGAGCACACGCGTTTTCGCAAGGCAAACGTCAACATAGTCGAACGCTTAGTAAACAATCTAATGCGTCCGGGAAAAAACGCAGGTAAAAAAGCAAAAGCAATGAACATCGTAAAGCACGCGTTTGAAATAATCCATCTGCGAACGGGCAGAAATCCTATAGAAGTACTCGTTAGAGCTGTAGAGCATTCTGCGCCATGCGAAGACACGACACGCATCAGCTACGGCGGCATAGTCTACCACTTATCCGTAGACATTGCTCCCCAAAGGCGTGTGGACTTAGCTTTAAGAAACATTTGTGAAGGAGCAAGACAAGCGTCAATAAATAATCCACGTTCAATAGAAGAGTGCCTAGCCGAAGAGCTTATCTTAGCCGCAAACCACGACATGAAAAGCTACGCAGTTTCAAAACGCCATGAAACAGAAAGAGTAGCCCAAGCATCAAGATAGAGGGTTCTATTGTTTTAGCATGTTGCATCCTTCGATTGTGAAGGTGTAGCCTTGTGTTCGGCTGGTTGGGTATGGCACTATGAACGTCAGATCTATTGTTTCTAAGAGTAGCATTTGGGTTTTCCAGTTGTCGCTTAAAAGAAGCTTTAGCCAAACGTTTCCAGCTGTGCTGTGTGTCGCCTTTATTAGTGGGCACAAGTAACGGTTTCCATAGGCATCTACAGCATACAGCTTTACTTGATCTATGAGTGACTCTGAAAAGTTCAAGCCTGGCCAGCCTTCCCTAAGCATGAAACACGCCTGATAATTAGTTACCGCCACATCTTCTTTTAAAATAAACACTTCACGAATAACATCCTCCCCAAAAGGATTGTGAATATCTACAACGCCATAGTCAACATAAGCTGTGCCGTTCCAAACAAAGAGCGTTGGGCATGCGCCCGGATCTCCGATAGCTTGGAAGTGAGCTATCAAACTGTGGTCTGAGCCCATGGTAACATAGATCGGATTCTCATAGCGCATTGATCCATCCAGGGACCAGCCCACAAAATTGCTTCCCCATGGGATGGCGTTTACGGGTACGCTTGTTCCATGAGCGTATACATATGTTCCGGGCCACGGATTAGTTGTTCCGGGACCATCTGCGTATATGTCCAAATAATGATATCCCGTATACATGTTCAAATTTACTGAAGTTGAGATTGTATAGTAATGTCCAGTTGCAGGATGCACATAATCCAACTCAGCAGTTACAGTGAGAGTATGATTTTTATCATTCAAGTCAATAAATTTCCAGAGAACAATTACTGCTAGCGTGGCATCGAAAGGCCTATGATAAGGGTCTTCTTCCATTTGTGCCGCAGATGCAACATATGCCTCATTTTCGTCGAGTTCTGCGTGCTTGATTTCATAATCTTTTGGGGGTGATAGGCTATTTGACAAGACTCCAGCGGCTTCTCCGATGATTAGCACAGTTTTGAAGACGATTCCTGCCTTGCCTGTGATGAGTAAACCCGCAGCATACTTTATGGCGGATACAAAAAGATCACCATAGGGATTGCTTTCTGGATTGTCTGTTATAACATTGTAACCTCCCACTTCTTGCGGATCTATTAGTACTTTGGCATAGTTATCCGTCTTATTCATTTTTATTGTTAACCTGTCTAGCCGATAATTAGTGCCAGTCCACTCAAAGGTTAGTCGTCTTTCGTTGTTAACGTTAACGTAATTATAGGATGTGCCTTTATCGCCGAGTTGATTTTCAACGCCTACAATGGTGTAGCTGCTCTTTGTCACTGACTTATACTGGAACCATATTCCATCACTTGGGTTCCACTCGGGAGATGGGTAATTATACAGAACTACTTGGAAGGTTTGAGGGATGCTCTCCTTATCCAGAACATTATTCCAGCTGACAACTAGCTTATCGCCCCCAACATAGTCGTAGGTTATGGAACCGCCTGCAGCTGGGTTAAGGTCTCTCCAAAACGGGGCTACAATAGTGTTTGGCGCAGTATTGTTTGGAATTGCTTGAGGATTTGGATCAGTAGCTTCAGAGTCGAAGCAAAGGAAGCCGTTGCTGCAAACCCAAACTTTAGTGTAATAAACGCCATAAAAGAGAAACTTAAAGCTTAAGGGAAGCCAAACTCCCGTATCATCTGCACTAATATTAGTCGGTCTGTAAACGTCATACCAATAATAGTTTCCATAATCAAAAACATCATAATTGATGCCCACCCTAGTATTAGCAGAAACACTTATATTCAGACCAACCGCATCAAAACCAGTACCCGCAAAATCTTCTTCATACTTATTTATTGTGACGCCTAACCCAACGGCGGCCTTACCATCAGTGAAGTCCTTTCCAATAGTTTCTTTAAAATATCTATCCTTTGCTGGTCTCGGTTTAGACCAATCAGAAGTTTCTGTTGCGTTGACTGGGTAAATGAGGGAAGCACTAAGCAATAGTAACATAGCGATCGATAAGCCTAATAATTGTTTCTTTTTGTTGACCGTCCAATCTAACAGTTTCATCCATTCTCACTGTGGCGCTTTACTCAATTTGATAGGTGGCAAATATACGGCTGTAGCTTACTGCTTCAACCGTCAAAGTATTTCCTTTGGCTACGGGTCCATTGGGGCCCAGTAAGCCTGCTAAGACATATTTTGTAGAGTTTACATACGTTGTAGGCTCAACCGTTATCGTGTGCTTTTTGGCCGGAAGCACCACAGAGACAGGAGAAAAATATTCAACATCGTCAATGAAGACCCTAACACCGGATAACTCGATAACGTCAACGATTATGTTGTCTCTCACATTATGAGTAAATGCGTGAACTTCTACGTATTGGAGATCAGGCCTTAAGCAAAGTTGAAACGGCTGAACTAATTTCTTGAACACTGTCCCATTATAATAAGTTATTTCAAAGGTCACTTTCATTAAGTGAGCGTAATCGTGAGGACTAAATAGCTTCCAGATGACTATGTCAGAAAAGAATACGTTGGTTGGATGGTTAACGCCAACAGCCCTTAGATAGGCTTTCATACCACTACCATATCTATAGTTTAAATTTGTACATGAAAGATTTTTAAACTCAAAATCCAGTTCGATGAATAATATTTTAGATAATGTTTGGTTGTCGTAAAAAGTGATGCTTACACTTTCTATGAATGCTTCTGGATTAACGGTCAAATTTATTTTAGTCATCATCCGCACTTCAGCAGGTAGTTCATCGCTGAAGTTTTGAACGTAATCAAACACTATCAAATCAAAGTTTCCAAAGGCATTCTCACAAGTATAGTATGCCTGCAAAAATTTGTCAAACACACTATATGCTGAAGGTCTTGCAAAACTCCATTCTATCGGTTCCAGTGTTGTCGTTTCAGCTATTGTTTGTGGTTCTGCTATTAAGCCTGTTAGCTTGAAGCTTGTTAGCAGGCTTACTGGCACTATTATTGATAGCAGGAGCGCGGTTTTCCAAGTTTTAAGGTTTGGAATTTCCATGATGTTTTCCCTATTCACTTAAGCCTTCAACTAATGATATAATAGTAGT